>JBGSPP010000123.1:0-5810 GCA_041738515.1 Desulfobulbus sp.
CCTGATTGCGGCGGCGGGAGCCACGCCGGTCGAGGCCGCGCCCAGGAAGGGCCTGCCGCCCGACGCGGTCGGCATCCTCTACGACTCCACCCTGTGCATCGGCTGCAAGTCGTGCATGGTCAACTGCAAGAAGGCCAACGCCGAACCCGGCGGAGCCCTGTACCACAAGGAGACGGCGGGCAAGATCCCCTTCGTGCACGCGGAAGGCCAGGAACCTATTTATGACGACGCCGACAGACTCTCCGACAAAACCTTGTGCGTCATCAAGGTCCACGGCAGAGATCCCAAGGCCGACACCCCCAGCAAGAAACTGTCCTTTATCAAGAACCACTGCCTGCACTGCATCGAGCCGGCCTGCGTCTCGGTCTGTCCGGTGGCGGCTCTGCAGAAACAGCCGGACACCGGCATCGTCACCTACAACAAGAACAAATGCTTTGGCTGCCGGTACTGCCAGGTCGCCTGCCCCTTCGGCATTCCCATGTATGAATGGGAGAAGGCCTCGCCTTCGGTGGTCAAATGTCAGTTGTGCAACCACCGCTATGCCCAGGGCAAGTATTCGGCCTGCTGCGAGTCCTGCCCCACCGGCGCCTCGATCTTTGGCAAGGTTACGGACCTTCGGGAAGAAGCCAAGCGGCGGCTGGCCCTCAAGGCCGGTGATACCTACGCCTACCCGGTGAAGCGGGTGGACGGCGACGAGCGCACCGAACAGGTGGTGTCCAAATACGTCGATCATGTCTATGGCCTCGAGGAGGCCGGCGGCACCCAGTATCTCTTCCTGGCCGGGGTCGAATTCGACAAACTCGGCTTCAATCCCAAGATCACCAACCAAGTGTATCCGGATTTCACCTGGGATTACGTTTCCCACGTCCCGGTCCTGATCGGCACCCTGCTGGTGGCCGGCACAACCTTGCGGGTCGTCACCCAGAAGCTGGACAAGAAGAAAAAGGAAGCCGGGAATGGGGACGAGGCGTGAGCCTGCACGCTCCTACGTCCCCGCCGAGAACAACGATCACCGCGGCAAGACTGCTTGCCGGAAGAGCATAAAGGAGAATGAACATGGCCAAGAAGATAACCATTGATCCGGTCACCAGAATCGAGGGGCACCTGCGCATCGACTGCGAAGTGGACAACGGCAAAGTCACCAATGCCTGGTCCTCGGGGCAGATGTGGCGCGGCATCGAAATCATCCTCAAGGGCCGCGACCCGAGGGACGCCTGGGCCTACGCCCAGCGCATCTGCGGCGTCTGCACCACGGTGCACGCCATGGCCTCGGTGCGCTCGGTGGAAGACGCCCTGAAGATGGAGATCCCGCTCAACGCCCAGTACATCCGCAACATGGTCATCGGCGCCCACGGCATCCATGACCACATGGTCCATTTCTATCACCTCTGCGCGCTCGACTGGGTGGACATCGTTTCCGCCCTGGCCGCCGATCCCATGGCCACCGCCAAGCTGGGCCAGAGCCTCTCTGACTGGAAGGGCAACAGCCCCCAGGAGATCAAGGCGGTCCAGGACCGGCTGAAGAAGTTCGTCGCCTCCGGCCAGTTGGGCATCTTCGCTAGCGGCTACTGGGGCCACCCGGCCATGAAGCTGTCGCCCGAGGTCAACCTCCTGGCCGCCACCCACTATCTGCAGGCGCTCGAGTATCAGCGCAAGATCAACCAGGTGGTCGCCATCCTCGGCAGCAAGACCCCGCACATCCAGAACCTGGCCGTGGGCGGCGTCACCAACCCGATCAACCCCGACAACCCGTCCAACCTGACCATCCAGAAACTCTACCAGATCAAGACGCTGGTCGATGAGGTGGGCGATTTCATCAAGCAGGCCATGCTCACCGACGTGGCCGCCATTGGCGCCTTCTACGCCGACTGGACCAAGTATGGCGCCGGCGTCCTCAACTACCTCTACGTGCCCGACATGCCCATGGACACCAAGGGCACCAAGTTCGCTCTGCCCGGCGGCTACATCCCCAACGGCGACATCAGCAAGTTCGCGCCGATTGCCAGCCAGCGGGAAGCCACCCTCTACAGCGGCATCAAGGAATCGATCAAGCACGCCTGGTACAACGGCGCCTGGGACCGCTCCCCCTACGAGGAGGAGACCGTACCCAACTACACCGGCTACGAGTACGACAAGAAGTACTCCTGGGTCAAAGCCCCGACCTACCTCGGCCAACCGGCCCAGGTCGGCCCGCTGCCGAATGTGGTCGCCATGTACCTGGCCGGCCATCAGACAACCAAGACCTACGTCGACAACACCCTCAAGACCGTCTCCGCCCTGGCCGGAACCACGGTGGGCATCGACGCCCTCCACTCGACCATCGGCCGGATCGCGGCCCGGGTCATCCGCTGCGGTGTACTCTATGAGAACATGAACGTGCAGTGGCAGGCCCTGATCGAAAACATCGGCAAGGGCGACCTCGACACCTTCAACGCCCCGGTGTTTCCCAAGGGCGAGCAGCGCGGCACCGGCTTCCACGAGGCCCCCCGCGGCATGCTCTCCCACTGGATCGTGATCGAAAACGGCAAGATCAAAAACTATCAGGCCGTGGTGCCTTCCACCTGGAACGCCGGCCCGAGAAACCAGGAAGACGCGCTCGGTCCGTATGAAGCCTCGCTGGTGGGCAACCCCATCGCCGATCCCGAACTGCCGCTGGAGGTGCTGCGCACCGTCCATTCCTTTGACCCCTGCCTGGCCTGCGCCATCCACCTGGTTGACGGCAAGAAGACGCCGCTTTCCAAGGTCAAGGTTCTGTGATCCAGGAGGCGGGCATGAGCGCTCTGGTGCTTGGCATCGGCAACCTGCTGATCGGCGACGAGGGCGTGGGCTGCAAGGCGGTGGAGGAACTGGCCCGCCGCTACGACCTGCCGGACTCGGTGGAGTGCATCGACGGCGGCACGGCCGGTTTCGAACTGCTCTCCCTGCTGGAAGGCCGCGATCAGGTCATCCTGATCGACGCCCTGCGCGACGACCGGGCCCCCGGCACAGTGATCATGGTCGAGAACGAGCATGTGCCCAGGGCCTTCATGGCCAGAACCACGCCGCACCAGCTGGGTATCTGCGACGTGCTCGCCGCGGCTGAACTGACCGACATCATGCCCAGGCACCTGACCCTGTACGGCGTCGAGCCCAAGCAGCTCGACGTCGGCATCGGCCTCTCACCGGAGGTTGAAGCCGGAATGGAGAAAATAATCAGCGCGGTTGTGGAACAACTTCGTCACTCTGGATATGAGGTGAAACACCATGGAATCGAATCCGAACATTAAAACCTGGACGCCGGCGACCATCATCATGGTCGTTCTGATCCTCCTCGGAGGCGGGGTCGCCCTGTATCGTATGATGTACGGACTGGGGGCGGCCACCAACATGAACGACGGCTACCCCTGGGCCTTCTGGCTCGGCCTCGACGTGCTCGGCGGCGTGGCCATGGCCGCGGGCGGCTTCATCATCGCCTGCGCGGTCTATCTCTTCAACTGGAAGAAGTATCATTGCATCGTCCGGCCGGCCATCCTCACTGCCTTCCTCGGCTACCTGATGGCGGTGGCAGCCATTTTCCTCGACATCGGCCACCCCTTCCGCCTGCCGCACCCGATGGTCATGTGGCAATACCACTCGGTCATGTGGGTCGTGGCCATGCACGTCATCTTTTACACCACCACGCTGGCACTTGAGTTCAGCCCCATGCTCCTGGAACGACTGGGCTGGCACAAGGCCTTGCGGGTGGTGAACAAGGTGATGGTCGGCGCAGTCATCTTCGGCGTCATGCTCTCCACCCTGCACCAGTCGTCGCTGGGCGCGGTCTTCCTGATCGCCCCGGAGAAGATGTCGCCACTGTGGTGGGACACCAAGCTGCCCTTCCACTTCCTGGTTTCCGCCGTGGCCATGGGCTTGTCCATGGTCAGTTTCGAAACCATGCTGAGCAAGAAGTTTCTCCACCACGAGGTGGACAAGGAGATCTTCTTCGGGCTGGCCAGGGGCGTACTGTACGTGCTCTGTTTTTACCTGCTGCTCAAGCTCTACCAGCTGTTCGTGGTCGCAAGCCCTTCCATGGCCTTCGACGGCTCAGTGGAAGGCAACATGTACCTGCTGGAAATGCTGATCGGGGTGGTCATCCCCATCGCCATCCTCAGCGTCAAGAAGTTACGGGAAAACGTCAACATTCTCTTCTCGGTCAACATGCTGGTCATCATCGGCGTGCTTCTCAACCGGATGAACGTCTGCCTGTTCAGCATGGAACGCTACAACACCTGGAAGGGAGCGTCCTATTTCCCCTCCTGGACGGAATTCACGATCTCGCTTGGCATCATTGCACTGGGTGTGTTCCTATACAAGATGTCAGCCAAACACCTGCCGCTGTTCTCGCACTGACGGCGAAGCAGGCCATCCGCCAGCTATCGGTGCCCCTGACGACGCCCGGTTGCTGAACACCCCGTGCGGAAAGGTTTCTCTCCTTCCTTCCCGCACGGGGCTCCTGAAACCCCGGATGTTTTTTCGCTGGTGCATGCCAAGGAAACCAACCCCATGTTACCCGCCCTCATTCTCCAACCCCGAACGATCCTACCGCTGGCAACCCTGCTGCTGACCCTGGTTTGCTGCGGCGACGGGCCTAAGGTCCATGCCGCCGAACAGTGCCAGCCCCTGCTGGAGAACAAATGCAGGGCCTGTCATTTCGTCACCTACATCTGCCCCAAGATGGACGACAACCGCGGCACCATCTACTGGAACCGGACCATAAAGGCCATGGTCAAGGAAGGCACGGTGCTCAGCGTCGACGAGCAGTCCACCCTGGTGCGCTGCCTCAGTTCCCGCGACGCCCAAGCCCGATCATTCTGCGCCGCCAAGAAATAACGGCGAGAACACCCTCGGCCCTGCCAGGGCAAAATCTCCGATTGATCCTGTTTACCACAGGAGGGACCTGCAGCCGGCGGCAATGCCCTCGCTGTTCCTCCAGCCCTTTGCTCTGCAGGTAACAACGCCGTTGCCCACCTGGTTGTCCTCAGTGTACAATGCGCCCCATCCCTGACTGGTTCCGGTCCCATCCGCGTTGATCCACGAACACATCGGCAAAGGAGAAAGGAGCGATCCATGAAGCAACGTCCCGTATTGGCAAAGATACTGCTGTCCACCCTGTGCACCGTTATCCTCCTCCACGGGCTGTCCGTCGGGGTGCTCGCCTCGCCCAGAATTTCCACAGACAAACGAGTGTATCTCCCCGGAGAACCGATACAGGTGCATTTTTCCGGAGCACCCGGCACCAGCGGCGACTGGGTCTGCATTGTCGCAGCCTCTGCCCCGGACACCTATGCCGGGACCTACGAATACACCCCGTACGGACTGCCGCAGGGCGTGTTGAACTTTGCCGCACCCTACCCCGGCGAGTACGAGGCGCGCGCCTATTTCAACTACCGCGCCATTGGCTATGTGGTCTCGGCCCGCTCTCCGTTCAAGGTGGTCAGCCAGTTGCCTGCGGCCTCCTCGCGGAGTTCGAGCCGAAATCGTGCCGAGGAACGCCAGACCGTACCCTCGCCTCCGGACCCCAGGTTAAAGGAGGCCCAGTATGTCCTGATGGAGCGCGGGTACGACCCGGGATCGCCCGACGGCGTCTCCGGTCGGCAAACCAGGACTGCCCTGCAGAGGTTTCAGAAGGACAACGGCTTGAAGCAGACCGGCGAGCTCAACCGGGACACGCTCATGGCCCTGGGCCTCATTCCGGGATGGGTGAAGAAGGATGTCAGCACGGGTGCGCTGCCCAGGCAGGAGGCTGCCCCGCCCCAGCCGGAGCAGCGCATTGACCCTCCCGCCGCCGCACC
>JBGSPP010000139.1:0-4543 GCA_041738515.1 Desulfobulbus sp.
ATCGTCCGGGTAGGCCTCGCCGTCGTTGCTGTTGATGCCGACCATGGCAATGCCTCTGGCCGTGTACTCTCGGCCGATGGCCGCCAACTCGTGCCGGATGTGCTTGACATAGGGGCAGTGGTTGCACAAAAAGACCACCAGCAGACCGGCCGCCTCGCGGAAATCGTCGCGCGCGACCACTCTGCCGCCGGCATCGGGCAGGGAAAAGGGCGGGGCCTGCGCCCCCAGGGCCAGCATTGTCGATGCGGTCAGGACCATGTTCGACCTCCATTGCTTGTTAGGGTTCTCGATCACAGCGGCGCGGGCTGTGCCCGCAGGCGTTCGCCAGGCTCGGGGCGCCTCCATGGCCAGCGCCGGCTACCCTTTTTTCCCAAAGGAATACCTGGATTTTTCCTTATCTTCTGGTACTCTGGACCCAATAAATACTCTCACCAATCCCTTAAACTATCACCACCGACCATGCATACCGGCGTCTTTCTCGGATTGGCGACCACGGACATAATCTATTATGTCCCCCGACACCCCCGCAACAACGAAAAATTGAGAGCTGAGCGGCAGCTGTCGTTTGCCGGCGGGCCAGCCACCAATGCCGCCGTCGCCTTTGCCGCCTTTGGCAACGCGGCGACGCTGGTCACCGGTCTCGGCAGCCATCCGCTCGCCCAGCTACCGAAAAATGACATCGCCGACTATAACGTCCAACTCATCGACTGCGCCGACAGACCCAAGCGGCCGCCGATACTGGCCTCGATCATGGTGGATCTGAGCACCGGCGAACGTTGCGTGGTCTACGCCCACACCGAGCGGCGCAAGCTCAGAGACGAGGCCATTCGGCCGCCGATCCTGGAGGGCGCTCAAATCCTCATGCTGGATGGCCACTACCTGCCCCAGGCCGTGCAACTGGCCACCCTGGCCCGGTCACTTGACATCCCCGTGGTCTTGGACGGCGGCAGTTGGAAGGAGGGGCTGGACCAACTGCTGCCGTTGATCGATTACGCCATCTGCTCCGACAACTTCCACCCGCCCGGATGCACGGACAAGCAGGGCGTCATCATCTCCCTGCGCACGGCCGGCATCGAACACATCGCCATCACCCGGGACGATGACCCGATCATTGCCCATCACCAGGGCAAGACCATCGAACTGCCGGTGCTCGATGTCGATGCGCTCGACACCATGGGCGCCGGCGACATCTTCCACGGTGCCTTCTGCCATTTTCTCCTGCGGGAGGATTTTCTTACCAGCCTGGAAGAAGCCACCAAGATAGCCGGCCTCTCCTGCACCTCCCTGGGGACCAGGGCCTGGATCGACCAGGCGAAGATCGGCTGAGCGGACTGTCCCACCAGCAACCGGGAACTCCCACACCGGCCGCTGGCCAGATCATGGTTGAGATTTCGGCCCGCATCTGGTACACAGGCCTGTCATCGTAACCAGTCGGGAATCCGGATTTTTCCCCTGTTCCCCGCAGCAACGCCATGCCCGCACCCAACGCGCGGCGTCCTCTTTCCAGGTACCCTTTCCAATGTACAGAAATTTCAAGATAGTCCCCAACATTATCTTTGGTCGTGGCTCCTTCAATCAGCTTGGGGATATCCTCCAGGTAAAACGGGTCGACCCCTCCTCGCCCATGGTCTTTGTCCTCGACGACGTCTTTGCCGGCAAGGCGCTGGAAGGGCGGCTGCCAATGCAGGCCGGCGACCTGCTGCTGCCGGTCAATGTCGATGACGAGCCCAAGACCGGCTACATCGACCAGCTGGTCGCCCAGGTCAAGGCCTTCAATCCGCGCACCCCGGCCGGTGTAATCGGCATCGGCGGTGGCTCGGCCATGGACATCGCCAAGGCCGTCTCCCTGTTGCTCAACAACCCGGGCTCGGCCGCCGACTACCAGGGCTGGGATCTCATCAAGAACCCGGCGGTCTACCATGTGGCCGTGCCCACCCTGGCCGGCACCGGCGCCGAGATCTCGCGCACCACCGTGCTCACCGGCCCGGAGAAAAAACTGGGGATCAACTCCGACTACACCCTCTATGACCAGATCCTGCTCGACCCGGAACTGCTCACCGGCGTGCCCAAGGACCAGTGGTTCTACACCGGTATGGACTGCTATATCCACGACGTCGAATCGCTCCATGGCACTTTCCTCAACGAGTTCAGCCGGGCCTACGGCGAAAAATCCATCGAACTCTGCCGGCAGGTCTTCCTCGACGACCACCCGGACAAAGACGACAAGCTGATGATGGCCTCCTACTTCGGCGGCATGAGCATCGCCTACTCCCAGGTCGGCGCCTGCCACGCCCTCTCCTACGGGCTTTCCTTTGTCCTCGGCACCCACCACGGCATCGGCTGCTGCATCACCTTCGATTATCTTGAGGAAATCTACCCGCAAGGGGTGCGCGAGTTCCGCCGGATGATGGAGAAGCACGACATCCATCTGCCGCGCAACCTGACCAAAGGACTTGACGACAAGGCGCTCGACACCATGGCCAACGTGGCTCTGGGCCTGGCCCCCCTTTGGGAGAACTGTTTTGGCAAGGACTGGCGGCAGATCATGACCAAGGAGCGGGTGCTGGAACTTTACCGCAGGATGTGATGCGGCAAAAACCGGCGCCTGCACTCGCGCGCAAGGGCCTTGCCTGGGCTGATCCAGGAAATCAAGGTATAGAGATAACAAGGCCCCGGGGGGTTCCCTCCGGGGCCTTGTTGTTTGCAGCCTCTCGGCACTGACCTAAAGACAGCGAGGCAAACCTCCCCTACCTTGATGCATGTGCCGGATGCAATTCAGCGCTCGGCAGAAAATCGAAGCCGATAGGAACATCGTCGGCAGAGCGGCTCGAGCAGGTGCTGATTGCCAAAACCTGCAAGCATCCGCCTGGCGCGATGGCCGGCGAGGATATCTGCCAGGGATTGCCGGAAAAGATTCCCCAGGACAAGCACACCGTCTCCATCCAGGCAGCAGGGAACCACCGTGCCGTCCACGAGGATTGCCAGATGGTCGCGCAGCCCACGGCAATGGCCTCGGCGTGCCATTTCAGGGGCCGTTGGGTCTGGCCAGGCGAACTGGCGTTCGGGGTTGAGAAAGATGCGCGGCGCAAGTTCGATGCCACGGCAGGCGGTCAGATCACCGGTAGGAAGAACGGGAAGGGAAAACACCTCGCCCAGCCGCGCGAGGACACGATCGTTCCATGCCCTGGTTGCCTCGTCCATGTCTCGGGCCAGATTCCACAAGCGCAGGCTGACCCACAACCGTCCGGTGGCCCCGGCCTGACGTGAAAAACGCAGCATGGTCTCCAGGGCAGCTTCGGCCGCAAGCGCCTCCATTTGCGGAAGGCTGTGCAGGGAGATGGAGATCTGCCGCAGCGCCGGCGCTGCCATCAGGGCCTGGCCGTGGCGGTCGAGCAGGGAGCCGTTGGTGGTGAGATTGACTTGAAAGCCTTCGGCATGGGTGAGGTCAAGCAACTGCGGCAATTCGGGGTGAAGGAGCGGCTCGCCCAGGACGTGGAGACAGAGGTGCTGCGTGTGCCCCCTGAGGCGGTCCAGCAGTTCGGCGAACATCGCCGCCGGCATGGTCGCGGCGGGGCGGATCGTCGGCCGACAAAAGGTGCAGGACAGGTTGCAGCGGTTGGTGATCTCGAGGTAAACTTTCTTGAACATGCCAGGCCTGCTGTTTGCCGCGCTTGGACTGGTTCAGATGAATCGCTGCTTGAGCGTCTCGCAGATCGCGTCCACGTTCTCCGGCGTGGCTCCGAAGCGGTCGACGTACTGCCGGGCATGTCTGCGACGGGTCGGCTCCTGGCAATCGTCCAATCGCCGGAACACCCCGGTGCGCCGCCCGATCTGATACAGCACCTGCTCCGCGGGCGCCATGGCTAAAAACCGCTCGATCACTTTCGCCATCCGCTCCCGGTCGTCAGGCAGCCGGCCATCGATCTCCTCGAACAGGTTGAGGACATGGTCGCTCTTCACCCGGCTGGCGATGCCGTCCAGCGAACGCACGAACAGCAGCAGTTCCCCGGCGATCTCGCGATCGCCCATGGGCGTGAACAGCCCCTGATCGCGGTCGCGGGCCAGTTCGATGCTGTCCGGAACGGTCAGGGTGCGCAAGCGGATGAAGTCCGGATCGATCTGGTTGAGCGCGTCGGCGCTCTCCAGGGCGTGTTCGCGCCAGAGTTCGCGGCCGCCCAGCCCTGGCATGACATACTCGGACAGCTCGATGCCCGCCTGTTTGACTTTGCGGCCGGCCAGGATGTGGGTGGCCTTGTCGGCCCCCTTGCGCACTCGGGCAAGAACTGCATCCGAGCCCGATTCCAGGCCGATATGGAGGCGATTGAGGCCGGCCGCCGCCAGCCGCCCGAGGTCGTGGTCACTGATCCGAGCCACGGTCTGGGAGCGGGCATAGGAGGTTATCCGCTCGATATCGGGGAAGGCGTTCCGGAGATGGAGCAGGGCGGCGATAAGATCATCGGGGCTGATGATCAGGCTGTTGGAATCCTGGAGGAACACCGACCGGCAGCCATGGTGCAGCCAGTGGCGGGCGGCCTGCGCTGCC
>JBGSPP010000162.1:0-3520 GCA_041738515.1 Desulfobulbus sp.
CGAGAACGTGGCCCAGAGCACCGTGGTCATCGCCGACATCACCCGCGACATCGCCGGCATCAACCAGCAGTCGTCTCAGGTCGGCGACGGCAGCGGCCAGGTGCAGCAGAGCGCTCAAGGTCTGGCCGAGCTGGCGGCCCAATTGGAGCAACTGGTGAGGCAGTTCAAAGTCTGAGCGTGCGCCCGGTTCGGGGCGACCTGACCTCTGCCCGGAAAGACTGTTTCGGCCAAGGGTTTTTCCATGAAACTGATAACCAAGGAGGATCCAACCACCCTACTCACTGCAGCTTTGATTGACCAGAGCTCATACTCTCCAAGGACGGCAGGGGCCACCGCCTCGCCTCCGTAGATGTTGACGATGTTATATGAAACCTTCCTGTTGTCTTAGAGATATCTGATGAGACCACCCGACCAAGCTGGCCAATCTGATGATCTGCGCAAGCGGGCCGAGGCATTCGTACGGCTGCATGCTGTACAATCTCAGGACGACCTCGCAGTTCTTTCCGCCGAAGAAACCCGGCAGATGCTCTATGAACTGCGGGTGCATCAGGTCGAACTCGAGATGCAAAACGAGGAACTACGGCGAGCACAGGATGAGCTCGTCGCCGTGAAGGAACGCTATTTTGACCTCTATGACCTGGCGCCGGTAGGCTATTGCACCATCAGCACCGAGGGGATGACTTCAGAGGCCAACCTCACTGCCGCCGCAATGTTAGGGGTCGAACGGACCACTTTCCTCAGTCTGCCATTCACCCGGTTCATCGTTCCCGACGACCAGGATATCTATTACCGGTTCCGTAACCAACTCTTTGAATCGAAAGAGCCACAAGGGTGTGAACTGCGGATGCTTCCGCCGGAAGGCACGGTTTTCTGGGCAGGGCTGAAGGCGACCCTTGCACAAGGACAAGACGGCACCCTTGAATATCGTCTTGTATTCACAGATATTACCGAACTCAAACAAGGGACTGAGGCGCTGAAGGCAAGCGAACAGCGGCTTAGTTTTCTTATACAGAACTCATCAGACTACTTAATCATCCTCAATGCTGACGAAAGCCAACGATACGTCAGCCCGGGTGCGGAAAGGATCACCGGGTTTCCGACCGCCGAACTGGAAGGCAGGAAGATTGACGCACTCATTCATCCAGAGGACCTGGACGAGGTCCTGGCCGCCTGGAACGAGGCTGTCGCATATCCTGAGAAGGTCGTCACGGTCCAGTATCGCCATGTCCATAAAACCCGGGGGTGGGTTTTCTCGGAGGCCAGAGCCCAGAGTTTTCTGCACGATCCTTCGGTAAACGGGGTCATTGCCAACGTACGGGATATATCCTCTCGTATGTTGATGGAGGAAGTGCTCCGACAGCATGAACGCGCCCTTAAAGCCATTCTTGACGCATCAACAGAGGTCATTACCCTTATTGACAAGAACGGCTTCATCCTCATTGCCAACGAGGCTATGGCCATGCGGATGCAAGTATCGACGCGAGATATTATCGGATGCAACGTCTTTGATCTCTTGCCAAAGGAAATTGCCCAGGGGAGAAGGACCTGGCTGAATAAGGTGGTTAAAACCGGCAAGCCCCTTTCCTTTATCGACCAGCGCGAATCCCACACCTACGAGTCACACCTTTATCCCGTGCTCGACCCCAGCGGGCGTGTCAGCCATGTTGCGGTCTTTGCCAAGGATATTACCGAGCGCGTGCAGGCGGAAGAGGAATTGCGGCACAGCCAAACCCTGCTGAATGCCACCCAGAGCCTTGCCCACATCGGAGGCTGGGAATGGGATACACACGGCCAGACAATGACCTGGACGCCCGAAACCTTCCGCATCCACGGCCTGCCACCAGAGGACCAGCCCACTCTTTCAGCGGAACTCATCGACCGCAGCCTCGACTGCTACCTCCCTGAAGACCAGACGACTATTGCCAAGGCCTTCCAGCGCTGTGCGGAATCGGGGGAAGCGTATGATCTCCGCTTCCCCTTTGTTACCGTCGACAAGCGGCGCCTCTGGATCCGCACCATGGCAGAGGCGGTGTGGAAGGGTGGATGGATAGCATTTGTGCGCGGCACCATCATGGATATCACTCGGCAGGTTGAGGCTGAGGAACGCCTCCGCCTTTTCCAGGACATTGTCTCCTCGACGACCGATGCCATTGCCTATATCGACGATCAGTACCGATACGTACTGGTCAACAAAGCCCACGAGCGGTTCTCTGGCGTCAAACAGGAACAATTGATAGGCCAGACCATCCCAGAGAACCTTGGCGAGCAAGTCTTCCTCGAGGCGGTCAAACCGTTGTTCGACCGCTGCCTGCAGGGAGAGGTTGTCAACTACCAGGAATGGATCGATTGCCCCCCCCTGGGACGGAGATATGTCGATGTCAGCTTTTTTCCCTGTTGCGATCACACCGGTCGCATCACCGGGGTCATCACCAACTCGCGGGACATCACCGAGCGCAAGCAAACGGAAGATGCCTTGCAGGCGAGTGAGGAGCGGTTTCAGGCCATTGTCGAAGCGAGTCCGCTGGCAATGCTGATTGTCAGAGCAGGGCTCTACCGCTATGCCAACCCCTTTGCCCGACACATGCTCGGGTGGTCAACTGAGGTCGACCCTGCAACCATCTCGATCGAACAGACCATCGACCCTCGCTACCTTGATCGCATTTATGCGCGAATGGCCACCTGCGAGGATGGCCAGGCCAACAGTCCCATGGAATTGATGCTCACCCAACCAGATGGCAGACGGGTGATGGCCGAATCGATCTCCATTCCCATTACTCTCCCCGAAGGTCCGGCCACCTTGGTGATGGGGGTGGACATCACCGCTCGCAAGAGAAGCGAAGAACTGCTCCGGGCACGTCTGCGGATCAGCGAAGCCGCCACAGAAGGCAACTCAGGCGCTCTCCTCCAGCGTATCCTGGACGAGGCAGAAATGCTCACCGAGAGTCGCATTGGCTTTTTCCACTTCCTGGCCGAGGATCAGGAGACACTATCCCTCCATGCCTGGTCAACCAGCACCCTCGAGTATTTCTGCCGGGCTGAGGGCAAGGGCCTGCATTACCCCGTCGACCAGGCAGGAGTCTGGGTCGACTGTGTCCGGGAGCGGCGCCCTGTCATCCACAATGACTATGCTTCGCTTCCGCACCGCAAGGGCATGCCCGCGGGCCACGCAGAAGTTCGGCGCGAACTGCTGGTGCCGATCTTCCGGGGGGAGAAGATCGTGGCTGTCTTTGGGGTGGGCAACAAAGAGCAGGAGTACAACCAGGACGACATCGAATTGGTAACCAACCTGGGCGACATGGCCTGGGACATCGTCCTGCGCAAGCGGGTTGAGGAGGACTTGCGGTTCAGCGAGGAACGGTTCAGGAAGACCTTTGAGCACTCACCCGTGGGCACGCTCATGGTGTCGCCAACCTTCAAGTTTCTCCAGGCCAATGAAACCTTTTGCCGCCTGACCGGCTACACCCAGGAGGAACTGCGCGCGCTCACCTTTGCCGATATTACCCACCCGGAACACAGGCAA
>JBGSPP010000181.1:0-2333 GCA_041738515.1 Desulfobulbus sp.
TGCGGTGGTCAGCAGCACCTGCCGGCCGCTGCGGGCACCCGGCGCCAGCGGCAGGGCCGTGCGGATCACCTCGCCCAGGGGATGGTGATAGTAGTTCGCGATCCAGCGGTAGAAGGGGATCAGACTGGCCGGAAAGAACGGCTCCGGAGTGAGGACGTCGGCGATCGGTTTGAGGGTGAAGGCCTGCTCGCCGGCAAGAGGAGGTGCGGCCGGGCCGAGGACATAGCCGGTGATGCGGCGGTTGCCCAGGGGCACGAGCACACAGCAGCCCGCGGGAATGGGTTCGGTGATTCCCGCGGGCTGGAGATAGGTCAGGGCGGTGGCAAGGGGCGCGGCAACGGCGACTTCGTAACGGAACTCCACCGTCGTTTTGATCCGCTCGCCGGCTTATTTGCCGGTCAGGTTGCCGCAGACCGACAGCAGATACTCGCGAAACGGCCCGCCCAGAGCGTTATGGCTGAGGGCGAAGTCAACCACCGCCTTGAGGTAGCCGAGTTTGTCGCCGGCGTCGTAGCGTTTGCCGACAAACTCGTAGGCATACATGCCGCGCTTGTGCGTCAGGGCCAGGAGGGCGTCGGTCAGCTGGATCTCGCCGCCATGGCCGGGCGTGGTCTTCTCGAGCAGGTCGAAGATTTCGGGCATCAGCAGGTAGCGGCCGATGATGGCCATGTTGGATTGGCAAGTGCCGGGCGCGGGCTTCTCGACCATGCGGTCAACCTTGTAGGTGCGCTCATACTCGGTGGGCGTGCCCTCGACGATGCCGTACTGGTGGGTCTGTTCCGTGGGCACCTGCTGGACGGCGACAATGGACTCGCCCACCTGTTCGTAGAGCTCGATCATCTGCTTGCAGCAGGCCACCTTGCTCATCACCAGGTCGTCGCCGAGCAGGACCATGAAAGGCTCGTCGCCGACCACGTTGCGGGCCATCCAGATGGCGTGGCCGAGTCCCAGCGGTTCCTTCTGCCGCACCGAAATAATGTCGATCAGGTTGGAGATGTTGCTCAGTTCCTCGCGCAGCTGCACCTTCTTGCGGTCCTTAAGCACGGTGTCCAGCTGGAAGTCGTAATCGAAATGGTTCTCGATGGCCGACTTGCCGGCGCTGGTCACCAGGATGATCTCCTCGATGCCGCTGGCCACCGCCTCCTCGACGATATACTGGATCGTGGGCCGGTCGACGATGGTGAGCATTTCCTTGGGGATGGCCTTGGTTGCCGGCAAAAACCGGGTGCCCAGGCCCGCCACCGGGATGACCGCCTTTCTGATTGCTTTCATGCTGTCCTCGCTTGTGAGACGCTATTTTGGGTGTGATGGCCAGGGTTTTCAGGTATACAGGCCTGAAAAATCCGTGGCCGCGCTGATTATACCCTGATTGCCCCCACGGGCTCAACACAATTCCCGTAATTTCATGCACCTTTCCTATCCACCCGCGCTGCCGGTAAGCGAGCGGCGGGACGACATCGTGGCCGCCATCCGCGCGCACCAGGTACTGATCGTGCTCGGCGACACCGGCTCGGGCAAGACCACCCAGCTGCCCAAGATGTGCCTTGAGGCCGGCCGCGGCAAACAGGGCCTGATCGGCTGCACCCAGCCGCGCCGGATCGCCGCCATCTCGGTGGCCGACCGGGTGGCCGAGGAACTGCGCGCCCCGGATCAGGTCGGCTACAAAATCCGATTCCACGATCAGACCTCGAAACAGACCCTGATCAAGTTCATGACCGACGGCGTGCTGCTGGCGGAAACGCGCCAGGACCGGCAACTGCGGCAGTACGACACCCTGATTGTCGACGAGGCCCACGAGCGCAGCCTCAACATCGATTTTCTCCTCGGCTACCTGAAGAACCTGCTGCCCTCGCGGCCGGAACTGAAACTGCTCATCAGTTCGGCCACTATCGACGCCGACAAGTTCAGCCGCCATTTTGACGGCGCCCCGGTCATCCCGGTCTCGGGCCGCACCTTCCCCATCACCACTATCCACAGTGCCCCCGAACTGGACGACGAGGGCGAAAGCGGCACCTACGTGGAGCAGGCCATCGCCGCGGTGGACGAGTTGGCCCTGCTGCCCGAAGGCGGCGACATCCTGGTGTTCATGCCCACCGAGCGTGACATCAACGACACCCTGGACGGCCTGCGCGACCGCTACGAAGCGAGCCACCTGCTGATGCCGCTCTTCGGCCGCCTGCCTGCCGCAGACCAGCGCAGGATATTCAGACCCGCCGGCAAGCGCAAGATCATCGTGGCCACCAACGTGGCCGAAACCTCGATCACCGTGCCCGGCATCCGCTGCGTGGTCGATACGGGCCTTGCCCGCATTGCCCGCTACAACCCGCGCACCG
>JBGSPP010000206.1:0-27303 GCA_041738515.1 Desulfobulbus sp.
CTCGTCCAGTCGCTGCCGCAAACGCTCGGTCGAGGGGAGGCGACCGATGCCCAGGGCCTGCTGGAAATAGTCGTCGTCGCGCATACCGGTGATGGCCTGAAAATCGCTCTTACCCAGGCACAGCAGCCCCAGGTAGCTACGCAGGATGTCGATGTCGGCGATCTGCCCGTTGCCTCGACTCAGCCGGCCCAGCTGCCGGCCCAGGTCGCTGTGGCGGTTGATACAGGCGCCAACAAGGGCCAGGCCGGAGTGACTGGTGTAAAATTCGTCGTCGCTCTGCTCGATGATCAGTCGCTTCATGTTTTCACCTGCCAAGTGAGTTTTTTAGACAGGCATATATTGATAAATTCTTACTTAAATTTCAATATATTGATTGTATTATTAGCCACTTTTTACTGATGGATTATCACTGATTCAGGTTGAGAGCATAGGAGATGAGCCTGTCTTGGTGACGATACTGCTGACCGTTCCTCGGAAATCGCGTGATACCCCACAACGCCAGTCGGGCGCGTCTCGAAGGTGACACAACACCTCTGCCGGCAGCGCTCCTACAAAGAGTGCGACCACCGCAATAAACGGAGCCCCAATGCCGGCAGAGAACCTGCGGGCGGCGCCGATTGGTTCACCCCGGGTAAAAGTGTCTCTCGAACTGCCTTCCAGTTCACGCACAGCCGTGCATACCCTTTGACCCTGATCAACGGGCATCCGAAACTGCGATCATCGATGTAGATGTCGGCGTAGCATTTGGTGCTGGTTGTCCATTCGTGTTGTTCCGGGTCCACCTGCACACCGTGCAGGCCGATACCTCTCTGCGAAAACCAGTTGATCGCATCCTGCAAGTGTTGATCGGAACGCATGGTGTACAGAATGATACTATGCCCGGCCCTGGCCAAATCCTTCAAGGTGGCAACGGCCAAGGGCACATCCATCCCGACTTCAGGGTACTTGTGATCCACGCAGGTTCCATCGAAGTCAACGGCTATTTTCATACAGTGCATTCCCTGTTCGGTTCGTCTGCTGCGCCCAAGTCAAACCGTTGGTCCGGTCGTCTTGGCCCAGTGCTGTTCCGCCGCTCCTCAACCTGTCTTCCTGCCTATGATCAGCAGCGCGATTCCCCCAATAAGCGCAAGACCACCAACGATCGGCGGCAAAGGAAATGTCTTGGCTTTCTTTTCCGTTACCTGCAATGGGCCGATATCGACGATCTTTTTGCTGGTTGTGTAGGTGATCCCCTGATACCCCAAAGCGATAACTCCCAACGCAATAAGAAAAAAAGCGATAACTGTGGTTGTTTTCATGGTGTTTTCCTCTCATCCAACGAATGTGGTCGACCATGGGCTGTCGCTTACGTAATTTTTTCGCCCCAGGTGAAGGCAACCGCCCATTTGATCGCCGAGCTTGATCCTGGGGCCCAGGTCTTATCTCCGGTCAAACGGGTCTCCGTCCCGGTAGTGTTCATACCGGTCATGCCTGCCATCCCGGTCATCCCTGTCCCTTCGTTCATGCCGGTCACCCCGATCATTCCCGGGAGGATATCCCCAGAAACATCCGCTTAGCGAAACCAGCATTGTTGCCAATGCCAAGGTCAACAGAATAGTTTTTTTCATCACTTCCTCCTCCTTCTTCTGCTTGATGATCTGTCTACGGAAGGGTTGACAGGTCATCCGCTTTTCACATTGCTGACCGGCGCGTTCATTCTCACCTCGACCGCGTGCTCCCGATGGTCGTTGATCAAGGGAACAGCCCTGTCGTCCCGATAGATACCGTCCACCGTCACCTGCATCTCACCCGTACCGGTCGCTGTTTGCAGTATCTTGATGCAGTAGGTGGTCTCCCGATACCGGTAGCGCACCGTGAACTCCGTCCAATCTGCCGGGAGGCAGGGCGAAAAATGCAGGGTGTCCACCGCAAGCCTGAGTCCCAGCAGGGATTCGACAATCAGCCGGTACATCCAGGCAGCCGAACCCGTGTACCAGGTCCAGCCGCCGCGGCCTGTATGGGGTGGAACCGCATAGACGTCGGCGGCGACAACGTATGGTTCCACCTTGTAAATATCGACCTCCATGGACGAACGTGCATGGTTCACCGGGTTGATCAAGGCAAAGAGTTCCCATGCCCGCCGGGTATCCCCCAACTGGGCAAAGGCCATGGTCGCCCAGATGGCCGCGTGGGTGTACTGGCCGCCATTCTCCCGCACGCCCGGGACATAGCCCTTGATGTAGCCGGGCTGGAGCGGCGAGGTGTCGAACGGCGGGTCCAGCAGTTGGATCAACCGATCCTGGCGCCGCACAAGACGCTCGTCCAAGGCTTCCATGGCCATGCGGGAGCGTTCGGGATCACCTGCACCGGATAGAACCGACCAGCTCTGCGCAATGCTGTCAATTTGGCATTCCGCGCTGCTTGAGGAGCCCAGCGGCGTGCCATCATCAAAATAGGCGCGGCGATACCATTTCCCATCCCAGCCATATTGCTCGACATTGCGACGCAGGGTGGCCGCCTCCGCAAGGCAGCGCTCAACAAACACCGAGTCTCCGCGTCCATGGGCAACCTTGGAGAAGCGCACCAGCACTTCATACAGGAAGAATCCCAGCCACACGCTTTCACCCTTGCCTTCCCTGCCTACCAGATCCATACCATCGTTCCAGTCACCGGAACCGATGAGCGGCAGGCCGTGCTCGCCAAAGGCAAGTCCGTGAAGGATAGCACGGACACAGTGCTCGTACAGGCTGGCAACCTCCTCCGAGCGTCCGGGAAGATCGTAATACGAGTCTTCCTCGGCATTGACCGGGCGTCCCGTGGCAAAATGGACAACCTCGTCGAGCACGCCGCTATCCCCGGTGGCGAGTACATACTGACCGGTGGCCAGCGGCAGCCAGAGATAATCGTCAGAACATCGGGTGCGCACCCCGCGACCCGTGGGCGGATGCCACCAGTGTTGCACATCTCCTTCCGGGAATTGATGGGCCGCGCAGCGCAACAAGTGCTCGCGGACCAGATGAGGCATGGCGTGGATCAGGGCCATCACATCCTGGAGTTGATCACGGAACCCGAAGGCGCCTCCCGACTGGTAGGTTGCGCTTCGCCCCCACATTCGACAGGCAAGAACCTGATAGAGCAGCCAACCGTTGACCAGCACATTGACCGATTGGTCCGGGGTCTCCACCTGTACCGCGCCGAGGGTGTGCTTCCAGTGCTGCCAGACCAGGTCGAGGGCGTCGCGGGCGGCGGCTACGCCGTGAAAGCGATGGACAAGTTTTTTGGCGTCCTCACTATTTTGCCCCAGACCGAGCTTGAAAATGATCTCACGCTCCTGTCCGGCGGCCAGATCAAAGCTCACCTGGATCGCCCCGCAGGGGTCGAGGGCGGCGCCTACTTTCCCCGAAAGGCGGGTGCGCGTCATCGCGGCAGGGGCCTGCAGGCAGCCGTTGCGCCCTAAAAATTCGGTGCGATCGCCGGTGACCGTGCGCGTCACCTCGTCGACGCAGAAAAATGCCGCCCGGTCGCTGAACTCAGTGTTGTAGGGATTGCGCGCAATGAGCGCGCCGCTCTCCGGGTCGATTTCGGTGACCACATGCATGGACGTTTTGGGCCGCAGATCACCCAATACCCACTCGACAAATCCGGTGGCCGAGAGTTGGCGAGGACGGTCCGAGTCGTTGCGCACCACCAGCACCATGAACTTGATTGCCGCATCCGTGGCCACGTACACCGTCAGGGTCGAGCTGATGCCGCGTTCGGTATGCTCGAAAATGCTGTACCCGAATCCGTGTCTGGTGGCGTAGGGAGTTACGCCACGGCAGGGAAGCGGCGTCGGCGACCAGTAATGGCCGCGTTCCTCGTCGCGAAGGTACAGGGCTTCGCCGCTGGAATCGCTGACCGGGTCGTTGGCCCAGGGCGTGAGGCGGAACTCATGCGCATTTTCCCCCCAGGTATAGGCGAGTCCACTCTCGGAAATGACGGTGCCAAAGTGCGGGTTGGCCAGCACATTCACCCAGGGGGCGGGCGTCAGCTGCCCCTGGGCGGTGGAGATGACATACTCGCGCCCATCCGGGGTGAAACCGCCCAGGCCGTTGTAGAACGCCAAGTCCAGACGTGGCGAGAGTGGCACCGGCAGGGGTTCGGAACGATGGGTCCGGGTCGGAATCAGGGTGGGCACGGTGACCTCGGCCAGACTGCGGCCTTTGATCTGTTCCTGCAGCGTCCCCCGCTGGTCCGAGATGATGGCGCGGGCAACGGTTTGGATCAGGATGCGGTCCTCTTCCGCGACCTGATCACCTGGCCGCACGAAAATGCCGCCAGGCCGGTCGATGACATTGGCCTCCAGACCCACGGCAATCAACCCCATGATCTGCTCGTGCAGCAGTTGCCGATACCCGGTGCGATCCTCGTTCCAGATCACCAGGTCCACTGCCAGGCCCTTGAGGCGCCAGTATGCGTGGGCTTGCACCAGTTGCCGTACCAGTTCAATATTGGCTGGATCTTCGATCTGCAGCAGCACGATCGGCAGATCGCCGGAGATGGCATAGCCCCAGAGGCCGGATTGCCCCCGACTGTTCCTGATGAGGACGCCCGGATCTGCCCGCAGGGCCGCATTGGCGTAGAGGATCGAACTGGCAAGACGCAAATAGAGCTGGGCGTCGGCCTCCGAGGCGTTCAATTGGCGGAGCAACACCTGGCCATGGGTCCAGGCCAGGTCAAAGACGCGGTCGGCCAGCCGCCGATCCTGGTGTTTTTCCACCATGCGCAAGGCATCAACCCGGGTTTGGCCGATGCCGGAGACGATGTTGATCGTTACCGATTCCTCCGGTCCAATCAGAATCCGGCTCCGGATGGCAACGATTGGATCGAGTACCGAACCCTCGCTGCCCGAGAGCGCCCCGGTGAAGAACTCTGCGCCCCCGCTCATTGCTTGAGGCGCGGCCACGGTGTTGCCGCGACCGATGAAGCGGAGGCGATCGGTCTCGTAGGAGATATCCGAAACCTCGGCACCGTGCACCGCCATCAAGTGGAACATCCAGGGCGTTTGCTCTTCGATGGAACGGGGTCGCCGGGTGCACAGAATCGCCCGCTGCTGCCGGATAATCTCGGTCTGGACAAAGAGATTGCTGAAGGCGGGATGGAGCGCGTCCCCGGCGGGCGGGGCCAGGACCACTTCGGCGTAACTGGTGACGTCGATGGCCTTGCGTCTGCGGGAGCGGTTGGTGAGCGTGATTCGACGCACCTCGACATCATCTTCCGACGAAACAACCACTTCGGTGTAGGCGTCTATCTCGTCGTGACGGCAGCGAAATTCAGCGCGCCCCTCGGAAAAGACGGTCTCGAAGTGGAGCGATGGCTCCAGCACCGGCTGGTGCGTAGTTGACCAGTACTTGCCGCTGTCGACATCCCGAATGTAACAGAAAGCGCCCCAGTTGTCGCAGGTGCTGTCCTCGCGCCAGCGGGTGACAGCCAGGTCCCGCCAGCGGCTGTACCCGCCGCCGGCGTTGGTGACCATCACATGGTACCTGCCATTGGACAGGAGTTGCACCGCCGGGCTTGCCGTTTTTGGGCTGTTGAATATGCGCACCGGGATGTCCACATCGGCGGATGCATCACGCAGTTCGGCAATCTCGGTGGTGTGGGGGAAGAAGGAGGTGATCTTGGGAATCCGCTCCTGCAGCAGCAGCATGGTGGCCTGGAACAAGGGTTCCTTCTCAAATCGCTTCTGCATGGGACGGTCCAGCAGGAGGTAGGCGAGCGAAAGCAGGCTCATGCCCTGGTGGTGTGCCATGAAAGAGCGCACCACGACGTTTTCCTGTCCGCGCGGCAAGCGGGAAGGCGTGTAGTCGATCGCTTCATAGAAGCCGAATTTGCCGGCGAACCCATCGGCGGCCATCCGCTCGAGATTCAGACAGGCCTGTTCCGGATCGACCATCAGCGCCAGCGCCGTGGCATAGGGCGCGATGACCAGGTCCTCGGCCAGGCCACGCTTGAGCCCCAGGCCAGGCACGCCGAAGGCGCGATACTGGTAGTTGCGCTGCGAGTCGATGGCGTTATAGCCGCATTCTGAAATGCCCCAGGGCGTTCCGGTTTTTCCGCCGTAATCGATCTGGCTGGCGACCGCCGTCCTGCAGGTTTGATCGAGCAAGGTGTTGTCGTAGTTCGGCATCACCAAAAGCGGCCTCAGGTATTCGTACATCGATCCGCTCCACGAGAGGAGCACAGGCCCGCACCCGGTGGTGGTCAGCAGGCGCCCCAGGGCAAACCAGGTTTCCTGGGGCAATCGGCCCTGGGCAATAGCCACGAAACAGGAAAATCTGGCTTCGGAGGCCATGAGATCGTAGTAACTGGAGTCCAGGCAATGGTCGCTGACGTTGTAGCCGATGTACAGCAGGCGGCGTGACCTGTCATACAGGAACTCATACTCCATTTGCGCCATCCTGTTCGCCAGTCGGGCCAGGCGCTCAAGCGTCGCCAGCCTGGCTTCGGCACGGTGGCTGGCCTCATTGACAAGCGGGCTGATTGTCGCAATCCAGGCCTCGTGCTCAGGCGTTGCCCCGGGAGAAAGACCCGCTTCGAGAGCCGACAGGAGTTGAGCCCCGGATCCCGCCACTTCGCGCAAGGTGGTCACTCGGTCTACATCGGGGGCCATGTCGCGTATCTTTTGCTCGGTCAGGACTCCCAGCCAAGGAGCGAGGAAGAGCAGTTCGTCGAGGCCTTCCCGGCACTGGCTGACAAAGGCGTTGATCCACCACGCCAAGAGGGCCTTGGCATCTGGTTCCCCGGCATTCGCGCCGGTCGCCTTGTCAGCCGTCGTGGCCCAACGTTCGAGAAGCAGTCGCAGCGTTGTGAGTGCGGCAGGTTGAGATTCGATAGCCGAGGCGAGTTCCCGGTATATTCGCGTCAGCCCGGCCTTTGCTTCCGGGGCGGACTCGGCCGCCTCGATCGCCACGGACAGGGTGTCGTGCAGGCCATGCAGGAACCGCCTTCCCAGTATGGTTTCATCGGCTAGAGCGAGCAGCCCCTGTCGCAGAATAAGCAGATGGCCGGCCAGGTTGCCGCTATCGACCGATGAGATATAAAGCGGCAGCAGGGGACGCAGGGACTGGGTGTCATACCAGTTATAGAAATGACCGCGATGCCGCTCCATGGTGTCCATGGTGCGGAGGGTGCTGGTAGTGCGTTCGATCAGTCTGCCGGGGGAAATATAGCCAAAATCACAGGCAGAGAGGCTGGCCAGCAGGGATAACCCCATATTGGTGGGGGAGGTGCGGTGCGCGACCACCGGATCCGGGTGCTCCTGAAAGTTGTCGGGCGGCAGCCAATGATCGTCCGGGCCGACGAAGGTCTCGAAAAAAGCCCAGGTTTTTCGGGCCATGGTGTTGAGGAACACGGTCTGCTCCGGCGAAAGCCGTGCTTGACGGCGGCCAAGCGGTCTGCTGATCCACCAGGCAATACCTGGGGACGCCAGCCAGAGCGCCAGGATCGGAGCCGCCGCCAGCAACGAGGCCGGCGTCAGGAGCGCCATGACCAGGGCAGTGACGCCGGCCAGAGCCGGGGCGATCCACATGGTCCGGAATGCGTCGGCCAGGGTGGTGCGACCGGCACAAATCGATCCACTCGAAGGGTTCCATTCCAGCAGCCCCCGATGGGTGACCAGCAGGCGCCAGACTGTGCGCCCAATCGCATCCAGGCTGAAAAATGCCTCGTAAGGGAGGCAGGCAAAGGTGAATGCGGCCTGGGTCAGGTGCAGACCGGTTGAGCGGCCGGCAGCGGCGAGATGCTGCCCCAGGGGCACATTGACGGACTTCTGCAAGAGGTGCACGGTTGAGGCAAACAGGGAAGGAATCAGGACAACGCCTAGTACTGCTGCGGTCATGAACCAGGCTGAGGGCCAAACGGTCCAACCCAGCAGCAGCAGGAGCGTCAAAGCGGCCGGCACGAGGCTGCTGCGCAGATTGTCGCCTATTTTCCAGCGGGACAGCAGGGTCAGCGGATTGTTCCGCGGACATCCGTCTTCTCCGGGAACGCCTGGCATCAACCACTGGGCGATCTGCCAATCGCCGCGAATCCATCGGCGCCGTCGGCTCACGTCCTCGCTGTACCGCGACGGGTATTCTTCGTACAGCTGGATATCACTCAACAAGCCGGAGCGGGCATAGCACCCCTCGAGGAGATCATGGCTGAGAATGCGATTGTCAGGGAACCGTCCGCCCAGGGCGAGTTCGAATGCATCGACCTCATAGATGCCCTTGCCGATGAACGAGCCTTCGCCGAACAGATCCTGGTAGACATCGGAAACGACCCTCGTATAGGGATCGATGCCAGGTTCGCTGCCACATAACCGTGCATAGAGGGAGCCGTTTGCATCGGACAGGCTGGCTGCCACCCGTGGCTGGAGGATGCCGTAGCCAGCGACAACCCGCTGCTTTTCCTGGTCATAGAAGGGTCGATTGAGGGGATGCGCCATGGCGCCGACAAACTTCCGGGCTGTATCCCGCGCCAACTGCGTGTCCGTGTCCAGGGTGATGACGTACTTGACTGCAGTCAGGATGGCTGTGGCGCCGACAATGAGTGAAAAGCGTTCCCCGGTGTCTGTGTCAGGGCCGGCGCGCAGCAGCCAGTTCAGGTCGGAAAGCTTGCCGCGCTTGCGCTCATGGCCCATCCATGTCTGATCTTGTTCATTCCAACGGCGCGGACGATGGAAGAGAAAAAAAGCGTCTCCCGTAGGATGTCGATACTTGCCGTTCAACGCATCGATGCGTTGTCGGGCCAAACCCAACAGCGCATCGTCTTCCGGCAAGGTTTCCTGGCTCGCATCCTGAAAGTCGGTGAGCAGGGCGTAGTGGAGATGGTCATCCTGATTGGCCAGGAAACGGACTTCCAGGGCCTCGACCAGCATTTCGATGCCGTCTGCGCTCGTGAGCATGGTCGGCACGACGACCAGGGTGCGCAATCCCTGGGGGATTCCTTTGGAAAAATCCATCCGAGGCAGTGGCCGGGGCGTGGCCAGCAAATTTGCCAACCAGTTCACCAGGGCAACCGCCATATGGCTGCCGCCCAGCAACGCAAGCAGGCCAATCAGGCCCAAAGTCCCTCCTTGCAGGCCATTTGCATGGGCGTTGGCGACCAGGTACCAGGTAAGGAACACCGTGAGCAGAAAAATGGCTCCGGCATAGAGAAGCAAAGGGAACCGACGGCAGATTCCGCGCGCAATATCAAAGGCCGACAGTCGCGCTTCGGCGAGTTGTTCGAGTCTCGCCCTCCCTGCGTCGATCAGGTAAAATCCGACATGCGCCGCGGGGGCGTCGCCCTCTGTCCGGGCAGCGACTTCCGCGGCCAGTTCAATAGCCTTTCGCGCCACCTCGTGTTCCGACCAGCTGCTTTTTTTGGCTATTTTCTCAACTGCATGGCGGTACTGATCGCGGGTGGTAAAATCCATCGTGCCATACACGTCGCCCGGATCGCCGCACAGGGTCTGCTCGACAACACTCATCGTCTCGACAAAGTCGCGCCATTCCATTGTCCCAAGAAACCGGAGGCTGCCGATGGTATTGCTTATGGTGACCCGATCCGAGGCCTGTTGGTGATTCTCCGCCCGCACCAGGTGTTCGATCGTCAGATTTGACTCGGCCAGTCGCTGTTCAATCCAGGTAAGCGGCAACGCCAGTTGCTGGCTCTGGCCCTGGAGGCGACGCGTAAATTCGGCGACAAAGGAACTCGCCATGTCAGGCTTTGACCGCGCCATGTCAGCGACCACCAGGATCAGACTCTTGGGATCGCTGCCGGCAACTTCCAGCATCTGGTCTGCCCAAAAGTTGGCGAGATTGCGGTTGATCCTGTCGGCGGCGACCTGGGCCGAAACCCGGCGAAGATTTTCGACCAGCGCCAGGCGGAGCATGATGGGGATGGCCCACAATTCACCGAGCGTGAGGATGGTCACGCTCTGGTAGGCAGCAACGAAACTGGCGAGACTCTCCGGGTCGACTGCCCCATCGCCATGGGCGATCGTTTCCAGGGCAATATCATAGACCCTCGGAAGTCCGTCTGATTGGCCCGAATGCAGACGCGGCAGTTCCCGGCTGTATCCCTTGGGCAAGTGTCGTTTCGCTGTTCGGATCTGTTCCTCGATCAAATAAAAGTTGTCGAGCAGCCATTCACCTGCCGGAGCAATAGGGTGGCCGGCGTTGACCGATTCAGACAGGAGGTCGCGAACACCCTGAAGGATTGCTTCGTTTTCAGCCAGTCGATTCAGCAGGCGATCCTGGGGTCGCCCCGAATTCACTCGGTGCGAGGCCGCCAGGGACTTGCCATGGTGCTCCATCTGATCGGCGCTGAATAACCCGGATCGCAGCGGCGGTTCACCGGTGGCGTATATGTTCGCCGAACTCTTTTTACCAAGGCGTGCTCGCAAATGAAGAACCCAATGGCGAAATGCTGTGAGGCCGATGTTCATCAATACAACTCCTTATGACCGTGTCCTCGCCCGCGAGACCAAAAGATGGCGCCTTACACGACGTTGCGGTTCAGAGCAGATCAGCGCTGCAATGACACTGCCCTCATCTCCCACGCTGAGTATTTCGTTGATATTTCAGGCTTGCCTCAGGTGCATCCGCGCAAAAGATAGAGCACCAGCAATATCGGGATCGGGACCCCGATGAGCCAGAGTAAAATCCACCCTATCTTCCCTTTTTCATTATTAAACATGGTCTTTCTCCCTTGTCTTTAACGTGGAGCCTCACCTGTTTTTTTCCGCACCGTCTTCATTGGCTCAGGCATCTGGAGAAGCAGATGGGCGGCAATGACAGTGCCGTCATTCCTTAATTTGCAATCTTTACGCCAACACCCCGAACTCACGCAGCATTTACTATCAACTTAATTTTATAGAGAAAGTGCGCATTGAATTATTTTTGTGGTGGCATGCGGCACACTAAAAAAAGGCCATATGAGACCGATGGTCATATATGACCTATTTTTGAGCCATGCCGAATATGGAAAGGTTGAAACGAGTTACGCTGAGGGTTGATAGGAAAGGGGCTTGTTGGACCTGGCGGGCCAAAACGAGGGCACGCACGATCCGAGGCGGGCGAGTATGAGCGTATCCGATGCAGCAGTGACCGCGTTGACTCCCATCAAGTTCTGACCAGCAACCGTTGCGCACGGAATAGATCATACCTGACCGCAACGGTTATATGTGACCACCGCACAACCTCTTCCCGATACTGATGAGCACCTGTTCTGCAAGAAATTATTTCATTAAAAACAATATTATACTCCAGCATCCAAAGAGAAATCAATTGCAGGCGCGGTACTTGCAACAAAAAGAGCGATACATAAAAACATCATACCAAGAGCACACTACTGGAGACATCCTCGATGAAAGAAAAAGAGAATGAGACGCCGCAAGCAGGCAATTTCACCTTTGGTCAAGCAGGTTGGCTCAGGGATTCAGTCGGTCGCAACGCTTCCGAGGTCTGCCCGCAATGTGGCGGCAAGAACAGTCTTGACAGAGGTGGGGATGCGGAACGCAGCAGGAAAACGTCTGTCTTCAAATGTTCCAATTGCGATTGGCAGGAATATCCCCAGAGGGCAACTGAAACGACCAACCGGCACGGGCTTGTTTAGCAGGGAATTATACAAGGTAAGGTGCTTCGTCCGCAGAATCTGTGGGTAGATTGTTGCAATGAGTCCCAGATCCTGAGCCAAGCCGGAAGTGAGGTGCGGGCAAGTGACGCCCCTTCACCCTTGCCACCCAAGGCGTTGCTGCCCCAAACCCCTTCCCTGCTAGCCCACAACTTCTGTGGATGAGCAGGCTTTCCTTGATATACAACGAGGAATAATCATATGAAAATCTCTGACTGGCTGGATGAAAAGGAAGCAGAGGGCGTGGACGTGTCTCAAATAGTATTGCCTGCAAATATGGCGTTCGATGAAGACCCCGATGAAACTCTCTACTTCAAAGAGATTCGTCCTTGTGGGTTTTTTTGTACAGAAAACCATCCGTTTTCCACGATCGAACGTTTTGGACACTGGTATTACTGCAGAGGTCAAGACAAGAAGGCAGGTATCCATTCATCAGAAATGAGATGGAGAATGTATACAAAAAATAGAGATACTGCGCTCCAAACAGCCAAAGCACATATAGGAGAATAGTATCGTCCGTAGAATCTGCGAGTAATGGTATTCTCGCTGGCACTTGCAATCCTTGGAAAGAATCCGGGCGTCCGTTCACTTCAGAGCGGTACCCCACTCTCCATTCTTGCGTGTTGCCACAATCCGGCAGGAACCGATATGGTATAAAGATTTTGCTGTTTTTTGATACCAGGAGTACGTTGCACGAAATAAACAGTGCTTGCCTGAACGAGACCGTCCATTCGGATCCGTCAGCGCATCACTGGAGGCTCCACAGAGGGGCCAATCACCCAACAGGGTAGCACGATTACACAACCAAACGAGGAGTAGTTGTCATGGCTGAAGGAATTGTAAAATGGTTTAATGATTCAAAGGGATTCGGTTTTATCGAGCAGGATGGCGGCAAGGATGTCTTTGTGCATCACTCTGCTATTCAGGCAGAGGGGTTTAAATCCCTCCAGGAAGGGGACCGGGTAAAGTTCAATGTGGAAGATGGCCCCAAAGGCCCGTCGGCCACAAATGTTGTCAAGTGCTGACATTGGCTATCAGGTGCCACTGAGTCGAAATGATTGGGGGCTTTTCCCAAGAATACCGTAACTCTGCATGGCGACAAGAACACCGTCGCTGATGTCGTTTCATGGCTGCAATGCACCTCTGGGTGCATTGCAGCCTGGACATCGCAGATATCCTGCGTGCCAGCCCTTGGGCACGTATCCCAAGTTCAAGAAGAGAATCAAAATGAAACATCAATATACTGTTGCTGCCTTGCTTTTCCTGCTGCTGCTTTCCTCCTGCGCGACCAGAGGACAAACCGGAGCTGTCGGTGGCGCGGCTGGCGGCGCCCTCATCGGGCAGGCGATCGGCCACAACACCGGGGGGACATTGATTGGCGCCGCGGTGGGCGGATTGCTCGGCTTCATTGTGGGCAACGAGATGGATAAGGCCGATCAGGACCGGTTGTATCAAACCTACGAGAGGGGTGAATCCAACCAGCGCTCGTCCTGGGTGAACCCGGACAGCGGCAACCGGTATGCCGTCACCCCGGAGCCTGCCTATCAGGATTCGTCTTCCAGGAGAATCTGCAGAAAGGCTGAAATTGAAGCCGTCATCGACGGCAGACCGGAAAGAACCTACAGCACGGCCTGCCGGAATGAGTACGGGCAGTGGAAGTTGCAACAATAGACAACCATGACCGGCCTTCCTGCAACCGGAACATCCTTTGGCCGCCAGAGTTCCGCATGGATATCTGGTACCAACTCACCCGTATTAGTGCATTGACCACCCCCGTTCCATCAGGACGCAACCCGTCGATGGGTTGAACAATGTGCCGGTTCGCGGCGGTGCGAGCCCCCCCTCCTCCCCGGGGCTTGCGCCGAAATCCCGGTGTGCCCGGCACGGACTCTTTGTTTGTTTTCCCTCCTCCGGCGTTCGGCCAACGACCGATATCGCCCTGCCTTCCTGAAAGAAACGCCGCCCCTCCTGGTCGGGCCGTCAAGGGTGCACACCCCTCCCCTCGTTTTCACAAAAAACCCGGCAAAGCGGTCATATGCAACCGGCGGTCATATGTAACCGCTGTTGTATCGATGCCAGCGAGCACCATGCAGCCGGTGCGTGTCTACTATTCCTCATAAAAACAAAAGCATAGAAAACACTCTGCGGGCCAATGCAAGACTGGCGCAACGATTGCTCTCTTAAACGTAGTGAACAAAGAAATGCTGCGCATCGACGCGATGTTGCCAATGGCGTCGATACTGTCTGGGCAAAGAACGGCTTCCTCTTCAAGGCCTGATCCGGCCAACACGAGACCTTATGTCGGCACCTCAGAACAATACACCTCCTGAGCATTGGACAGAAAAAATCCGCGCCCTTTTAGGCTTGAGCAAGTCTCCAGGGCAAAGCGGTTCCTTGCCGCCAAAGTCCGGATTCAATATCTGGTTGCTCCTGCTGATGATGCTCTTTTTTCTGTACCTGCAGTCACAGATCTTCTCCGCAAAAGTGGAAACAATCTCGTACAGCCAATTCAAGGAAGACCTCGCCAAAGGCAAGGTGACTGATCTGACCCTTGATCCTGAACACATCACGGGAACGCTGGCGGGATCTCCAGGCCAGGCGTTCACAACGGTTCGCGTCAACGATCCCGGCCTGGTGAAAGAACTGGACGATCGAAAAGTCAAGTATGCCGGGCGGTACCAGAACAAACTGCTGACCAGTCTGCTGTCATGGATTCTTCCGCTTGGTCTTCTGTTCCTGGCCTGGCGTTTTTTCATGAAAAGGATGGGGCCGGGAATGGGCGTCATGTCCTTTGCCAAAAGCAAGGCCAGGATTTTTGCCGAGAGCGAGATCAAGGTCAGTTTCCTGGATGTGGCAGGCATCGACGAGGCCAAGGCCGAACTCGAGGAAGTGGTCGAGTTTTTGCGAACTCCGGACAAGGCCCAGAGACTCGGGGGCAGGATCCCAAAGGGAGTGCTGCTTGTCGGTCCGCCGGGCACTGGCAAAACGCTCTTGGCCAAGGCCGTGGCCGGAGAGGCCAAGGTGCCGTTCTTTAGTATCAGCGGCTCCGAATTCGTGGAAATGTTCGTCGGCGTGGGGGCGGCACGTGTTCGCGACATGTTTTCCCAGGCCGCGGCGCAGGCGCCCTGCATCATCTTCATCGATGAACTGGATGCGCTCGGCAAGGCCCGGGGAATGAATGTGATGGGCGGGCATGACGAACGCGAGCAAACGCTGAACCAGTTGCTGGTGGAGATGGATGGATTCGACACCAACAAGGGGGTCATCATCATGGCGGCCACCAACCGCCCGGAGATTCTTGATCCAGCCTTGCTCAGACCGGGGCGATTCGATCGACAGGTGTTGGTCGACCGGCCGGATATCAACGGCCGGGAAGCGATCCTGCGCATTCACTCAAAAAACGTGGTGCTGGGCCCTGAGGTTGATTTGCGCATGATTGCCGGCCGCACCCCCGGTTTCGTGGGCGCGGACCTGGCCAATATCATCAATGAAGCCGCGCTGCTTGCCGCCCGTAACGAGAAGGAAATGGTGGAAATGGCGGATTTTGACGAGGCCATCGACCGCGTGGTCGCGGGCCTGCAGAAAAAGAACAGGGTAATGAATGCAAAGGAGAAAGAAATCATCGCCTTCCATGAGTCCGGACACGCGATTGTGGCGGAATCCGTGGCCCATGCTGATCCGGTCCATAAGATCTCCATCATTCCTCGAGGGGTCGCGGCTCTTGGCTATACCCAGCAGCAGCCCACCGAGGACCGGTACCTCATGACCCGTTCGGAACTGTTGGACCGGCTGGCGGTGCTTTTAGGCGGCAGAGTGGCAGAGGAACTGGTGTTCCAGGAAGTCTCGACCGGCGCCCAGAACGATTTGCAGCGGGCCTCGGATATTGCCAGGGCCATGGTCACCGAATACGGCATGAGTGATCGCCTTGGACTGGTGAGCTATGAACATCCCCGTCAGCCGATGGCCTTCCCGAGCAATCGCTCCACCGGATATACCTGCAGTGAAGCCAAGTCTGCCCAGATCGACGAGGAGGTCGCCCGGTTCATCGAAGAGGCCCATCAGCGTGTCCGCGGCATCCTTTCAGGACGGCGCGGGGTCCTCGATGATCTGGCGCGGCTCCTATCTGAAAAGGAAAGTGTGCAGGGGGATGAATTACGAGCAATGCTGGCGTCGGCAACGACCTCCGCGGGGGAGGCCTCGCCCGGCCAGCCATCCACCGCACCGGACGAGGTTGAATCTCACCGCTGAACCAGGCTCATGCAGCAGGATGAAGACGTATGCTGCTGGCCGGATAAACTACTCATCGAAGCGTTTCAGGCGGACAAGGACTGGTGCGGTCCGATTGGGAGACGAATTCAAAGGAAGGTATACTGCAATGATCATCTTCAGAACAGGCATGACCGTGCTTCCGGATAAGCAGAAAGAGGTATTGCAAACCCTTCTTTTACTCATTCATCCGCCGCGAATGGAAAAGGGATGCCTGAGTTATGACATCTTCGGAGACATTGAAAACAAAAATATTTTCAACCTGATATCGCAATGGGAAACTCGCCAGCATCTTGACCAGCATCTGCAAACCGACCGATTCAGCGTCTTGCTTGGGACAAAATGTCTTCTGAGTGAACCATTGCGCATTCAAATTGCCACGGTTTCCGGTTCCGAAGGTATGGAGGCCGTCTCTTCCGCCAGGAAAAAAGGCGCCTGAGCGTACTGCAGCGCAGGCGAAACAGGGCACGTCGACAGGAGCGTTCGCCATTCGGGACCGCAATGACCCCGCGACGGCCACGTGTACATCGGCGTGACCCGCCAACGGGCGCTTCCCGGACAAGCAATCGATGCTGCGATGAGGAGGTGCATTCGGCATCTTCCCAGACCGTTTCAGCGGGGGCAAATTCATCAAGGACATGGCCATGCAAGCTACCAAAGGAATACAGCAGAAGCACCCTGCCGGCGTCAACCTGTCGCACCAGATAACCCTCCTGGAAAAACAACTGCAGGAGGAACACTCGCTCAGGCAGGCACTGCAGGATTCAGAGAAGCGTTATAGGCGACTGTTTGAATCGGCCCGCGATGGCATCCTGATCCTTGATGCCGAGACAGGCATGGTGGTTGACGTCAATCCGTACCTGTTGCAGTTGCTTGGCTATACTTATGATGAACTGTGCAACCAATATATCTGGGAACTGGGTGTTTTCAAAGATATTGCCGCATCCAAGGAGGCGTTCCAAACCCTGCAGGAAAACGAATACATCCGCTACGAGGACCTGCCGCTGGAAACACGCCAGGGGCTGCCTGTCGACGTGGAGTTTGTCAGCAACGTCTATCTCGTGGACCAGAGCAAGGTCATCCAATGCAACATCCGTGACATCACTGCGCGAAAAAGAGCCGATGCCGAGCGCAAACGGTTGCTGGCGGCCATCGACCAGGCCGGAGAGGGGATCGTCATGACCGATGTCCGGGGGAACATCGAGTTCGTCAATCCAGCGTTCGAGCAGATAACGGGCTACAGCCGAAACGAGGTCCTCGGCCACAATCCCCGCATCCTGAAGAGCGGCAGCCATGACGAGGGATTTTATCACGATCTCTGGGGTACCATCTCCAGCGGTCGCATCTGGTCCGGCCGCATGGTCAACAAACGCAAAGACGGCAAACTCTATACCGAGGAGGCATCGATTTCACCGGTGCTCAATGCTTCGGGACAGATTGTCAACTATGTGGCTGTCAAACGGGACATCTCCGAACACCTCCGGCTGTCGGCCCAGTTTCAGCAGGCCCAGAAGATGGAGGCGGTCGGCTTGCTGGCAGGGGGCGTGGCCCACGATTACAACAATATGCTCAGCGTCATTCTCGGCTATGCGGAACTGGCCCTGGACAAGGTGGACCCCGCCGAGCCGCTGCATGCCGACCTTGAAATGATCATCAAAGCCACCAAACGTTCGGTGGACATCACCAGGCAGTTACTTGCTTTTGCCCGCAAGCAAACGATTGTCCCGGTGACGCTTGATCTCAATACGACTGTGGGGAGCATGCTCACCATGCTCCGCCGTCTTATCGGCGAGGACATCGATCTGGCCTGGCTGCCCAAGGCAAATCTAAGCACGATCAAGATCGATCCCACCCAGGTCGATCAAATCCTGGCCAATCTCTGCGTCAATGCCAGGCAAGCGATTGCCGGCGCCGGCAAGATCACAATTGAAACCGACAACATTGTTTTTGATGCGGCGTACTGCGCTGATCATTTCGGGTTTATGGCAGGAGCATATGTCCTGCTTGCCGTCAGTGACGATGGGTGCGGCATGAGCAAGGAGGTCATTGAGCACATTTTCGATCCCTTTTTCACCACCAAAAAGGAAGGCCAGGGAACTGGTCTGGGGCTTTCCACCGTGCATGGCATCGTCACGCAGAACAATGGCTTTATCAACGTATACAGCGAACCTGGGAAAGGAACCACGTTTCGAATCTACCTGCCGCAGCATGTGGAACACGCTGTCGCATGGCCGCAGCATAAAGCGCCGGACATCCCATTAAGCCAAGGGGAGACAGTGCTGGTGGTGGAAGACGAACCGGCCCTCCTGATGATGACCCAAATGATGCTGCGGAAATTAGGGTATCAGGTGTTGGCCGCTGGTACGCCGGGCGAAGCGCTCGAACTGGTCAGGAGATACAAAAGCAGGATTCACCTTGTGATCACCGATGTGATCATGCCGGAACTGAACGGCCGGGCGCTGGCGGAACAGTTGCAATCCCTCTTACCCGGCATCAAGATTCTGTTCATGTCAGGATATACCGCCGACGTGATTGCCCACCGGGGTGTCCTGGAGGCGGGCGTGCATTTCCTGCAAAAGCCCTTCTCCATTAAAGATCTGGCGACCAAAGTGTGGGGAGTGCTGCAGGAACATTGAGAGAGGCGGCCTGGTGGCCAACTCTCTCAATGTTCCTGGCCAGCATGCAGGCTTGCTAGCCTCTATTCCCAGATCACTCTTAAAAAAAAATCCCGCACGGGTACTCCCGGCGGGATACGAACCTGGCACCGACCTGATTAATATTTAGTTTCGGTCGTTGTTGAGGTGCGGGTGCGCTTCTCTTGCATCATAGGATTCGACGCTTCTGTGGTTGTGGTGGTTTTTCGAACGACCACTTTTTCAGCAACCATACGATCACCTTCACGGGTGAAATAAACCGTTACCGGCAACCCGGACCTGACGGTTTCTAAGGACACTGGCGCCCCCGTGTCGTCAACATAGGTGGTGCTTTTGGTGGAACTGTAATTGATCGGAGACGAACTGGTTTCAGACCGTAGCACGATAGTGCCGGGCCTCACCTCGCTTATCGTCCCTGCAGATTCTGTGGTTGTAACCGTGGCGGTTGTCCTTGTCTCCTGTTGCTGTTGCGCATAAATCCCTACTGGCAGAAGAAGAACGGCCGATGCGAACGCGAGCGAATTCATAATTTTCATATTATTTTCCTTGAGTTAAGATTTACCTGCAATTGATAAAACACTTTTGCTATCCTCTGCTGCACCCACTCCGGTCGCCGTTGGACGATAATCCAACAGAACCACGTCCTTCCTGTGCGGAAGATCGGATGGAAGGTTCCGTCTATCGAGTTTCGGTGGTAGTAGTGGTTGTACGCTTTTCTTGAATCACAGGTCTTTCGATGGTCGTGGTTGTACTTTTTTCAATTACTTCTCCTGAAACCTCTTGTTTTGATGAACATCCAACCATTGCGAAGAACAGGAATGTTATAGCCAATAATCCTGATACTCGAGCAATTCTCTTTTTCATGAAATCGCCTCCTCTGTAGATGCTATCTTGTGGTGACCAATCAGTCACCTTGATTACTATCTATTTGTCTCATACCTTTATTATTCAATTATCGAGCCAATTGTTTATAATTTTAAATTTTGATACCTATGAGGCTGATATTTTATCAACTATTAATGAATTACTCTAGGCAGTGCACACCTTGCAATACACACTCAAGAAGGGTCAAATCTGGCCATTGGTCAAATATAATCCGTTTCTTGCTGCCGAACTCTCGATACGCCATGACAGAGATGATTAACTAAGTAATTTTTGTAAATCCAGAAGTGACTCCGAAAATTTGAACAAGCCGTAATGCGGACAATCTGCTACCACGGGGCCTTTGAATTGGACAGACAAGGAACAGAACTTGACCAGAGAGACGCGGAGGTACACGGCGGATTTCAAGGTCAGGGTGGCCTTGGCACCTTTGGTCGGCGAGAAGACACTGGGCGAGCGAGCAGCCGGTTGGCGTCAAGGCCATGGACACGACCTTCCATCCCCATGGCCAAGGGGTTTGTCTCCCTGACCGTTGTGCTTGACCTGACCAGCAGCCGGGAAGGTCATGGCCGCGAAGATCGCCATCACCCTGGAGTCCTGCCACGCGGTCGACGTGCAGCGCGAGGCCATCAACCGCCATGGCGCACCCGAGATCGTTACCACCGATCAGGACAGTCAGTTCACTGGCGCTACTCGCCGAAGGACGCTTTCTCGATATTGAGCTTGTTCATGCGGGCGCGCAGGGTGCTGCGATCAAGACCGAGGATTTCCGAGGCACTGTTTTTCCCGCTTATTTTCCACTTGGTTTGTTCCAGCACCTGCAGGATATAGTCCCGTTCAACCGCAGCCAAGGTTTTGGAAGTTGGTCGCAACTCCCTGGACGGCTTTTTGAGTTCGTCAACCAGACGCAGTTTGGGGCCCGATGAGTTGATCACCGCCCGTTCCAACACATTTTCCAACTCCCGGATATTTCCGGGCCAATGGTATTGCTGCAGGGCATTCATCACCCCACCCGGAATGACTTCAATGGATTTGCCCATCCGCTTGGCTATCTTCTTGACATAAAATTCGACCAGCAGCGGAATGTCGTCCTGACGATCCCGGAGCGGCGGCAGGGTGATGGGAAAAATGTTCAGCCGGTACCAGAGATCCTCCCGGAACCGCCCCTTGCGTACCTCCTCTTCCAGGTTGCGGTTTGTGGCGGCAATAATCCGGGTATTGACTTTGATGGTATGGGTGCTGCCCAATCGTTCAAATTCTCCATCCTGGAGCACCCTGAGCAGTTTCCCCTGGAGTTCCAACGGCAATTCGCCAATTTCATCCAGGAAAAAGGTACCGCCGTTGGCAACCTCGAACCGACCGATGTGCTTGGCATGGGAGCCGGTAAAGGCGCCTTTCTCATGGCCGAACAATTCGCTCTCAATGAGGTTTGCGGGCAGGGTGGCGCAATTCACCTTAACCAGCGGTTTGCTTTTGCGCAGGCTCAAGTCGTGAATGGCCCGGGCTATCAATTCCTTGCCGGTTCCCGTCTCACCGAGGATCAGGACCGTGGTGTCGCTGCTCGCGATCTGTTCGACTTTGTAGAGCACATATTTCAGGCCATCGCTCTGGCCGACGATTTTCTCGTGGTTGTTTTCAAGTTTGATTTCTTCCTCGAGATAGGCCCGTTCTGCCTCCAGCTGTTCCTTCAGGGATTGTATCACCGCAAGACTGGCTTCAGCGATCTGTCTCCCTTTCTCCGCCTCTTCCTTGGCAGCGACAAGCGCAATGGTCCGTTTTTCAACGAGTTCCTCAAGATTTCTTCGCTGCGTTTCCTGATCAGTGACATCCTCAATGGACAGGAGAACGAGTTGAGACAAGGCCGATTTTCGATATAAAATGCGGCCGGCATTCAGGCGCATCACCCTTCGGCCAATGCCCTTGAAGTCCTGTTCAAGTTCAAAGTCATTGATAACGGTATTATTAAGCAGAATCTCTGTAAAAGAATCCTTTAATTTATTGATATCCCATTGACGATTGCCAAGTTCAAAAAACTGCTTGCCCTCAGTAACGGATGGTTCGGTCGCAAATTTGTAATAATAGTATCGATTAGCCTTAACAACATTCAAATTGCTGTCAAGCACGATTAACGGCAGACGGATAGAACCAAGGATGTTGAAAAAAATTTCAACAAACACCGGGCTCCTTGTTCTCTTGTCACCAGAGTGCTTTCGTTCTCTTTGGGAAGAAAACAAATCGCTCGCATCTGGTTTGATTTTGGTGCTGTCAGTCATGGGCATATGCATACATATTCACGGAGGTTTTCTCTCTGTATCTTCAGGGAAGCCTGTTGGCCGCCATGATTCGAGACAGATTCTGGCCGATCATCTTTCCAGGTTGCGGCGAGGCCGCGTTTCCCTGTCGCTCGGTATTCCATTTCGGCTTGGCCCTATTTTCCCGTAGTATCAGCCTGCGGCGCCACGGCAGGCTTCATCGATCCTGGCCTCGACATAGTGCAGCTGGTCGTCGGTGCAGGTTTCCAGATCAAAACACAGCGCATCCTCACCCAAAAGACCGCCAGGGACAAAGGCGCCCCTCTCCTCCGGATCGCTGACCATATCGCCGAAAAAGCAGACAGAAAGCCAGCGCGGCTGATCTTCGATCACATCGACCATGACAAACAGCTGTCGAGCATGCGCCGGATGCGACGCCCTGAGTGAATACGTCACTCCTGGCCGGCTATGAAATGCAATCGCTATCCCGTCCATATTGGTCAACTGCTGCCAAAGCCGGATAAACCCCTGCCTGTTCCCGCCCTCCCCTTCCTCCCAGGTCTCAAGAAAGGTGCGTATTGCCTCACCAACCTCAGGTGTCATCTGCATCTCCTTATCCATATCGATTTTGTTGGTACCAAGAGTGCCTGTTCAACAATCAGACTTGCAAGGCGTTGCGACATTGCCCCAGCCAACCAGCCACCCTCCGCAAGAGAGGTTCGTCATGCCTACCAGCGACCAATGGGTGCGAAGGGGACGCATCCTGACGCTCGCGATCAGGATACCTCACGAAAGTTTCTTGTCGCGAAAGCGCTTGCGTACCTTGGCCGCAATTTCCTTGTCGGTCATTTTGTCGGCGGTTTCAATGCCTGCGATGAGCCCGCCCAGATTGCTTTTCTCCAGCCGTTTTTCCAGTTCATTCTTGGCCTCGCCGGGGCCAAAAATGAGGATGGCCTCCGCCTCGCGAATGCAGGTGATCACGGCATCGTAATAGATATTGAGATGCTGCGTCAGGGCCCGCTGACGGCTGTTGTCCGCCGGCACGCTATGGGCATCATAGGAACCCTTCAGCGGCGAATCGCCCGAGCGCCGAAGCTGTTCCTCAACCTTTGAGATGATCAGGCCAATGTCCTCTCCTTCCTCGGTCACGACCACGACAACGGCCTTTCTGTGATCGATCCACACACCCACGTTTGTTTTCATAGCGTTCCTCCCTGTTGTTTGTGCTGCAGGCAATCCTCCCGGTATTCGATGAACGGATCAAGCCGGAGAGACCGTTCGGCAATGTGTCCACAAGCGAAACGCTCGTTCCGGCGGCGCGTGCCTGGCCTATTGTTCCAGTACCGCGCGGACTTTGAGAGCCAGATTTTTCATGGTAAACGGCTTCTCGATGAAGTTGACGCCCTCGTCGAGAACGCCATGGGACGCAATGACATCGGCGGTGTAGCCAGACATGTACAATTGCCTGAGTTTCGGTTGCCGGTCGAGAAGCCTGCGGGCCAGGTCCCGACCGTTCATTTCTGGCATGATCACGTCGGTCAGCAACAGATCGATATCGCCACCTAGAGTGTCTGCCAGGCCAAGCGCCTCGCCCGGCGTGACCGCGGCAAGCACGGTGTATCCCTGACGCCGGAGCATGTTCGCGGCCATTTCCAGGATGGCCGACTCATCTTCCACCAGTAGTATGGTCTCGTGCCCCCCAGCGACAGGCATTGCCATGCCCTCCTTGCGTGAGCTATCATCCCGGCGAATATGTCGCGGCAGGTACACGGTGAAGGTTGAGCCGCGTCCTGGTTCGCTGGCAACGTCGAGGAAGCCGCTGTTCTGCTTGACGATGCCGTAGATCGTGGCCAGGCCAAGGCCCGTCCCCCTGCCGGTTTTCTTGGTGGTGAAAAAGGGTTCGAACAGGTTTGCCAGCGTCGCCCTGTCCATGCCGCACCCGTTGTCGCTGACCGTAAGCGACACATATTCCCCCTGACTGAAATTGGGGTGCAGGACACAGTCTTCGGGGCCAATGACAGCGTTACGCGCTTCCACGGTCACCTTGCCCACTCCCGCGATGGCGTCCCGGGCGTTGATGCAGAGATTGGTCAGAAGCTGATCAACCTGGGAGGGGTCGATCCTGACCGGCCACAGGGCAGGCGTGGCGGCCCAGGTCAGCTTGACGCCCTCGCCGATGAGTCGCTCAAGCATAGTGAGTATCCCTTCCATGGCGGCGTTGAGGTCAAGCACCTTGGGTGAGACAATCTGCTTGCGGGCAAAGGTCAGCAACTGGCTGGTGAGTGCGGCGGATCGCTCGGCGGCCTTGCGAATCTCTTCCAGGTTGGCGAAGAGCGGATGGCTGTCCCCGAGGTCATCCTGGGTCATCTCGACATTCCCCAGGATGATGGCCAGCATGTTGTTGAAATCGTGTGCCACCCCGCCAGCCAGGCGGCCCACCGAATCCATCTTCTGGGCCTGGATCAATTGGTCCTGCAGGCGCTTCTGCTCCTCCTCCGCCCGCTTGTTCTCGGAGAAGTCGCTCAGGACAACCCGGCAGACCGGCGCCGCCTTGTCTCGCTCCCAGGCAATGGTCGCCTCCAGCCGCACCCAGATCGAAGTGGTCGACGACCGCCACATCCGCACCGTGCAGACGCGCGGTTCATCTGTCGCAAGCATCCTGCGGCGATGGTGGTAATAAATGTCCTGGTCCTCGGGCACTATGAACCGGCTCAGCGGCTGGCCGGCCAGCTGGTTTCGGGACACTCCCAGCAAGGTGGCGGCGGTGAGATTGGCCTCCTCGATGATGCCCTTTGCGGAGAGGGTGCAATAGCCCACCGGTGCCAGGTCATAGAGATCGAAATAGCGGGCGCGCAGCGCGTCCAGTTCCACCTGCGCCCGGCGCAACTCCTCATTCTGCAGCTCCAGTTCCACCTGATGCACCTGCAGCTCATGGACTACCGCCCGCATCTGTTCGGGCGGCAACTGCGCCTGGCGTTCAGTTCCCGGCTCGCCGCTGCCCTGGACCCGCTCTTCGGCCAGCTGTCGCAGTCGGGTGGCGGCCTGGTTGCGGGAATCCGTGCGGTTCATCGACGACTCTCCTCAAGGTTACGGCGCTGGTTCGCCGTCAGGGGCCTCGTCCCGAGGGCCCGATTGGCTGCAGGAAACAACCTCGATCGCCAGCAGGATCAGCTCTGACTGTCCTGGTTCCACGAAGATGCGATGCGCATTGAGCCGAAGCGTGCACCGGCCTACTCGCTCGAATGCATGCGTCACCTCAAAGTCAGTGACCACGGTGTTGCGGCTCAGCACTTCCTCCAGCAGGGTGTGCAGGGCCGGAATGTCCCACTGATGATTGCCCAGCTCAAAGAGCAACCGGCCCTGGGTGGTTTCGGGCGAGGCCTGGAAGGTGCTGTAGAAATCGCTGTTCGCCAGAACCACGCGCAGATCGACATCGAGCACCAGCAGCGGTTCGCGGACCGTGGAAACAAGCGCCTCGGTCAGCTGGAGGTGCGCTGCGCTCATGGCCGTCTTCAACTGCTTGCTTTCGGTTATGTCGGTGAAGGTGATCACCGCGCCTTCAATCACGTTATCCAGGGTGCGATAGGGCAGGATGCGCATGGTGTACCACATCCCCGCCCGGGAATGGACCTCCACTTCCCTGGGCGCCAAGGTATCCAGGACCGTCTGCGTGTCCTCCAGCAGGGCGTCGTAGCCCACCAGGTTGGAGACGATGTGGGCCACCGGGCGGCCGATGTCGCTCTGGATCAGGTTGATGATCTTGGTGGCAGCCGGGGTGAAACGCAGGATGCGCAACTGGTGATCGACAAAGACCGTGCCGATGCCGGTCCCGGCCAGCAGGTTGTTCATGTCGTTGTTGATGCGCGTCAGGTCGGTCACCTTGTTCTGCAATTCGGCATTGACCGTGGCCAATTCTTCATTGACCGACTGCAGTTCTTCCTTTGATGTTTCCAGTTCCTCGTTGGTAGATTGCAACTCCTCGTTGATCGATTGCATCTCCTCGTTGGAGGATTTCAGCTCTTCGTTGGCGGTCTGGAGGAACTCTTCCTTGGCGCGCAGCTCCTGCTGCAGAGCGGTAATACGGACCTCGGTCTCCGGGTCGGTACGATTGCCCGCAGGCGTGTCTGTTCCGGCTGACTGGGGAACGACAACCGCCTGCTCTTCCAGAATGACCAGGAACAGCGGCGTCTCCGCAATCAGGGCCGGGTTGGCCGCCACCCGGCGGACAAGAAGATTGACCGTGGTATAGCTGCCGTTGGTCTTGATCCGCAGGCCGTGGCGATGGATGACCTCCACGCCGGTCGCCGCGGTGCGCAGGGCCGAGGTCAATTCGTACCGCAACCCCTCCCTGGCCATCGTCAGAATATTGTAGACGCCGACTTCGCCCACGGCCGGCTCGAGGTACATCCCGGTCCGGCCGTGGATGTAGAGGATGTCGCCATGGCCGTTGACCAGCGCGCCCGCCTGAACGAGCTGCTGCAGCATGGTCTGTTCGGTTACCTCTTGCAGCGGCGGTTTGCCTCGGTTGGCCATCTTGCTTGCAACCTTCGGCAGTGCTGCGTCCGAGGAGGACGTCAGGGGCGGCAGAAAGCTGCCCAGGCCGACCCTGAATGCGCCCTGGAGTGTCTCCTTGCGCCGGTACAGTTTCATTTTCCGATCCTGCACGGCAAAGAGATTGCCAAAATCACCAATGGTTTCGGAGGTGCCCAAGAGGAGGTATCCGCCTGGGTTGAGCGCGTAATAAAAGAGCGGGATGAGCTTTTTCTGCAGATCGGCGCCCATGTAAATCAGCAGGTTGCGGCAGCTGATCAGGTCGAGTTTGGAAAAGGGCGGATCGCGGATTACATCCTGCTCGGAGAAGATGAGCATGTCGCGAATGGTTTTGTTGATGCGATAGGCGCCGCCTTCGCTTTCGGCCGAGAAAAACCGCGCCAGTCGTTCCGGCGAGATGTCGGCGGCGATGCCGGCCGGATAGAGCCCGGCGCGGGCCGCGGCAATGGCCTGGCTGTCAATGTCGGTGGCAAAGACCTGGATCTTGCGTCGTTGCTTCAGCGACTCCTGCTGCTCGGCCAGCAGGATGGCAAGGGAATAGGCCTCCTCGCCGGTGGCACATCCAGGCGACCAGACGCGGATCGTATCGCCGGTCGCTTTGTCGGCAAAGAGCTGGGCCATGACTTTCTCCTCCAGGGCCTTGAACGCCTGGGGATCGCGGAAAAAGTTGGTGACGCCGATGAGCAGGTCGCGAAACAGGGAATCCACCTCCGATGGCGTCTGCTGCACATGCTTGACATACTGCTCCATGGTCTCGATCTGATGCAGGGCCATGCGCCGCTCGATCCGCCGGTTGACGGTACTGGGCTTGTACTGGGAAAAATCGTGACCGGTCTGGGCGCGCAGCAGCACGAAAATCTTCTTGAGCGCATTCTCGCTTTTGGGAGGCGGCGCGGCGGCGATCCTGGGCAGCTTGCCGAAGACATGGGCCGCATAGGCAATCAGCTGGGCAGGCATCTCGGCCGGCGCCAGCTCAAAGTCCACCAGGCCGGTGGCGATGGCGCTGCGGGGCATGCCGTCATACTCGGTGGTGGCGGGGCTCTGGGCCATGACCATGCCGCCCTCGCTCTTGATCG
>JBGSPP010000220.1:0-11594 GCA_041738515.1 Desulfobulbus sp.
ATCATCCCAGGGGATGAGGTCGGCCAGTATCACCCATCGGTTTTCAGGGTCAAGCGAAGTGCGAAACGGGCTGGAAAATCCAGCCAGGGTCAACTGTTTTTGGCTACGATATCGAATCATGAGGCGCACGATTTTTGAGGGTTCTTCGCTGATATTTGTGCGTTTACCTTAACAAAAATTCATTGCTTACTCAATGATATCAAATTGATATCTAATTCTGAGGACAATCTAGATAGGTTGTTGGGAGAGGATCTTTCCCCGTGGTGACATCCCACCGCATCGGCTGTTAGTTCAGCTAACTCATCCGGCCAACCCGTTTCCTGCAACAACACAGTTAAAACGATCTGGCTCACGAAAGCGTGGTTGACTGAGGTATTGGGGCTGCGTGGCAGGAGTAATCCTGATAGATTTTTCCATTTACATTGGAAGCCTGGGCAAGCTTTACCCAGATCATGACAAGCAATCACAAACAAGAGCCAGGGGTGGGCCTCATGCCACTCCATCCCCAGCATCAGGGCTATCCTTTTTCGGGTAGTTTCCGGTTCACGAGCCAGGACGGCGTCCGCACAGGCCGCTACATCGAGCATATGCAGCACAAGAGGGTGCCACTCGGGTGTGTTGCCCCTGCTCGTTTTGGCCCATATATTATTAAAATAAGCTTTCATTCCAGACGGTTGGTTGACTTGGGGACCAGCTAAATATTGTTTCCTTAAGGAAATATAGTCGATTCATCACTCAGACGACGAGCACCAACGGTCAACAGGGCATTGGCTTGAATCTTCATCTCACCTATGTCCATCTCGACCAATTCAAATACAAATCGAAGTGTTAGCTCATTCATGGTTATATCCCCACAATCGAAAGGGTCTTCCCTCCCTTCAACGCCTCCAAGGCCTTTTCACGAATCAAATGCAGAATCTCGACAATATCTGACCATAATGTGTGCCAATGGTCGGCGGCAAGTTCAAGGCGGTGGGCACCGGCGAGATAATCGAGAGAGAAGCCAAATCGTTCCAGGAACATTTCCCGATTGAAGCCGTGTAACCTGGCAATTTCGCCGTCGATATTGCTCACCAGCCCCTGTCGCTCATAATTTGTTTGAAAATTGGTGATCTCGTATGGATCGAATGCCCCGTTGAGCCGGAACAGATGAAAAACATGTTTCATGACGGCTTCACCGAACTCCAGGAAGCAAAATGGCGTGACTTCTTCCTTGCGTGGCCAATACCAAGGCTCCATTGAGTATGGTTCGTCAATCACCACAAATTCAAAGAGCGGGCCATCGTGCCGCATCGCATCCTGGGTCAACAGCTTCACTGGTCGTCCTCCCGCATCAGCGGGTCTCAAAGAGGCGTAGAGTCTCGAAGGTTTGTTACCGAATAACTCTCGCGATGTTCTCCGCTCTTACTCAATGATTTTACGAAGTCTCTACTTTATATGGTCATGCCAAGCGTAGTAGAAATTCTCAATTTCTTTAATCCGGGACACCTTGCCCTGTATCCTTTGCAACACCATTCCAAGATACACTCGCCAGCCGGCATCGGGCGGTTCGTGCTGGAACGAACTTAGGGAAAGTGCAAAATTGAATCCGTCAAATTTTACAAAATCAGGCCAATATGCCGCGAACTCGCGTTGTTCTCTTTCCTGTACAAGGCTCCAGCCGAAATCTTCCAATATAAACTCCTCCGGCGTCATGATTCGCCCACCTGGCCCGATGAATCCTCTTTCCCATTTGGCGTAATCCGCATAGGTGTACCGGCCCTGAATGATTTGCACTCCATCGATATTACCAATGCAAGCGAAATCATCCGGAAATTCATGAATGGGCCTTTCTGCGGCCTCGGATTCATACCAGCCCGCACGGTCGCCTATCCAAAATCCCGATAAACGATCATAGTGTTCCAATTGCATGCTCAGCCTATGTTGCTCCGCGTTAAACTGGGGTAAGTTGGCTGGCAAATACTCGGCTAACCAGGAAAAATATTCGCTGTCTGGCGTGTCGTACCAAGGAAGGCCGAAGGGAGTACGCGGAAACGCATTCATGCGGTAATCCTTCGGAAACACGAAACCTCGATCCGTGATCGGTTCCGGCCAGGGAATCTCAAGGCTGCCGGCCATCCTCTTCATCAAGACTCGTTCAGGGAGCATGGAGTTTAATCTTCATCCTCTTCAATCAGCGGGTACTCAGGCCCCCAATCGTCCGCGCTGATTGTGGCAAAGGCTTGGGCCATAGCCGCCAGCAGTCGTTCATCAGGCGGCGTCTTCTTCATGGCCTTACGCAAGGCGCGGCGGAAGTTTCGGGACGTTTCCAGTTGCACCGCTGAGATTGCCAAGGTCTGGAGAAAGGCCAGGACGATCATTGCCTCAGTCACCTCGGGAGCCTGGCGCTCCGCGATGGCTTTCAGCGCGTTGAGGATGCGGTCGGGTAGGTCGCAGACGATCAGGTCGCTATAGCTCTTGAGTTGCAGAACCGGCAGCAGCCATCTAGTGTGACGCCAACCGCATTTTTGGAAAAATCTGTCGGGTGACGTTTGTTGCCGCCAATCAATCGCCGGGGCTCTGCTGAACCGGACATCGGATCTTGGTGGTGCTTCAGCTGGAACCGACTTGGAGAAAGATACGCTGGGAGCTCGCGTCACCGCCCCGGTCCCGCTCCAGCCGGCAGCCGACATCTGCGTCGCTTTGCGTAGACGGGGCAAGTCTTGACAGCGATCTTCCTCGGTGCGTTCGGCCACCACCAAGTAGTTTGTGCGTGGGGTGATGACTTGATAGCGCACCGCCAAGGCCACAGCCGAGGCATCATCCTGTCCCCGAATGGATTCCCAGATGGCCATTCTGGCCAGTGGACCGGGCTCGACATGGTTGATAGTCTGCACCATCGTCATGCCCTCGTCCTGTCGAGCTGCCTGAATGACGGAACGACCATCCGCCAGCGTCAACGTCAGCGCAGCCGACCCATGCGGCTGTTCCCGGAACCGGGCAAAAACATGGAGGGTATCCCCGTCATGAACCGGGCCTAGGTTTTCGGGTATCACCTGGATAGGCTCGGCTGGCCATTGAATCGAAACGTTGTCCGCCCTTGGCAGCATGATTCGCTTGAAATGCCGGACGATAGTCGCCGCCATTTCCTCGTTGGGCGTCACCAGTTCGCAGGCTCCTCCGGTTTCGCTTGCCAGTTGTCGGACACAGGCCTCGGAAACCGCACTGCCGACGCCGACGGTGAACACCCGATGTCCCGATGCCTGCACCGTCCTGACGAGTTCCTCGAATTCCCAAATCTGGCCATCGGTGATCAACAGCATATCCGAGGCAATGGACGGGCCGACGAGATGGACGGCCGCCTGCAGGGCCGGCCCCATCTCCGTGCCGCCCATGTCAGCTTCAAGACTGCGCAGTTGCCGCCGCACCGTGGTGATGTTGTTCGTGCTGGCGATAACCTGCTGGTTAAAGAAGGCTTTGGCCGAATTGCCGAACGCTACGATGTTGAAGAAATCCTCGGGTCGGAGGTGCTGGAGTATGTCGCTGATCGCCTGCCGTGCCTGGTTGATTGAGTCGCCGGCCATGGACCCGGAGCAATCCACGACAATCTTGATGTTCTTCGGCGGTATGATTTCCGAGGCCGGCAATCTCGGTTTGAAGGACGCCAGCGCCACAAAGCCGCCGTCCACATCGTGGTCAAGCAGAACCGTGTCGCGGGCCGATTCAGGCAGGTCGATATTGAGGATAAAATCCCGATCCATGGATGCAAGGCCCGTGGCCAAGGTAACAATCTTCCCCTGCTTTGAATTAGAGATCACTATTTGGTGGGTTGGGCAGGCGAGTTCGGCCTGAGTGAGGATTCCCGACAGAGTCAGGGTAAGCTTGAACCAATTCTCGACCAGCAGGTCATGCTCCGGGATATGGTGCGTTTGCAGGCCTCCACGCTCTGGGTTGCCATATCGTGGAGCTATCGTGGTTGGCAGACGAAAACGCAAGCTGTCGCCCTGCCAGGTCTGCAATTCCGAATAGCGGATAGTCACCCGCACTTCTTCGCCGGCCAGAATATTGCCAACGTTCATGGCGTACAATCCTGGTTGCACCTGCTCCAGCATGACGGCAGCATCCCCGTCGACGATCGCCTGCTCATACGTCTCTTCCGCTTCGGCTTTCGCGACCACCGTGCCCTGCAATACCCGGCCGCCGATGGCAACTTCCAAACCCAAGAGCACGGCCCGGCTTGCGAGGGGAAAGGTGTACACCGCTTCGATGGGGACGGATTCCTGATTCCTGTACACCTGGGTCACGACGGTTTCGCAGAGAAGGTTGCGGATGACCGCCTCGACGTTGACCAGTTGCAGGACGAGTTGGTCGCCGTCAACGGTCCGCAGGCCCAGAGTTGTCTGCTCCGGATTGTACATTCTCACTCCTCCTCTGTTTGCATCTGTTCGTATACGTTCATGATCGCCCGGCACAGGGCTCTAATCTGCTCCGGGGCCAACCCGGAACGCTGCGGTTCAATATGCAGTTCCACGCCATCGGCAATATGGAGATGGCTCCACACTTCGACGGTCCCTGATCTTCTCGCCCGTGGAGGAGGGATCGGACGACTGGATTCATCCCCCTGCTCCTCTCCGAGAAGCTCCTGAATGCGTTCAAGGGACAGGCCGGCACCCTTCCACTTACGGATCGCCAGGAGCTGTTCAAGATGCCGATGGGTGTAAAATGCGCCCTTGCCAGTGCCTTCCGGTCGGTCAAGCAGGCCCTTCTGGATGTAAAAGCGGATTTTCCGCTTGTTCATCTCGACCAAGGCACACAGTTCATCGAGGGTAAAGGTCCGGTCTTCGCTATTCATGACACTATTACATAACACCTTTGATGTTACTTTCAACAACTATTTTCTCCATACCAGGACGTCATACAATGAACGGCACGTCACGCGGGTTTCTTGTTGAGAAATAACTTTTTTGTTTTCAAGGCAATAGCAGGGAGAGCACCGGAAGAGAACATCTGACAAGCCGCTGCTTCACAAGGGCAGTGAGGCTTCTGCATAGGTGAGCAAACTACGAACGGGGGGTTCGGTTTGTATTCGGTGACGACGTTGCCTTCGACTGGAAGACCGCTTGATGAGCGACAAGTCTCATCAAGCGGTCTGTCCGTTAGGCAATTATGCGGAAGAGGTTTGCACTCCAGCTTTGAGCGCCTCCAGATAGTCTGCCCATGCCTGCATCATACGCTTGCGTTCTTCGATAAAATCTGCGCGGTTGTAGGCTGCTCCCAGGGGACCTTTCACCGCATGTCCAAGTTGTCGTTCTATTGGTTCCTCATCAAAACCAAGCTCTTGCCGGATCAATGTTCTGGCAGTGGCCCTTAATCCATGCACATGCAATTCCTCCTGGCTGTACCCCATGCGCCGGAGGGCATTCGTCAAGGTGGCGTCACTCAGGGGCCGGATGGTCGAGCGAAGGCCTGGAAACAGGTATTTTCCCTGGCCGGACAAGGCCTGCACTTCCCGCAGTATGGCGATAACCTGGGTTGCCAGGGGGACAAGGTGGAAGGGGTTACCTCCGGCCTCCTTATCACGTTTCCGCCCCTTCATCTTGGCAAGGGGTATGCGCCATTCTGCACGGTCAAAGTCGATCTCAGTCCATTCAGCAAATCGTATCTCCTTGCTCCTGAGGAAGACGTGCACAGTGAGTTGCAATGCACAACGGGTAAGCGGTGAACCGGGGTATCGATCAATCGCCCGCAAAAGTTCTCCCACTTGTTCAGGATCGATGATGGACGCCATGTGATTGACGTTAGGGCGAGGAATGGCACCCCTGAGATCTGCCGCCAGGTTCCGTTCCGCCCGGCCGGTGGCGATAGCGTACATGAATACCTGCCCGGCATTGGTCAATGCCCGATGCGCGTTCTCCAGATGGCCGCGAGCCTCTATCCGTCGAAGGACTGAGAGCAATTCCGGCGCGGTGATTTCGCCCACAGGGCGACCACCGATCCAGGGGAAGACATCACGTCGCAATCGCCCTGAGATGCTTTTGAGGTGGCTATCCGTCCACTGATGTTTGAATTTTTCTAGCCACTCGGTGGCAACCGCCTCAAAGGTGTTTTCAGTGCAGCTTGTACCCTTGGTGATCTTCTTTATCAGGCCAGGGTCCCTGCCTTCCATGAGATGTTCCCGTGCCTTCTGGGCTTCTTTCCTCGCCCTTGTCGCCGTGACCTCGGGATAGACGCCAAGGGCCAGCAGTTTTTGCTTCCCAGCAAACCTGTATGCCATCCTCCAGTACTTTGACCCATTCGGCCTGATTTCCAGAAACAGCCCACCCCCATCAGATAACTTTCTTGTTTTCGCACCCGGCTTCGAGTTTCTCAAAGCCAAGTCGGTCAGTTTGTTTGTTGTGCCACCCATGTTGGTACCTCCTCGCCGGAGAGGTCATGATTATCTTTTTTCGATTTACTGCTTCAACATGCCGAAAAAAGATCAAATTTCCATCATTGTTGGTATCGTGTTGGTACCAGCACCCGCCTTGTTGGTACCTTGGGGTAATAGTACCAACAATAAGGCTTGGATTCAAGGGGATCATAGTGGACAGCTATGGACAAAAAAAAACCCGCTATCCTTGACTGGAAGCGGGTTAAATAAACTTTATTGGATGTTGCGGGATGAAGATATGGCGGAGAAGCAGGGATTCGAACCCTGGGTGGGGTTACCCCCACAACGGTTTTCGAGACCGTCCCGTTCAGCCACTCCGGCACTTCTCCGCGGCCGCGTATTTGTACTGTGTTCCTGCCGCCTCGTCAATAGTTCCATGACGATATTGACTTTGCCAGGGCGCGAGGTTAAACAATAGGCCTTCATTCCCAATGCCTTGGAGGGGCCATGCATTTCCCCGGATTGCGATATGCCACATTTGTCCTGCTGCCGATGTGCTGCCTGCTCCTGCTCGTGACCGGCTGCGCCGGCATGCGCGGGCTCAAGGAGAAACCCAGGGTCAGCGTTGCCGATATCCGCGTTCAGGATATCAAGGCCATGGAAACCGTCCTGATCCTGCAGCTGCGCATCCTCAACCCCAACGACATCCCCATCGAGCTCAATGGCGTCAGCTGCGAGATGGAGGTGGACGGCCGCCATTTCGCCAGCGGCATCACCGACACCAACCAGACTGTGCCCGCCTTCGGCACGACCCTGGTCCCGGTCAGCGTCTACGCCTCGGTGCTGGACATGGTCTCTTCGGTGGCCGGCCTGATCCATTCCGCCAACGCCGCGGCCAACAGCAAGCCCATGGCCTATGTGCTCAAGGGCAACGTGATTGCGGGCGTGGGCGGATTCAGCAAGGAACTGCCCTTTTCCGTGTCCGGTGAGCTGTCGTTGAAGGGGCTGGAGCGGGGCATCAAGCTGCCCAAGTGAATCAGGGGGGAGGGGTGGCGGGAGAGCGCCTGCATCGCCCCCCCGTCCGACGGATATCCCTTACAGGCTGGCGGCGTTGAAGGTGTCGCAGCTGGCCATCTTGCCCGACTGAAAACCTCGCTGGAACCAGCGGACCCGCTGCGCTGAGCTGCCGTGGGTGAACGAATCCGGGGTGACGTAGCCCCGGTGCTGCTTCTGCAGCCGGTCGTCGCCAATCTGGCTGGCCGCGTTGAGGGCCTCGTCGATGTCGCCCGGCTCAACCACCTTGCGCGCCCGGTCCGCGTGGTTGGCCCAAACGCCGGCAAAACAGTCCGCCTGCAACTCCATCATCACCGACAACCGGTTGTATTCGGTCTTGGACACCTGCCGCCGCATGGACTCCATCTTGCCAGCAAGACCGATCAGGTTCTGGACATGGTGGCCGACCTCGTGGGCGATGACATAGGCCTGGGCGAAATCGCCGGGGGCGTTCATGTTCTTCTTCAGATCCCGGTAAAAGGACAGATCGATATAGACCTTGCCGTCGCCGGGACAGTAGAACGGACCCATGGCCGCCTCGGCAAAGCCGCAGGCCGACTGAACCGCGCCGCTGAACAGCACCAGGGAGGGTTCGGCGTATTTCTTGCCGCCGGCCTGGAAAATCTGGTTCCAGGTATCCTCGGTGTCGGCCAGGACTACGGAGACGAAATCGGCCAACTTTCGATCCTCCTCGGTCTGCTGCACCGGACCGCCTGCCTGCCGCCCCGGCTGGGTCACCTGCACCGAGTCGCCCATGTTGAGTATGATGGAGGGGTCGATACCGAAATACATCCCGACCAGGGCCAGCAGCAGAATGCCTATACCTCCGCCCTTGACGCTTGCCGGCATGCCGGCGCCCCGCTGATCTTCCACGTTTGTGGACCTTCGTCCGTCCTGCCAGCGCATGGTTGCTCCTCGAGTCGATGGTGGTGTGAATGGTTGGTCAGGTTGATCAAAAGAAACTGGATATATTTTACCCCATACCGGAAAAATCACAATCGCCATTCCGGGGTGCGGAGCGGGCCGCCCCTGTGCCCCAATGCACAATTGTATTGACAACAACGGCCCGTGAAATAGAGTAAACCGCTTCCGATGACTCGATTGGCAAAGGAGTTGAACATGCTCACCGAAGAGCAGGGCAAGGCCCTTGTCCAGCTGGCAAGACAGCGGATAGAGGGACATCTGGGCAGCGCCTCCAGGGACGCCGACAGCCGGGAGCCGGCCGGCGAGGCCCTGCGGGAAAAACGGGGCGTCTTTGTCACCCTGCACCTGGGCGGCGCCCTGCGCGGCTGCATCGGCAGCCTGGCCGCCACCGAACCCCTGGTGGATGCGATCAAGCGCAACGCCATCAATGCCGCCTTCCACGATCCCCGCTTCGAACCGTTGACCGTGACCGAACTGGCCGATCTCCACGTCGAGGTCTCCATCCTCACCGAGCCGCAACCCCTGCCCTATGCCGATGCCGACGAACTTCTCCGGCAGCTCCGTCCCGGTATTGACGGCGTCATCCTCCAGGGTCCGGGCGGCGAGCAGGCCACCTTTCTGCCCCAGGTCTGGCAGCAGCTGCCCCTGCCCGTACAGTTCCTGGGCCACCTCTGCCGCAAGGCCGGTCTGGCCGATAACGCCTGGCGCTCAGGCAAGCTCCGCATCCAAACCTATCAGGTGCAATCCTTCGAGGAACCGCGTTCACCCCGGGTGCAACATCCATGAAAGAACTGTTTCTACCGCCGGAACTCTCCTGCGAAATCAAGGAAATCTACGCCTCCATGGTGACGGCCTACGACCAGGTGGCCCAGACCATTTCGCTGACCTGCGACGGCTGCCCCGATAACTGCTGCGACTCCTACTTTCTCCATTACACCTACTGCGAGTGGGCCTACCTGTGGGAGGGCATCCGGCGCCTGGACGACGCCCAACTGGACCGCATCATGCGGCGGGCGCGCGACTATGTGGAGCAGGGCCGGGCAGCAATCTTTTCGCGGCGAGCGGCCCCAGATCATGTGCCCGCTGAACGAGGACGGGCGCTGCGGCCTCTACACCCACCGGCTGATGATCTGCCGCACCCACGGTGTCCCCGCCACCCTGACCCGCCCCGACGGCCAGCTGCTGCGCTTTCCCGGCTGTTTCCGCTGCCAGGAGATCGTCAGCCGCGCCTACTCCGTCGAGACCGACGCCCCGGCCATGGACCGCACCATCCTCTACCAGCGACTGGCGCAGCTGGAAACCCGTTTTCTCGGCGACCGGCGCGGCCAGTTTCCCAAGGTGAAGCTTTCTATCGCCGAGATGATTGTGAACGGCCCGCCCCGGGAAATCAAACCTAATCAGGACGACGATTGAACCACACTACACCCATGGACGACTTCGTACAACAGACCAGGGACGCAGTCCTGGACGGCGGCCGCATTGACCGGCAGACGGCCCTGCGCCTGCTTGCCGCCGATCCAGAGAACCTCTTTCAGGCCGCCGACGAGATCCGCCGCCATTTTCTCGGCAATCGCTTCGACCTCTGCTCGATCATCAACGCCAAGAGCGGCAACTGCACCGAGAACTGCCGCTTCTGCGCCCAGTCGGCCCGCCACCACACCGGCATCGACACCTACCAGGTCATCGCCGAGGACGAGGCCATGGCCATGGCCCGGGACAACGACGAGCACGGCGTCCACCGGCTTTCGCTGGTGACCAGCGGCCGCAGCCTGTCGCCCGCCACCCTGGCCGAGCTGACCCCGATCTACGACCGGATGGCCGAAGCCACCTCCATGCTGTTTTGCGCCTCCTGCGGCCTGCTCACCCCGGAGATCGCCGCGGGACTGCACGAGGCCGGGGTGCGGCGCTACCATTGCAATCTGGAGGCCAGCCGCGCCTTCTTTCCCCGGGTTTGCACCACCCACACCTGGGAAGAGAAGGTGGAGACGCTCAGGTGCGCCCGCGCGGCCGGGATGTCGCTCTGCTCCGGCGGCATCATCGGCATGGGCGAGTCCATGGAAGAGCGGATCGACATGGCCTTCGAACTGCGCGAGCTTTCGGTCAAGTCGATCCCGATCAATATCCTCACCCCCATTGCCGGCACGCCCCTGGCCGAGCTGACGCCGCTCTCGCCCGCCGAGGTGCTGACCACGGTGGCGCTCTACCGCTTCATCAACCCGGACGCGATCATCCGCATGGCCGGCGGCCGCCAGCAACTGGGCGACGATCAGTACCGGTGCTTTGCCGCCGGTGCCAATGGCGCCATCGTCGGCAACTACCTGACAACCACCGGCTCGGGCATTGCCGAGGATCTGCGCCGGCTCGCGGCCCAGGGCTTCACCTTCGAGCCGGAATGACCATGGCCGACGACCTGCTCCAGTTCGACCGCGATCACCTCTGGCATCCCTACACCTCGACGACCAAGCCGTTGCCGGTCTACCAGGCGGCCTCGGCCAAGGGGGTGTGGATTCGGCTGGCGGACGGGCGGGAGCTGATCGACGGCATGAGCTCCTGGTGGTGCGCCATCCACGGCTACGGCCATCCGGTGCTCGACCAGGCGGTGCGTGAGCAGACCGGGCGCATGGCCCACATCATGTTTGGTGGGCTCACCCATGAGCCGGCGGTGGAACTGGCGCGGCTGCTGGTTGCGCTGACGCCCGCGCCGCTCGACAAAGTTTTTCTCTGCGATTCCGGTTCGGTGAGCGTCGAGGTGGCCCTCAAGATGGCCCTCCAGTACCAGCAGGCTGCCGGCCGGCCGGAAAAGCACCGGCTCCTGACCGTGCGCGGCGGCTACCACGGCGACACCTTCCACGCCATGTCGGTCTGCGACCCGGTCACCGGCATGCACACCCTGTTCGAGCGCTCCCTGCCGCAGCAGCTGTTCGCGCCAAGGCCGGGCTGCCGGTTCAACGAGGAGTGGGACGAGGGCTATCTCGGCACCATGGAGCGGCTGCTGGCCAGCCATCATCAGGAACTGGCGGCGGTCATCCTCGAGCCCGTCGTCCAGGGCGCGGGCGGCATGTGGTTCTATCATCCCGAATACCTGCGCGGTCTGCGGCGGCTGTGCGACCAGTTCAAGGTGCTGTTGATCTTCGACGAGATCGCCACCGGCTTCGGCCGCACCGGCCGGATGTTCGCCGCCGAGCACGCCGGCGTCTCGCCGGATATCCTCTGCCTGGGCAAGGCCATCACCGGCGGCTATATGACCCTGGCCGCAACCCTGGCCACC
>JBGSPP010000229.1:0-2962 GCA_041738515.1 Desulfobulbus sp.
CAGCGCCTGGACGCCCTCGAGGCAGCGGCTGGCGCGGCCGGCCGGGAAGCGGTCCTGCGGGCGAGGATGGCCTTTGCCGACTTCACCGCCGTGACCGACCAGGTGGTTGCGCTGTCGAGGAAGAACAGCAACATCAAGTCACTGCAGCTTTCCCTGGGCAGAAAACGGAGTGTCGCGGCCCAGTGTGACGAGATCCTGGCCAAACTCCAGGAGCGGCAACAGAGCAGAAAGCTCAAGGCAACCAAGTAGCGCGCCGGCGCGGGGATTGCTCGTGCCAGCCCCCGGGGACTGCCCATGAATCCGAATCAGGAAGCCATCCGTCCGTCACCGGAGGCCATGCTCAGGGCTGCGCAGGCGGAAGAACAAGGGGCCCGGCGCGGCCGGCTGAAGATCTTTCTCGGCTATGCCGCCGGCGTCGGCAAGACCTACACCATGCTCGAGGCGGCCCGGCAGCTCAAGGCTGAAGGCCGTGACGTGGTCGCCGCCTACGTCGAATCCCACGGCCGGGTGGAAACCGACGCCCTGCTTGCCGGCCTTGAGGTGTTGCCCAAGGCGGGATACGAGCATCAGGGGGTAATGCTGACCGAGCTGGACCTCGATGCGACCCTGGCCAGGCGGCCGGAATTGGCCCTGGTCGATGAACTGGCCCATGCCAACGCACCGGGCTGCCGCCATGACAAGCGCTGGCAGGATATCGAGGAGTTGCTCGTCGCCGGCATCGATGTCTTCACCACGGTCAATGTGCAGCATTTCGAGAGCGCGAGCGACATCGTCGCTCAAATCACCGGCGTGACCATCCGCGAAACCGTTCCCGACAGCCTGCTTGACCTGGCCTCTGAGATCCTGCTGGTCGACATCCCCCCGGAAGATCTGCTCCATCGGTTGCGCCAGGGCAAGGTGTATGTCCCGGAGCAGGCATCCCAGGCGGTCAGACGGTTCTTCCGCCCCGGCAACCTGATCGCCCTGCGGGAACTGGCCATGCGCCGGGCCGCGGCCCGGGTGGACGAGGAGATGCGCAGCTACATGGAGGTTCGGTCCATCCCCGGACCCTGGCCGGTGGCCGAACGGCTGCTGGTCTGTGCCAGCGGCAGCCCGTTCAGTGAACAGCTGATCCGGACCACCCGGCGGCTGGCCGACGAACTGAAGGCCCAATGGTTCACCGTGTATGTCGAGACCCCAGGCCTGGCAAAGGAGCAATCGGAAAACCGGGAGAGGGTCTGGCGCGATCTCCGCCTGGCGGAAAGCCTGGGCGCCGAGGTGGCCACCCTGACCGCCGCTTCGGTGCCCCAGGCGGTGATCGACTATGCCGTCCGCCATAACGTCACCAGGATCGTGGTCGGCAAGCCCACCCGGCCCCGTTGGCGGGAACTGCTGCGTCCGCCCATCGTCGATCGGCTCATCCGGCTCAGCGGCGCGATTCACATCCACGTGGTCAGCTTCAACCAGGCGCCCGCTCGGCGCCCTGCCCCGACACGGCGCCTGCCCTCGATCGGCGCCTGGTCCCAATACCTGACGAGCCTGGCCCTGGTCGCCGCCACCACCCTGCTCTGCTTTGCGGTGTATCCCTCCGTGTCGCCGACCAACCTGGTCATGGTCTATCTGCTGAATGTGGTCCTGGTCGCGGTCCGCTCTACTCTGAAACAGGCTATTTTCACCGCTGCCCTGAGTGTGCTGGCCTTTGATTTCTTTTTTGTCGAGCCCCGGTGGAGTTTCACCGTGGCCGATACCCAGTATGCCATCACCTTTTTCGGCCTGTTCACCGTCGGCGTGGTCATCGCCACCCTGGTGACCAAAGCGAGGGCAAGGGCCGAAACCCTGCGGCACAGGGAACTGCAGACCGAGAGCCTCTATTATCTCAGCCGCGATCTCGCCGCAGCCATCGACATGCCCTCCATCCTGGCAATCGTGCAGAAACATATCGACGAAGCGCTGCATGCCCGGCTGGCGGTGCTGATGCCCCGAGACGAACTGATGTACGTCGCCGCAGCCAGCGACGGTCTGGTCATAGACGTGAAGGAACTGACGGTGGCGGACTGGGTCTGCCGCAACCGCCAGCCGGCAGGCCATGGCGCCGAAACCCTGCGTTCGGCCAAGCTGCTCCACCTGCCCCTGATGACCGGCAGCCACACCTTCGGCACGCTGGGAATAGCATTGCATGAGGAGGCGGAGTACTGTTCTCCCACCCATCGCCGCCTCCTGGACGCCTTTGTCGCCCAGATTTCGCTGGCCATGGAACGGGTCCACCTGGCCAACCAGGCGGAACAGGCACAGATGCTGCGGGCGCGGGAGTCGCTGGAACGGGCCATGCTCAATTCCATCTCCCACGACCTGAAGACGCCGCTTGCCGCCATGGGCGCGGCAATGAAAGCGTTGCGCACAAGGACAGAATCATTGGCAGACGAGGGGATACCGGCCCTGGTGAACGAAGTCTGGGGCGAGATCGAGCGGTTGAACCGGTTTGTCGGCAATCTCCTGGACATGACCAGACTGGAGGCCGGCGAGGTGCAGGTGCACGCCAGGCCCTGCGACATCCAGGACCTGATTGCCGCGGCAATGGCCGTGCTTGAGGAAAAATTGATCGGGCGGGACGTGAGCGTGACTCTGGCCGAGGGGCTGCCCCCGGTCGAGGTGGATCCGGTGCTGATGACCCAGGTGCTGGTGAATCTGCTCGATAACGGATTGCAGTATTCGCCGCCGGACAGCCTGGTCGAGATTGCCGCCCGGAGTGAGGGCGACCATCTGCGCCTGGAGGTGCTCGATCGCGGCCCGGGTGTGCCCGGACACGAGCTGCACCGGATTTTCGAGAAGTTCTTCTGTCTGCCTGCCGCGGAAAACGGCTGTGGGGCTGGCCTGGGGCTGGCCATCTGCCGGGGCGTTGTCGAGGCCCACGGCGGCACCATCCGGGCGGAAAACCGCAGCAGCGGCGGCCTGCGCATCATCTGCCTCCTGCCGCTGTCCGAGC
>JBGSPP010000240.1:0-7255 GCA_041738515.1 Desulfobulbus sp.
CGGTCCCCATTTCGGCGAGGAGGCGCCTCTGGTCGGCGCCAACGGTTCGGGAACAATTTTCCTTGCCGGCTGTGGCCTGCGCTGCTGCTTCTGCCAGAACTTCGACATCAACCAGGGCGACGAACCTACACAGGAGGTCGATACCAATGACTTTGCCGCCATCATGCTCAAACTGCAGGCTATGGGCTGCCACAATATCAACCTGGTCACCCCCAGCCACGTGGTCCCGCAGTTGCTCGCGGCCCTGATTCCGGCCCTGGAAGGCGGCCTGAACACGCCCATTGTCTACAACTGCAGCGGTTACGAGAGCGAGACCACCCTGCGCCTGCTCGACGGCGTCATCGACATATACATGCCGGACTGCAAATTCTGGCGCCCGGAGACCGCAGAGCGCTACGCCCAGGCCCCGGAATATCCCGAGCACGTCCGCCGGGCACTGGTGCGCATGCACCATCAGGTCGGCGACCTGGTCGTCGGCCCGGATGGACTGGCCCGGTCCGGCCTGCTCATCCGCCACCTGCTCATGCCCGGAATGCTCGAGGAGACCCATGAGATCCTGCGCTTCATCGCCACCGCGATCTCTCCGCACACCTACGTCAACATCATGGCCCAGTACCATCCCAGTGGCCATGCCGATGCCTGTGCGGAGTTGCGCCGGCCAATCAGCGGCCAGGAATTCCGCGCCGCCATGGACGCGGCCCGCGCGCTTGGCTTTGACCGGCTTGACAGCCCGGACCTGGCCCGGGCTGCTCTCACAGCTAGGGCTCTAAATGGAAAATGATCTTGACGCTGCTGGTGCCATCTGCTAATGCAACATCATGCGTACCCACTGGGTGCGTCCGACTTTCCTTCGTCCAGAACCCCATATGAACCGCATCGCCCGCACCGCCGACATCCTGCCGATCCTCGCACTGGTCCGTGTGGTCGTCGTCGTGCGTACTGAAACCGGGGCGCCGTAGCGGGAAAGTCTACCTTTGGAGATTATCACCCCCACCGGCGCCCGCCGGTGGGGGTTTTTTTTTTGCCTGCCCGACAGCCGGGCCAACAGAGGAGGAAGATCGCATGGACCGTTGCAATGGAGCCCAACTCATTATCCGTCATCTGGAACAGCAGGAAATCCGGGTTGTTACCGGCATACCGGGAGGCGCCAACCTGCCGCTCTACGACGCCTTGGCAGAAAGTGCACACATCCGCCACGTGCTTGCCCGCCACGAACAGGGCGCGGCCTTCATCGCCCAGGGCATGGCCCGGGCCACCGGCCGTCCTGCGGTCTGCCTTGCCACCTCCGGGCCGGGAGCGACCAACCTCTTGACCGCGATCGCCGACGCTTGGATGGACTCGGTGCCGATCATCTGCCTCACCGGCCAGGTACCGCGACCGCTGCTAGGCACCAACGCCTTCCAGGAAATCGACATCTGCGCCCTTGCCCGGCCGATTACCAAGGCCTGCGTCCTCGTCCAGACAGCGGCGGACCTGCCGGTCGTGCTGGACGAGGCCTTCCGCTTGGCTGTCTCGGGCCGGCCCGGGCCGGTGCTGATCGACGTGCCCAAGGATGTGCAGTTGGAGCAGGTGGCGATCGCCGACCTGCAGATCGCGCGGCCTCAGCCCGACCCGGCAGCACCGTCGCTGGATGCCACGTTGCTGGCCGCCGCTGTGGCCATGATCAACCGCTCCAGGCGCCCGATCCTCTACCTGGGCGGCGGATGCACCCAGATCGAAGCCGCGACTAACGCCCGCAGGCTGGCCGAGCGAAGCCGCATTCCGGTGGTCATGACCTTGATGGGCCTGGGCATTCTGCCCTCCGGCCACCCGCTTTCGCTGGGCCTGCTCGGCATGCACGGCAGTCGCGCCACCAATCTGGCCATGGCCGAGTGCGACCTGCTCATCGCCGCCGGGGCGCGCTTCGATGACCGGGCCACCGGCCTGATGTCCGAATTCTGCCCGAAGGCCAAGGTCATCCACATCGACATCGACCAAAACGAGATCGGCAAGCTGCGGGGCGTGGACCTGGGCCTTCGGGCTGACGCCGGTCAGGTGCTGGCAGCCCTGTCGTCCGCCGTCGAGGCACGCGGGCGGCACGGCTGGCTGGATCGCATCCGCCAGTTGCAGCAGGATCACCCCGGATTTCAGGATCAGATGGTTACGGGCAGCCGGCCCATGGGGCTGATCAGGAGTATCGCCGAGATCGCCGGGCCCGAGGCCCTTATCGCCACCGACGTCGGCAAGCACCAGATGTGGGTCGCCCAGAGTTATCCTTTCAACCGGCCCCGTCAGTTGCTCACCTCGGGTGGTCTCGGCACCATGGGATTCGGGCTGCCGGCAGCCATCGGCGCAGCCCTGGCCTGCCCGAAGCAGCGAGTGATTTGCTTCAGCGGCGATGGCAGCCTGCAGATGAACATCCAGGAACTGGTCACTGCAGTCGAAGCGGATGCCGACCTTAAAATCGTGCTCATGGATAACCGCTCGCTCGGCCTGGTGCGCCAGCAGCAGCGGCTCTTCTACGGCAACCGCACTTTTGCCTCGTCCTTCGGCGTGGCGGTTGATTTTGCCGCCATTGCGCGCGGATTCGGTATGCGCGCCATTCGGCTGGATGAGCCGGCGGACAGCTGGCCAGACCGGCTGCGGCAGGTGTTCGCCGAACCCGGCCCCTGCCTGATCCACGTGCCGATTGCCCGCGACGAGGAGGTCTATCCCATGGTACCGCCCGGTGCGGCCAACACCGTCATGATCGAGGAGCACGGGATGGCCGAGCCAGTCGCCGCGGAGTGCGGCGCGGCCTGAACTGGAAGGATGCGAAGCGACGGAGGCCTCGGCATAAAAAAAGCTCCGGCCGAAGATAATCGGCCGGAGCTGGAAGATGCTGCGTACTCCAGAGATTACTACTTCAGGGCGGCGAGGGCAGCCTGGTAGTTGGGTTCCTGGGCGATCTCGGGCACCTGCTCGGTGTAAATCACCTTGCCGTCGGCATCGATGACGACAATGGCCCGGGACAGCAACCCGGCGATGGGGCCGGTGGTAATGGTGACGCCGTAGTCCTTGCCGAAGGCGGGCGTGCGGAACACGGAAAGCGACTCGACATTCTTGAGACCATCAGTCTCGCAGAAACGGGTGTGGGCAAACGGCAGGTCGGCGGAGATGCAGAGCACGGCGGTGTTGGTCAACTCGCCTGCGGTCTTGTTGAACTGGCGGACTGAGGCAGCGCAGACCGGGGTATCGATGCTCGGGAAGATGTTGAGCACCACCTTCTTGCCTTTGTACTGGGCGAGCGTGGCCTCGGACAGGTCAGTGCGGACCAGGGTGAAGGCCGGTGCGGCCGCACCTTTGGCAGGCAGGGCGCCGACGGTTTCGATTGCATTGCCTTTCAGGGTAATGGTGGCCATGGTTGATCTCCTTTGGGGGTGGTGGTATCCGGCGGGCAAAGCGGCCGGCAACCGTGAAATCAGAGGGGCACTCTGTCGCGAGGGCCTGAAAATCCAGCATTGCTGCACAGGATAATCATTCTCCCACAACTGTAAAGTGGAATAATTCTTTGCGGGAAGGTCGGCGATGCAGGACAGTCAGCAGGCAATGTGGTGGAGAAACGACCGGGCCGCGTGACCCCGGATTTAGAAATCAACAACTGGGGAGATTGTTCCGGCTTCAACCCGTCGCAGTCTGCCGCTGGTCCAGGCAGACGGCGCAGGTGCCGTGCATGACAACGCTGGTGCGGTCGATGGCGCCGATACCCTCGGCAGCGGTGGGCAGACGGATGGCATCGAAATCCTGCCAGAACACGTCAATGACCTTGCCGCAGCCATCGCAAAGAAAATGATGATGCCGGCTGGTCAGGGCTTCGTACCGGGCCTGGGCCGCAGTGGTTTCGAGACGGTGGACAATGTGCAGTTTCTCAAAGGTGGCGAGGGTTCGGTAGACCGTGTCCAGCGACAGGGTCGGCAGTCGCTCCTCCAGCCGTCGGTAGAGGGTCTCGGCCGAGGGGTGGTCGGTCGCCTCAAGGAGTTCACGGTACACCTCCAGACGCTGCTGGGTCACCTTGAGTCCGGCGGACTTGCAGATCTGTTCAAACTGGCCGATCATGTGCCGGTAATCGTGGGTGTGCATCGCGTCTATAGTAATTCTTTTTCTTAAGTAAGATGGCTTGATTCTGTTCTATAAGGAAATACTGCCTGCGTCAATGGGAATTTCCATTCTCCGACCAGATACGACTTTGTAGTACCTGATCCGCTCCACCCTTGCTCAACTTGGTCAGGTACAGGCGGAGAGCAGGCGGCAGATGTGCTGGTAGCGCACCATGCCCTCCAACCACTCCCCGGGGATGTCCCCGATCCCCCGATGGGCACCCAGCACCATACCCGCCACCAGACCGCGGGCCGCCGAATCACCTCCGGCCATGACATTTTCGATCAGCCCGGCGGCCGGATCGTCGCCGTAGCGGACAATCAGGTGGATCGCCCCGGGCAGGGCCGCGGCAATGCCGCACATCTGCCCGAAGCGGGCGATGACGGCCTTGGTCTCCTTGCCGGCCGAATCAAGCCCGCCGCGGATGCGGTTGTCCAGGTCGATGTCGGCCACCCCCTCCTCCAGCGCCTCCTCCATGGCCTCCTGCGGCTCGGCGCCCCGGAGTACCCGCCAGGCCGTTTTGGCGATGAATTCCGCCCCGGCCAGTGTGGCCGGATTGTTGTGGGTCATGGCCGTCTGCAGACGGACGGCGGCGAGCAGGCCTTCGAAGTCGTTTCGGTACCAGGCCACCAGAGGGGCGATACGGGCCGCACCGCCCAGATCGGATGAGTTTGAGCCCCATTGCTCCGGCGGCAGCAGCCGCTCCATGTTGGCCAGGGTGGCGGAGGTGGCCCTGTCGACGTAACCGCTGTAATCAGCAAACATCCGTCGCCAGCGTTCAGCGAAATCGGCCAGAGAAAAGGCATCCACGGCGGCCAGCGATTCCAGCAGCACCAGGGTCTGGTCGCCGTAATGAGTGAACTCGCCCTGGCCCTTGCCGGCATGGTAGAAGTCGGGCAGCGGCGGGAGCAGGCGGTCCACCCGGCCGATCCGCTGCGCAATCATCTCGGTATCGTAGATCCAGTGAGCGCCGAGGGCCAGCGAATCCGCCGCCAGCGACACCAGGACCATGGCCTGTGCCTGTGTTCCACTTTGCCGTGTTGTCATCGTCGTCTTCTCCCGTTGCCTGCGGCGCACTTACGGATGCCGGTTTGTCTTCCACGATTGTTCACCCTACACTGATAGGGTCGATCCGGCCCCCTGTCAAACTGACGCCATTGACCGCGAAGGCATTCGGCCGTAAACAGATCGACCTGGCCGGCCGATAGAGCAGAAGGATTTATCACAATCACTCGTTCAAAAGGAGAAGACATGTACATTGCTGCGACCGCGGTCAGCATGGAGGCTGCGCGTAGCTCCAGGGAGATGGAACAACAGGCCATTGGTATGCTGCCGGTCATGGCGGGCAGCATGCAACCGGGGGCAGCCGACAACTTCGGCCTGCGCCTTGCCAGCCAGATCAGCACCACTACCGCCATGCAGGCCGCCAGCTGCTCGGTGGTCAGTCGTGCCCCTGAACGATGCGACCAACCGCAGGCTCTCGACGACCAGGCCGCACCAAGCGATGGGGCTGCCGGGGACCAGGCCATCTCGCGGCTGGTGACCCAGGTGGTCGGCCAGCCGGTGGCTGTCACCGCCAAAGAAGAAACGCCGCCGGTGGCCCCTGCCGGCGATCAGCCCGCCAGCCTGCCTGTGCAGATGGTCCAACTGACCAGCATCACCAGCTACCATCAGGAGGAGACCCAGATGTTCAGCGCCCGGGGTCAGGTCCAGACCACGGACGGCCGCGAGATTACCTTTGATTTCGGCCTCTCCCTGCACCGCGAGACCACGGCCGTCAACGCCACCTCGCTCGGCCTCACCGCTACCCTTGTCGATCCCCTTCTGCTCCAGTTCGATCTCGACGCCCCGCTGCTTACCGACACTTCCTTCCTCTTTGATCTTGATAGCGACGGCGAGGGCGAAAACCTGGCCTGCCCCGGCCGGGGCTGCGGCTTTCTTGCCTTTGACCGCAACGGCGACGGCTGCATCAATAACGGTCTGGAGCTGTTCGGCCCGGCCTCTGGTTCGGGATTCGGCGAACTCGCTGAACTGGACAGCGACGCCAATGCCTGGATCGACGAGGGCGACCCTATCTTCGACCGGCTGCTGATCTGGCGGCCGAACGAACAGGGCGGGGAGGAATTGACGCCGCTGCGGCAGGCAGGGGTGGGAGCGATCGCCGTGGTCCACGCCGGCACCGAGTTTCAGCTGCAGAGCGCCGCCGGATCGTTGCTGGGAGTGGTCAAGGGTTCAGGCATTTTTCTCACCGAGGCGGGAGAGGTCCGCAACCTGCAGGAGATCGACCTGGCCATGCCGTCGGAACAGGGGGCCGAGTCGGCGCCTGATCCCGATCGGCTGGATGCCTCGACCAGGGAGGCGCTTCAGGCCCTGCGCACCATCATCGGCATGCAGCGGCTGCGGCTGTCACTGATGCTGACCGGCGAGCGGCTCGCAGACCGGCTCCGCGCCCTGGAAGCCGAGACCAGGCCAAGGGAGTTGCTCTCCTCCTGGTGGACCGACCGGGGTTCCTGGTCGTTCATGACCAATCTGGCCCATGGAGAGCGGGCCTCACAGCCCGCTGGCGACGCCGTCTCAACCCAGGAGCCCGAAAGGCTGAGGACCGGTCACACCATGTTCGACCCATCCTGGCAGGATCAACCAGCCGGGATGGCGGCAATACTTGCGCGGATCGTTCAGATCGAGGGGCGGCGCTGATCGCCCTGGTACTGGCGGCACTGGTCCATGTAACAACCAATGATGTCGGCGGCGGCCTGGGGATCGTCGACCATCTTGAACAGATCCAGGTCGCCTGGGTCGATGCAGCCGTTGGTCAGCATTTCGGCCCGGATCCACTCAACCAGCCCCTGCCAGTAGGCCGTGCTGTACAGCACCACCGGGATGCGGCGGATGCGGGTGGTCTGGATCAGGGTCAGGGCTTCGAAGAGTTCGTCCATGGTGCCGAAGCCGCCGGGGAAGATGACGTAGGCCAGGGCATAGCGGACGAACATCAGCTTGCGAACGAAGAAGTAGCGGAAGGTGAGGCTGCGGTTCTGGAATTGGTTGGAGTGCTGCTCGCGCGGCAGGACGATGTTCAGCCCCACCGAGGTGCCGCCGGCCTCGAAGCAGCCGCGGCTGGCCGCCTCCATGATGCCGGGGC
>JBGSPP010000241.1:0-4357 GCA_041738515.1 Desulfobulbus sp.
CCATTGCCCGGCGGCCGAACCCGAGCAGGTCGGGAAAGCCCGGATGGGCGCCGACGGCCACACCGTGGTCGCGGGCAAGCCCGACGGTGCGACGCATCACATGGGGATCGCCGGCGTGGAAGCCGCAGGCGATGTTGGCCGAGGAGACGGCAGCGATGACCTCGCTGTCCATGCCCAGATTGTAGGCCCCGAAACTTTCACCCATGTCGCAGTTGAGATCAATGTGCATGGCCTTGTCCTCTGGCAGGTCTAGATGCCGGCGCGCGTCCGCGGATGACCGCCGCTCCTATTTCATGAAATTGGGCAGGACCAGGACGATCTGGGGGAACACCGTGATCAGCGCGGTCATCGCAGTCATGACCAGAAAAAACGGCAGGGCATCCCTGGCCACCACCATGACGTCGTCGTTGTTGAGTGAACTGATCACAAACAGGTTAAACCCCACCGGCGGCGTGATCTGGGACAGTTCGATCATCAATACCAGGTAGATGCCGAACCAGACCGGGTCGAAGCCGGCGGCGGTCACCAGGGGCAGGACGATGGGGGTGGTCATGACGATCATGGAAAAGCCATCCACCAGGCAGCCGAGCACCACGTAGAGGATGCTGAGGATGATGATCAGCATGAAGGGCGACAGCCCCATCTCGGTCACCAGCAGGGTCAGCTTGCGGGTGATGCCCAGGTAGCCCACCACCACCGACAGGTAGGAGGCGCCCAGCACGATCAGCATGATCATGGCCGTGGTCTTGATCGAACCCATCAGGCTGTGCCGAAACACCTCCCAATTCATGCTCTTGGTGACAGCGGCAAAGGCGATGGCGCCGAGTACGCCGACCGCGCCCGCCTCGGTAGGGGTGGCGAAGCCGGCATAGAGGCTGCCCAGCACCACCAGGATAAGCACCAGCACCGGCAGGATCTCGGGGATGGCGGCCAGCCGCTCGGCCCAGGTATGGCGTTCGGCCTCGGCCGGGGCCAGGCTGGGGGTGATCAGGCAGCGCACCACGATGTAGAGGCTGAACAGGGCGGCCAGCATCAGACCGGGAATCACCCCCGCGATGAACAGTTTGCCGATGCTGACATCGCCGATGATGCCGTAGACCAGCATCATCATGCTCGGCGGGATGAGAAAGCCAAGCGTGCCGGCGCCAGCCAGTGAGCCGACCGCGAGACTCTTGGCGTAGCCCCGCTTGCTCAGCTCGGGTACGGTGATCTTGCCCACCGTGGCGGTGGTGGCGGCCGAACTGCCGCTGACCGCAGCGAAAAAGGTGCAGGCCAGGATGTTGACGTGCAGCAGCCGTCCGGGGATGCGGTCCATCCAGGGGGTCAGGCCCTTGAACAGGTTCTGCGAGATGCGGCTGCGAAAGAGGATCTCGCCCATCCACACGAACATCGGCAGAGCCATCATGGCCGAGCCGCTGGTGTTGTTCCAGCCGGTGGTGGCCAGGATCGAGCCGAACGGCAGGTCGGTGAAGAAGACAAAACCGCCAAACCCGACCAGAAACAGAGACACCCCGATCCAGACGGTGCCGCCCATGAATAGCACCAGAAGGGCACAGAGAGTCAGGGACACGCTTGCCAGTTCCATGAGAGTTCTCCTTTTGCCTTATCTGCCCAGATCCTTGACCTCTTCCAGCAGGATCAGGCCGTCGGTGTCGCCCTTGATCAGCAGGAGGCTCTTGAGGAGTTCGCTTGCAAACTGCAGGGTCAGCACCAGCGCGCCAAGCGGCATGAACGACTGGGGAATGGCCAGATAGGTGGCCGAGACCTGCATCGACTGCGAGCCCGTGATCATCGAATCCCAGAAGAACTGGCTGGTGAACACCGTAACGCCGGCTGAAAAACACAGGCCCACCGCCAGGCAGACGGCATCGAGCCAATAGCGGGCGTTCCCCTTGACCAGGCCGTGGATCAGGGTCATGCGGATATGGCCCTTCTCCCTGAGGGTGTAGCCCAGGCCGCAGAAGGTCAGGCCGCACATCAGGTAGCCGAGGTACTCGTCGGTGATGAACAGGGTGCGGTCCGCGGCCGACCGGAGCAGGATTTCAGCGGCGGTGAGTGCCAGGCCAATGCAGAGCAGCACGCCCGCCAGCCCGCCGATGAACCCCGAAAGCCCGTCGATGGCGCGAATGAGTCGTTTCATGGCACACTCCAGCGAAAAAGAAACGCCGTCCGCCTCCGGGAAAGCGAACGGCGCAGGAACCGTGATCAGCGTTTGACCTTCTTCATGTACTCTTCGTACAGGGCCTTGGCCTCGGGCGGGGCGTCCTTGAGCCAGTCGGCGCGGATCTTCTCGGTCACGGCGCTGAGGCTCTTGAGGTACTCCGGCGACGGGGTCGAGGTCTCCATGCCGTTCTTGGTGCAGATGGCCAGTTTCTCCCTGTCCAGTTCCACGACCTTCTTCCACATTGCCTCTTCCATCTCCCGGCCGGCCTGGACCAGGGCGTCCTGGGCCTTCTTGTCCAGCTTGTTGAAGGCCTTGAGGTTGACGTTGATCATGTCGGTGGCGATGGTGATGTTGATCGGCTGGTAATACTTGAGCACCTCCCAGAACTTGGCGTCGACCGCCGTGGGGGTGGAGGTGATCACCGAGTCGATGACCCCGGTGGCGAGCGAGGCGTAGACTTCGCTGAAGGCCAGGGCATAGGGCGTGCCGCCGGTGGCCTCGACGACCAGCGCGCCGTTCTTGTCATAGGTGCGGGTTTTCAGGCCCTTCATGTCGTCCACCGTGTTGACCGGCCGCTTGGTCCAGACGCCGGCGCCCGGCCAGGGAGAGATGAACAGGATCTTCTGGCCCCACTTTTCCGCCGCCTTGTCGAAATAGGGACGGGCGGTCTCGTTGAGCAGCTTGGCTTCGTCGAAATTCAGGGCCAGGAAGGGCAGGGTCACGGTCTGAAAGATCTTGTCCTCGCCGGCCACGCCGCTGACCAGCATATCGGAGACCTGCACCATGCCGTCGCGGACGACCTTGAGCAGTTCCGGCCCCTTGTAGCCGAGGGCGCCGCCGGCGCTGACCGTCATCTCCAACTCGCCGCCGGTCTTTTCCTTCACCTTGGCGGCGAACTCCTCCAGGGCCATGGTCTGGTGGTTATTCGGCGGCCAGACCGAGTTGGCGGTCCAGGTGGTTTTCGCCAGGGCGCTGCCGGCCGGGATGCCGACGACCAGGGTCAGTGCCGCAACCAGATGGGTCAATGGTTTCATGGTGCTCGTTCCTCCTCGTTGAATGGATTGATGAGAGCCTGCCTTGTTGCCGCCTTGTCCCGGCGATATGCGCCGGGGAAATGCCCGTCGTCGCCGCGCTCAGGAACTGATGTAAGCCACGATCCGCCGCTGGAAGGTAGCGATGTGCTGGAGCAGCAGTTCCTTCAGCCGTTCCTCGTCCCTCTCGAGCAGGGCGTCGATGATTGCCTCGTGTTCGCTGACCACCGAATCGTAGTGCTCGGCCAGGGACCGGCTCACGCCGACCTCGCTGGCGTAGGAGAGAAAGGAGAGACGCTTGGCCTGATTGCGCACATCGGCGCAGGCGCGAAAGAGAAAATCGTTCATGGCGCACCGGGCGTAGGCCAGATGAAAGGTGTGATTGGCCTCGACCATGCCCAAGGTGTCGCCGGCTACGATCGCCTCCTGCACCGGGATGGTTGCGGCATGCATCTCCTCGAGCTGGCGGTCGATCTGCTGGTGCACAGCCAGACCGGCAACGCCGAGTTCGAGCACGCGCATGGCTTCGAACACCGCCCGGGTGGCCTGGATGGTGATCGGCGGCACGACCGCGCTCCGGTTGGGCTGGGTTTCGATCCAACCCTCGCCAGCCAGCCGCAGCAGGGCCTCGCGGATCGGGGTGCGGCCCAGACCGAGATCGGCCATCAGTTCTTTCTCGTCGAGGATGGCGCCGGGCGTGTATTCCAGGGTGATGATCCTGCGGCAGATCTGCGCATAAGCGACCGCACCCAGGGGTTGCCTGGCCGGAACGACGGTTTTGTTCGCTGCGCTGTGCATGAATGTGCAGGGGATGGGGAGGTTGACTGGTGCTCAGCCCGGATCGGTGACCAGCGGCCCATCTGGGCCAACGCAAACGCGCCGACCGGCAAGGGAGTGCCCGAATCGCCAAGGCATAGTCGCATGCCATGAGATATATGTCAAATATATCTTGACCGGACGTTGCTGCGCAGGCGGAAAAATCTTTCCGGAATAATGAAAACCTTTCCGTTTTTACAAAGGAAAAAAGGGGACATCCATGATAAGTATAGTCAAGGGGAAAGCGGAGATTTCCCATAACCTCCAAGCATTGAGCAATCGTTGAATCTCTCGCCCACCTCCTTCATCGCCCTCGGAGGGAGCGGAGGCGGGGGACGTTCCGAGA
>JBGSPP010000243.1:0-3614 GCA_041738515.1 Desulfobulbus sp.
GTATATTGGCATGATTCATTGTAGGATGCGCCCTTCCGGCTTGTCAAAAGGAAATTCAGTCGGACCGGCGTCACGGGTCCGGGCATTTGGCGGCAGGGGCAGTGGATTTGCCCGAACCGGCTGGCCTCATCGGGGCAGTGCGCCGTCTCGCCCGGAGGGTGGTGAATTGACTGGACAACTACCGGGAATGTCAATACTATAGAAGTGTTTGCCAACGGTTTTGCGCCAGGTCTAAGGCCTGGCGCGGGATCTTCAGCCTCCCCTCAGCCAGGAGCAATCATGGCCCCGTTCACCTACGAAGCGAAAGAACTGTACCAGTGGCTTGTCGACCGTGAGGACATCGTCGTGGTCGATGTCCGTAACGACAAGGATTTCGGCAGGTTTCACATCGAGAGCCCCTATCCCTTTGCCATGCTCAATGTCTCCTACTACGACTTCATGGAGATCGAGGAGGAGTCGGTGGCCCGCATCCCCCGCGACCGCAGGATCCGCATCGTCTGCGCCAAGGAGGGCTCGGCCAAGTTCGTTGCCGAAATTCTTGAGAAGCACGGCTTTGCCGATGTCGGCTACCTGGCTGGCGGCATCAAGACCTGGGGCAATCTGCTCGAGCCCAGGCTGGTGGCCGCGGAAAAGGACTTTGAGCTGTTCCAGTTCATCCGCCCCGGCAAGGCCTCGTGCAGCTACGGCCTGATCTCGGGCAAGGAGATGATGCTGTTCGACCCCTCGCGCAACCTGGATTTCTATCTCGGCTTTGCAAAGGACAAAGGCTGTATCGTCACCAAGACCTTCGAAACCCATCTCCAGGCCGATTACATCGCCGGCAGCCGCGACATCTCGCGCCGCACCGGGGCCGTGTTTTACGCCAACGACGGCGACTTCAAGTCCTCGAAGAACCCCTACACCCCCCTCAAGGACGGCGAGATCCACCGCTTCAGCCTGGGTGGCCCCGGGGTGCGGGTGCTGTTCACCCCGGGCCACACCCCCGGTTCCACCTCGTATATCGTGGATGAGCGTTTCATCATCTCCGGCGACATGATGTTCATCAATTCGGTGGGTCGGCCCGACCTGGGCGGGAAGGCGGAGGAGTGGGCTGGCAGCCTCTACGATTCCATCCAGTTGGTGAAACGGCTCGACCCTTCGATGCAGGTGTTGCCCGGCCATTACATGGACTGGGCCGAGGCCAACAGCGACCTCCTCTTTGCCCGCACCCTGGGCGAAGTGCTGGAGCGCAACCGCAACATTTACGACATTGACACCCTGGCCGCCTTCATCGACTTCATCAAGGCCAACATGCGGCCCCAGCCCGAGGAGTATGCCATCATCCGTCTGGTCAATGCCAACCTGCGGGAAGAGGAGGCGGACAAGCAGGAGGAACTCGATCTCGGCAAGAACGAGTGCGCCGCTTCGGCCTACGCCAAGAAGCAGGCGGAGGAGAACGCCTGAGGCTGTCGGTTTCCTGATGTATTCACTCCCGCTCGAACAAAAAAGGGTGCGCCGTGCGCACCCTTTTGTATTGGCGTGATCCCCTGCTCGCAGGAGCGGGTTGCTCTGCCTCTCCTCTTACCCTGCACCGAATCGATCCCGCACCTCAAGCCTGCACTCTCTTCCTGGGCCCGAATTTTCATGGAACCAGGCCGCTACCGGTTGTTCTCGTTGTCCCAGGTCAGGTACAGCGGATTCGTCCAGGACTGCCCGGAGACCGCTTCGCTGCAAAGTTCCTCAAGTTGGGCCACCACCTCCTCCAGAGGCGCGCTGTCTGTGGGCAGCGGTTCCTGGGCAAGTTCCCGGGAAGTTCTGGGATTCTGCATCCGTGACAGCTCCGACTGATCCTCTATCTGGTCGATGGCCATGTGAAGGACCACCGGAATGTACTCTTCCGCCCGGGGGGCGTGCTGCTTTAACTCCGGTATGTCGCGCAGGCGATGGATCATGACTTCCCCGGTCACATGCAGGCAGTGGCTTTCCAAGGCCTTGCTGAACCCCGCTTCCAGGGTCTGCGAACTGATGATCAGGGCGTATTGCCGCATCATCGGCCGGTTTCTGGTGCGGATGATGGTGACGATGATCTGATAGAGCAGGCGCAGGTAGGCGTTGATCACCCGGTCGTCCATGCCTTGCAGCAGCGGGGCCAGAGGCTGGCCGTCGGGGTTCCGGGCCGTTTGCCGCAGTTGTGCCGAAATCTCACCAATGGCCTCGTCGCGAAGACGCTCGAGCATATCGCCGATCAGTTGATGGAGAACCAGATAGGGGCGATCGGGCGACTTGCGGAGCATGGCCTCGTTCCAGGTCAGCCAGAGTTCCGGATTTCGCTGCATATTCTCGATGAGAAAGACCAGTCGCCGACTGATGGTTTTGCGCGGATTGGGGGCCCACGCGAGCAGGCGGTGGGTTCTGGAACTGTCCGCGACCAGCTGCTTGTCGACGTAGTCGAGCATCCAGAACTGCTCGAAGGCCTCCTTGCCCTGCAATCGCCGCAGCAGTCGCCGCGCCAGAATCATGGGCGCAAGCAGCGGGCGGGGAATAAACAGGGGGTTGGATGGTTCGGAGTAGTAATGGTGGGCGGCGATCTGAAACAGCTCAAGATGGGAGGTTGCTCCGTCCGGCCCGGCATTGAGGATGACGTGGTTGTCCAGCTGGTCGCTCTTGTCGATGACTTGGAGGAAGAAATGGACCAGATCGTGGACGTGGATGTAGGGGATGGCGGTCAGGCCTCGGCCGGCAATAATCCGTGATTCCAGAGCCTTGCCAGAGAGCCAGGTATTGAGCAGGGTGTAGAGGGGCGGATACTCGCACCAGTCGCTGAACACCGCCGCGATCCTGGCCACGGCGCAGGGGAAATACTGGGCGTATTCCCGGATCATCTCTTCCCCGGCCCGCTTGCTCCTGGCATAGGGCAGGTCGGCATCGGGTGGGCTCAGTTCACTGACGGGGGCGTCAAATGAACAGGCGGCCTGGGAACTGGCAAAGATGAACCGCTTGATCTCCAGTTCCCTGGCCAGCTCAAGCATGTTCTTCGTTCCCTCGATATTGGTTCGGGAATAATTGGGATGGTCGCAGTTGGTGAAATCGTAATACCCGGCCAGGTGGAGGATAAACTCCGCGCCGCCGTGATCCTTCACCCGCTGGACGAGATCCTTGAGATTGGGCCAGTCGGCGATGTCCACTTGGGTCCAGCGCAGATTGTCGTTGGCCTGCACCCCGGCCTCTTCCATGGAACGCCTGCCCACGCAGAACAGGCGGAAGTTGTCCGCGGCCGCCTTTATGAAGTTGCGGCCAACAAAACCGGAGGCTCCAGTCAGGATCAGTCCAGGCAAGCGATAATCCATGGCGTTCACCTCGTTGGCAGGGCTGTGCGTGCTGGAGGGCGGAAAGGAGCAACCAATCCGGATAGGTCATTGTAAATGGCTGGCTGGCGCCTTGTCAACCGGGAAGCCGGCAACTGCCCTTGTGCGACAAGAATACTCCTCGGGACTAAAAAGGGGACATCCATGATAAGTATAGTCAAGGGGAAAGCGGAGATTTCCCATAACCTCCAAGCATTGAGCAATCGTTGAATCTCTCGCCCACCTCCTTCATCGCCCTCGGAGGGAGCGGAGGCGGGGGACGTTCCGAGA
>JBGSPP010000265.1:0-4905 GCA_041738515.1 Desulfobulbus sp.
GCTCGCTTTCGCGCCGCTCAGACCCGGCTGCATCAGTTGGCCGGGGAACAGGGCGTGGCCGCGGTCCTGGAGGCGCTCGTAAAACACTACAAGCTTGACCCCGAAGATGCCGATTTGCGGCGGTTCCTCGAGATGGCCATCGGCTTCGTCTCGGTTGATGCCCTGGCCGCCCACCTGATGGAGTTCAGCGATTCCATCGTCTATGATGAACGCGCCGAAGCGGTTGCCCTGTCCACCCTGCATGCGGCCAAGGGACTCGAGTTTCCGGTGGTGTTCCTCGCCGGCCTGGAGGAGGGGCTGTTGCCGCTCGCGCCCCGCGTAGCCAAAGCCGACAACGAGCTCTGCCAGCATCTGGAGGAGGAGCGGCGACTGTGTTACGTCGGCATGACCCGGGCCATCGACACCCTCTATTTCAGCTGGTGTTCCCGGCGGCCGTTGCCCGGCCAGGCCAGGGAGGCGCGGCAGCCGTCACGCTTTCTCGCCGAACTGCCGGACAGGCTGCTCACCCCGCCGCCCCAGGCCGGGGCGCAGGCTGACAAGCGCAAACCTGGCATTCGCCAGCTCACCCTGTTTTCCTGAGATGAAACTGCAGAAACTGCAAACACACATCGACGAGCTGGAGATGCAGGTGCGCCAGCTGGAGCGGGAGAACCGGCTTCTGCAGGACAAGGCACGGCAGGCCGATTCGGCCAGCCGGGCCAAGTCCGACTTCCTGGCCATGATCAGCCACGAGATCCGCACGCCGATGAATGGCGTCATCGGCATCAGCGAACTGCTGCTCGACACCGAGCTGCAGCCGCGGCAGCGGCATTTTGCCCAGCTCATCCGTACTTCGGCTGCAAGCCTGCTCACTCTGATCAACAACCTGCTCGACTTCAGCAAGATCGAGGCCGACAAGATGACGCTTGACGTGGAGCCCTTCGACCTGCCGGCGCTGCTGGACCAGCTGCTGTCGCTCTACCAGGTGACCGGTCGGAGCAAGGGGCTGGCGGTGGTGGCGGACATCGAGCCGGGTCTGCATCGCCGCTACCTCGGCGACCCCTACCGGCTGCGGCAGGTGCTGGTCAATCTGGTCGGCAATGCCATCAAATTCACCGAGAAAGGTTCGGTGCTCCTGCGGATCAATGCCGAGCCGCTGGCCGACGGCCGCGACCGCGTTCGCTTCGAGGTGCGCGACACCGGAGTGGGGATTGCCTCCGAGGAGATCGCCAAGCTCTTTCAGCCATTTACCCAGGTGGACAGTTCCTCGACCCGCCGCTATGGCGGCAGCGGTCTGGGGCTGTCGATCTGCGCCAAGCTGATCGACCTGATGGGCGGCCGGTACGGGGTTTCTTCCGAATTCGGCCAGGGCTCGGTGTTCTGGTTCACCCTCGACCTCGCTCCGGTCCGGGAGACTGAACCCGGCGAGGCGCCGGCGCCGTCGGGGACGCTGCCGCCGCTGCCGGTTGAGGCCCCCGAGATGGTTGATTCGCTGCCGCTGTCTGCGAACAGGGGCGATATCCGCATGCTCATCGTTGATGACGATGAAACCAATCGCATCGTCCTGGCCGAGGCCTTCCGCAATGCCGGTGCCGAGATCGTCACCGCCCGCGACGGCAAGGAGGCTATCGAGGCCTGTCGGCAGGGGCGGTTCCAACTGATCTTCATGGACTGCCAGATGCCCGTGATTGACGGGTTCGCGGCAACCAGCATCATCCTCGAGGAGGCGGCGCGCCATGGCTGGGAACCACCATTAATCGTGGCCCTGACCGCCGACGCCACCGATGCGGCCAGACGCCGCTGTCTGGAGGTGGGCATGTCCGACCATCTGGTCAAGCCGATCGATTTCGCCCAGTTGCGGAAGGTCCTGGCCAACTGGCTGCCCGACCTGCGCCTGCCCTTCGCCTCCGGAGGGACCGCGTCCCGAGGGGCGGATCAGGCCGCCGGCGAGGGCGGGATGGTCATCAACCTCGATGTTCTCGCCCGTCTGCGGCAGCATTTGGGCCAGATTCAACCGGCGGTCCAGGTCTTTCTCCGTTCGCTCGAGACCCGCATCGGCGAACTCGAACAGGCCGTGGCCAGCCGGGACGCCGAAACCATCGGCAAAGTGGCGCACACCATGAAGGGCAGTTCCAGCCAGTTTGGTGCGGAAGAACTGGTCCAACTCTGCCTGCTGGCTGAGAACATGGGCCGAAGCGGCAAGGTGCAGCAGATCGACCGGGTTTTTGAGCGAATTGTCAAGGCAGCGGAGAAAGTGCGCCGATATTTTGCCGAACAGCTTGAATAATACGTGATTTCCCCTACAATAGAAGCAATCCACATGTCTTGGGCTATCCGCGCCCTGCAACCGCCTGCCTCGGAAGGGTGGTGGAGCTTCGCTGCGATCCGGCTCGACATGCCCGACCTCTCTTTTTCCTGAACCACTGGCACCATGACCGTCTCGCTCTTTTCCGGCTCCATACCGAACCTCCTGATCGTTGACGACGACGAGGTCATGCGGATGCTGCTCCGCCAGTTCCTCGAAGGGGAGGGGTATGCGGTCACCGAGGCAGAAAACGGGCAGGTCGGGCTGGAGCGGATGGCCGAGCGGAGCTTTGACCTGGTGATCCTCGACATCGCCATGCCCGGCATCGACGGACCCGGGGTCTGCCACCACATCTGCTCGTCCATGCTGGATGCGCCGCCGGTGCTGATGGTCACGGCCCTGGACGACGAGGAGAGCATCGAGCGCTCGTACACCGCCGGCGCGGTCGATTACATCCGCAAGCCGCTGCGCTGGCCGGTACTCAAGAACCGCATCCGCTACATCCTCGGGGCGCGGCGGGCCAAGCAGGAACTGGAACTGCTGTCGAAAAACTACGAGATGATTCTGGATGCCGCTGCCAATGGCATCTGCGGCGTCGATGACCAGGGCCTGATTAGCTACATCAACCCGGCGGCCCTGCACATGCTGGGATATTACAACGATGAACTCAAGGGACGCGACTGCCGCGAGATTTTCCGTCTCTCCCTGCCGGGCAGCGACAGTTTCACTGTGAGCTGCTGCCCCTTCTTCGAGCCGGGCAAGGAAGATACCAATGCCCGCTACGACGAGGCCCGCATGCAGCGCCGCGACGACACCAGCTTCCCCGTTGATTTCCGCTCAACCCCTATCAGGCAGGGCCGGCGTCTGGTTGGCGGGGTGCTGGTCTTCCAGGACGTCACCGAACGCCAGGAAGCGGCGGAACTCATCCGCTACATGGCCAACCACGACCCGCTCACCAACCTCCCCAACCGCAACTACTTCCGGCGGCGGCTGCCCCAGGCGATCTCGCTGGCCAAACGGTACGGCCGGATCCTCTGTCTGCTGTTCATTGACCTCGACCGGTTCAAACCGATCAACGACCAGTTCGGCCATGCGGTCGGCGATATCGTCCTGATGCAGGTCGCGGAGCGGCTGCGCCTGGCCCTGCGCACCTCGGACTCGGTCTGCCGCCTGGGCGGCGATGAGTTTGTCATCCTGCTGGAGAGCACCGACACGCTCGAAGGCGCCACCCTGGTCGCCCAGAAGGTGATCGAATCGCTCAACGAGCCGATCGAGGCGGGCGACCACATCTGCTTCATCGGGGCCAGCATCGGCATCTCGGTCTACCCCCAGGACTGCGACGACGCCGAATCCATGCTCCGCCACGCCGACATCGCCATGTACGAGGCCAAGAAGCGGGGCCGCAACTGCTGGCAGCTCTATTCGGCCTGAACTCCGCCACGTCCCGACAGGGTTTTTTTTTGGACTAGAACCCCTGGGCAATGGTGCGGATAATGTCCGACTTGCCGATGATCCCCACCAGAGTGTCGCCCTCCATCACCGGCAGGGTGTGCACCTTTTTTTCCGCCATGAGCGTGGCCAGTTCGTCCAGGCCGGTTTCCGGGGTGACGCTGATCAGTTCCCGCGAGCAGATGTCTCCCACCCGAGATGCCGCGATCTTTTTTAATTCCTTTTCCGTTTTTCCCGGACTTTCAAGAAAGAGAAAGGCGTCGAGGATGGCCACTGCGGTGGGCAGGTGCACCTTCTTGTTCTGGAAGATGAGATCGCTCTCGGTGACCACGCCGATAACCTTGCCCTGGCCATTGACCACCGGCGCGCCGCTGATGTTGTTGGAAAGAAACAGCGCCGCCAGTTCGCGCACATTGGCGTCCTCGGCAACGGTGATGACTGTGCTGGTCATGATGTCCTGGGCTGTCAGCATGGGGGCTCCTGTGGGGTTGGGTTGAGGCACATCCCGATGACACGGGGCAGCATGTCCGCCACATCCGAGGCGGTGAAGCCGTAGGGTCGGGTCTGTGCGAGGGTGTCGGCCGCCAGGCCGTGGAGGTAGACCCCCAGGGTGGCAGCGTTCCAGGGTGAGTATGCCTGTGCCAGCAGGCCGCCGATGAGGCCGGAGAGAACGTCGCCCATGCCGCCCGCGCCCATGCCCGGATTGCCGCTGGTGTTGATTGCCCACTTGCCTTTTGCCGAGGCGACCACGGTGCCCGCACCCTTGAGCACGGTGATCAGCGGCGGCAGGTCGTTCTCGGCGGCAGCCTGGTTCAGCCATTGGGCAGCGGCAAGTCGATCCTCCTGGACAGCGCCGATGGGGGCGCCGAGGAGGCGGGCCATCTCGCCCGGGTGGGGGGTGAATATGCGCGGCCCGGCTGGATTGCGGATGGCCTCGGGCTGGGAGGCGAGGATATTGAGGGCGTCGGCGTCCACCACCTGCGGGGCCGGGTGCTCGCAGTAGAGGCGCAGAATCAGCTCGGCCGTGGCCTCCTCGGTGCCGAGACCCGGTCCGAGCACCAGAGCGGTTTTTCCCTCGGCGAGCACCGCGATCCGCTCGTAATCCGTAATCGAGAGATGTCCCCGGGAGCCGGGCAGGGCCACGGACATGGTTTCGGCCAGCGCCGTCTCGA
>JBGSPP010000316.1:0-2197 GCA_041738515.1 Desulfobulbus sp.
GTCGATGTGCACCTCGACCAGGCCCGCGCCCCGGTCAAGCGCCTCCTTGGCGCGCAGCACGGGTTGAGGGCAGGGCAGGCCGATGCAGTCTATGGTTTGTTTGTCCATGGTGGTGGGCTCCGTTGCGGCCGTATCCAGCCCACAGGGGGGCGGACTGGCGACTAGAGGATAATCTCCTGCCCTTCGCGGGCAAAAAAGATGCGCATCGCCTCGGTTTCGCTGGCGGCACAGTAGGTTTCGGCCATTCGGTCCAGCTGGTCGTCGCTGCGCTCCGGATCGTGGTGAAACAGCGCCAGCTGCTTGACCCCGGCTCGTCCGGCGGCGGCGATGGCGTGTTCGATGGGAGTGTGGCCCCAGCCGGTCTTGCCCTTCTCGTACTCCTGCCGGGTGTACTGGGCGTCATGGACCAGCAGGTCGGCGCCCTGGAAGAACTGTTCCAGCACCATATTCTGCTCGCGGGCGGCCTCTTCGCCCTCCACGGCCATCAATTCGTCGTAGGAGGGATGGTCTGGGTCGGTGACGAACAGATTGCGGAACGGCTCGGTGTCATAGGCGGTGCAGAAAACGGCGCCGCGAAAGCTGAAGCGGTAGCCGAGGGCGGTGATCGGATGGTTGATGATGGTGGTCGACAGGGTGATGCCGTCGCCCAGGTCGAGCGCCGGTTCCTCCTTCAGCCGCCGGTATTCGACGGAACTGGCCAGTTCGCCCATGTTCACAGGGAAATACCGATACTTCATCTGGCCGCCGACCACGGCTTCCAGCGGTTCGTCCTCGTAGGTGACCGGCCCGAACACCTTGATCCTGGTGCCGGGGATATAGACGGGCACGAAGAAGGGAAAGCCCATGATGTGATCCCAGTGGGTGTGGGAGAGATAGATCTCGGTCGAGATCGGCCCCCTGGGCAGGTCGTTGGCGAGCATGAAGTTGGCCAGGTCGCGGATGCCCGAGCCGGCGTCGATGATGATGTGCCGGTTTACCTCGGGAAAACGCAACTCGATGCAGGCGGTGTTGCCGCCGTACTTCATGGTTTTGGGCCCCGGGCAGGGGATAGAGCCGCGCACGCCCCAGAATTTGACCTTGATCATGCCGCCCTCCTCGAGGCACCTGGAGGCAGTACCTCAAATTTGCAGAAAAATTTCTGCCTTTCTGATCTCATTGTCTACCGCTTCGGAAAGGCTGACCACGGTCTTCCACTCCAGGCCGCAAAGGTCGAGCAGCATGCCCAGTTGCTCCTCGTCGGGGTAGCGGTTGCCGGCATAGCCAATGTCGAACAGGCAGATGTAGAAATCCGCCAGGGCAATGGTGGCGACCAGGCTCTGGTGCTCCGGCTCGGCCAGCTCCGGGTTGTGGTGATGGCAGATGGCATCGGTAATGGTCGCGTTCAGCTTCCACTTGGAGGCGATCATCTGCCCGATTTCTTCATGATCAAGCGACATCACCTCGCGTTCGGCGACTATCAACGGTTCCTGGGCGGCCTTCACCCGGGCGAGCACCTCGGTGTACTCGTCGCCAAAAGGGATTTTGCCCAGATCGTGGAGCAGGCCGGCGACGAAATACTCCTCGCGTTCGGCCAGGGGCAGGTCGCGCTCGGCGGCCAGCAGTTTGGCCATGACCCCGACCCCGATGGAGTGGGCCCAGAATTCCTTGATGGGAAGCACCTTGGATTTTTTCGCCTGGCCCACGCTGCGGATGATGGCGGTGGACAGGGCCAGGTTCTTGACCGTGTTCAGCCCGAGCATGATGATGGCTCTGGTCAGCGAGGTGACCTTGTTCATCAGCGAGTAGTAGGCCGAATTGATCAGCTTGAGCACCTGACCGGTCAGCACCGGGTCCAGGGAGATGACCTTGTTGAGATCGTTGGCCGCGGTATCGGGCCGGCTGCAGATCTCCAGAACCTTGCTCACCGTGGTGGAAAGACTAGGCATCTTGTCGACGAAGACGCGAATCTTTTCCAGTTTGGTGCTGCGATCATTCATGGGCAGGCTGGCGCGGCAAGGGAAGTGGTTCCGGGAAGGCCTTGGCCTCCCAGCGATAACCGGGCCATAATATATGAAGGATGGGGGCAGGTCAAGCTGCGTCGGGTTTTTTCCGCGCCCGCTCAGCAGCTGTGCTTGACCAGGAAATCATGGATTGTCTCATGCATCATCTCCAGGCGGGACCGGCCGGTCTCATTGACCCGGAGCCAGAGGCAGCGCTG
>JBGSPP010000336.1:0-3418 GCA_041738515.1 Desulfobulbus sp.
GGCCTCGGGCTGCCGCTTGTGCGGCGGCGCCAGGGCGGGGAGGATGAGCAGCCGATCCAGGCCGCAACGATGCAGCACCTGTCCGGCCAGAGCCAAATGCCCTTCGTGCACCGGATCAAAGGTGCCGCCGAACAGGCCGATATGGTGGAATTCCCTGGAGATCACGCGTCAGGCGCGAATCTCCCCGGCGCCAAAGACGATGAACTTTTTGGTGGTCAGTTCCCTGAGCCCCATGGGTCCATAGGCATGGAGCTTGGTGGTGGAGATGCCGATCTCCGCGCCCAGGCCGAACTGGCCGCCGTCGTTGAAGCGGGTTGAGGCGTTGACCATCACCGCCGAGGCGTCAACCTCGCGCAGAAAGCGCTGGCTGCGGGCATAGGACCGGGTGATGATGGTCTCGGTGTGGCGGGAGCCGTAGCGGTCGATGTAGTCCATGGCCTCGTCCATGTCGGCCACCACTCGGATCACCAGGGCCAGGTCGAGGAACTCGGTGCCCCAGTCGCTCTCCGCAGCCGGCTCGATCTCCTCGCAGAGAATGCGGCTGCTGTGGCAGCCGAGCATCCGCACCCCTTCCTTTTTCAGCGCATCAACCAGCCGGGGCAGGAAGGCACCGGCAATCTCCCGATGCACCAGCACACCCTCCAGGGCGTTGCACACGCCCGGCCGCTGCACCTTGGCGTTGAGGATGATGCGGACAGCCATGTCAAAATCGGCGTCCTCATCGACATAGGCATGGCAGACGCCCTTGTAGTGCTTGAGCACCGGGATGCGCGACTTCTCCGTCACTGCCCGGATCAAGCCCTCACCGCCGCGCGGGATGACCAGATCGATGTATTCTTCCTGCTGCAGCAGGATGTCGATGCCTTCCCGATCGGTGAAGGACAGTACCTGGACAACGGCCGGGTCCACCTGGTGTCTGGCCAGCACCTCCTGCAGCACCGTGGCCAGGGCCAGGTTGGAGTGGATGGCCTCGGAGCCGCCGCGCAGGATGACTGCATTGCCGGCCTTGAGGCAGAGCGCCGCCGCATCGATGGTGACGTTGGGCCGGGACTCGTAGATCATGCAGATGACGCCCAGCGGCACCCGCATCCGACCAACGGTGATACCGCTCGGCCGCTGGCGCATCTCGTCGACCTCGCCCACCGGGTCCTCCAGGGCCGCCACCTCGCGCAGCCCCTGGACCATGCCGCCGATGACCTGTTCGTTCAGCTGCAGCCGGTTGAGCATGGCGCTGGACAGGCCGGCCTTTTCGGCAGCGATCATGTCCCTGGCGTTCTCGGCGAGGAGGAATGACTGCTGGGCCACGAGCGCCTCGCCGATCTCAAGGAGGATGCGGTTTTTCAGCGCGGTCGGCATGGCGCCGATCACCCGGGCCGCGGCTTTGCCTTTTTTCACCATGTCAAGGACGATCAATTCTATCTGCTCGCGTTCCATGCGGCTGCTCCTGCGGAGGTGGAAATCAAGTGAACGACGGGTTGCAATCAACCAAAATCAGGGTGGTAGAATTGCACGATCTGTGCGCCAAAAGAACCCAGGCGACCCAGCCCGGTTCTCCCTGCAGGCATTTCACCCGCTTGGAGAAACACGTAAAGCGCTGAGATTCCGGGCCTTCGTTCGGAATGACAAACACGGGATTGCACATCGCCTGAACGCGGTCATCATGCCATGAACCGCGACGGCAGTCCAGCAGATTCCCGCTAGCGGGCCTCCTGATCAAGCAGCACCAGATTGTCGCGGTGGATGACCTCGTCATGGTCCTTGCAGCCGAGGATGGCCTCGATCTCGTGTGTTTTGCAACCGCGGATGCGCTCGATGTCGCCGGCGGCATAGTTGCTCAGGCCCGCGGCGATCACCCGGTCGTCGCGATCCAGGCAATGCACCGGTGCGCCCACGGCAAAGCTGCCCCGGACCTCGATCACCCCCGAAGGCAGGAGGCTCTTGCCGCCGCCGGTGAGGGCGCGGCGGGCGCCGTCGTCGATGACGAGGAACCCTTGCGGCTTGAGCACATAGGCGATCCAGTGCTTGCGGCGGTTGAGCTTGCCCTTGCCGGGCAGGAAGAAGGTGCCGATCAATTCGCCGCTGAACAGGGCCTGGAGGATCTCCGGATGCCGGCCCGGGCCGATGAAGGAAGCCCCGCCGCAGGCCGACACCATCCGGGCGGCGCGGATCTTGGCCATCATGCCACCGGTGCCCAGCTGGCTGGTCGAATGCCCGGCCATGGCCTCGATCTCGCGGGTAATGCTGGCCACGGTGTAGATCGGCCGGGCGTCGGGATCTTCCAGCGGGTGGCCGGTGTAGAGGCTGTCCACGTCGGTGAGGATGATGAACAGGTCGGCGCCGATCATGTTGGAGATGAGCGCGCCCAGGGTGTCGTTGTCGGAGAAGCGCAGTTCCTCGGCCGAGACGGTGTCATTCTCGTTGATGATCGGCACCACCCCGAACTCGAACAGGGTGAGGATGGTGTTGCGCACGTTGAGGTAGCGGCCCCGGTGGGAGAGGTCGGCGTGGGTGAGCAGCACCTGGGCCACCGGCTGGTTGAAGCCGGCAAAGGCCTGCTCGTAGGCCTGCATCAGCAGTCCCTGTCCGGTGGCGGCCATGGCCTGCTTGACCCGCAGCTCCTCGTGGGCGGTCTTGACCACGCCCAGGCGCTTGCGGCCGGCTGCCACAGCCCCGGAGGTGACCAGAATGACCTCGCGGCCGGTGGACTGGAGAAAGGCGATCTGACGGGCGATATTGCCGATGACCTCGGGCAGCAGGCCGTCCTCGCCGGTGAGCACGGCGCTGCCCACCTTGATGACCACCCGTTTGGCCTGATCGAACAGGGTCTGGCGATAGTAGAGTCCGTCCTCCCTACTCACCTGAAAGGTCATGGCGCACCTCCGCGCGATGGGTCTCCAGCATCTCTCCCAGCAGGGTTTTGAGGGGTTCCAGACCGTCGCCTTCTTCGGCTGAGATGGCCAGCACCGCAAGCCTCAGGTCGGTAAACAGCTTGCGGACCTCTTCGAGCCGAGCAGGCTCGATCAGGTCGATCTTGTTGAGGACAATGAGGTGTTTGCGCGCGAGCAGTTCCTCGTTGAAGGCCGCCAGCTCGCGAGCGAGGGTTTGGTAATCCGCAAGCGGCTGGTCGCCTTCGGTGGAGGCGTCGATCAGATGCAGGAGAATGGAGGTCCGCTCGATATGGCGAAGGAATTGGTGCCCCAGGCCGATTCCCTGGTGCGCGCCCTCGATTAGGCCGGGGATGTCGGCAATGATGCAGGGCTCGGTGTAGGGCAGATGGAGCACGCCCAGCTGCGGTTCCAGGGTGGTGAAGGGGTAGTCGGCGATCTTGGGGTTGGCCGCCGACAACTTGGAGAGCAAGGTCGACTTGCCGGCATTGGGCAGGCCGATCAGGCCGACGTCGGCCAGCAGCTTGAGTTCG
>JBGSPP010000364.1:0-8791 GCA_041738515.1 Desulfobulbus sp.
CCGCCACGATGGGGCGCGCGTTGCCAAGGCGGTGCTGCTGGGCGCGGTGCCGCCGCTGATGCTGCAAACGGAAGCCAACCCAGCCGGCCTGCCCATCAAGGTGTTCGACGACATCCGCGCCGGAGTCCTTGCCGACCGTTCGCAGTTCTTCCAGGACCTGACCGTCCCGTTCTACGGGGCCAATCGCGAGGGTAACAAAGTCACCCAGGGTATGCGGGACGCCTTCTGGCTCCAGGGCATGCAGGGCGGATTGAAGAACCAGCTGCATTGCATCAAGGCCTTTTCCGAGACCGATTTCACCGAAGACCTGAAGAAGATCGACGTGCCGACGCTGATCATCCATGGCGGCGACGACCAGATTGTGCCGATCATGGCCTCATCCATGCTTTCTGCGGAGCTGATCGAGGGGGCGACCCTGAAAATTTACCCGGATGCGTCCCACGGACTGGCCGAGACCCACAAGGACGAGTTGAACGCCGATCTGCTGGCCTTCCTCACGACCTGACCCGGATAACCCGGCGAGAAGCGGGGCGGCACTGCATTGTTCCGCCCCCCGAAACGTTCTCGCAGTTTTCACCCTGAATTCAACAAGCATCAAGGAGAGACGACATGCCCCAATTCAGCGCACCATTTTCGGGATTGGCCAACACCAGGAAGCTCAACAAGGCGGAATTGATCCGGGCCATCCGGTTCATGATCGCCGCGGAGTATGAAGCAACCCAGATGTACATGCAGCTTGCCGAGTCAACGGATAATGAACTGGCCATCAAGGTTCTCAAGGATATCGCCGACGAAGAACTTGTTCATGTCGGAGAGTTTCTCCATCTCCTCCAGGAACTATCGCCAGAGGAAGAGGGACTGTATGAGAAAGGAGAGATGGAGGTGATGGAAATCATCAAGAAAATGAAGAAGGAATAAGCCCTGCACTGGCTCGAACCGGCCCGGTGTCGATTCGAGTCAACGGCTTTCATCCGTCTTCGCTTCCCCCCAAACCAACAAACACGAGGAGACTCCCATGAGTAAAAACAGTTTGCTTACCCCCATGACCGCCTTTGATAAAAGCGCTCTTCTTGTTGCCGCGCTGGCGATGGGTGGCCTCCCCGAGAGCGCCGGGGCCGCCGGGACCATTGTCCTGCCTCCGCTGCCCTACGCCGACAACGCCCTGGAACCGGTGATCACCGCCCACACAATCGGCTTTCATTACGGCAAGCATCACAAGGGGTATGTCGATAACCTCGTCAAGCTTGTCGCGGATACGGAATATGCCGGACTCCCGCTGGAGAAAATAATTGCCAGCACCGCGGGCGTGACCGAGAAGGCCGCAATCTTCAACAACGCCGCCCAAGTCTGGAATCACAGCTTCTACTGGCAGAGCCTGAAGCCGAACGGTGGGGGGGAACCGCCAGCGGCATTGAAACAGAAGATCGACGCCTCCTTTGGCAGTGTTGATGCCTGCAAAAAAGAGATAGCCGCCGCTGCTGTTTCGCAGTTCGGCAGCGGATGGGCCTGGTTGGTGCTTGACGGCGACAAGCTCAAGGTGGTGAAAACCGCCAATGCCGACAATCCATTGAAAGCAGGCGTGAAGCCGCTGTTGACCGTCGATGTCTGGGAGCACGCCTATTACCTCGATTTCCAGAATCGACGCGCCGACCATGTCGCCGCCGTGCTTGACAAGCTGATCAACTGGGAATTCGCCCTGCAGAACCTGGGCTGAGCAAAGGTTCAGATCGTCCTGCCCAGGTAGGCAGGCGCCGAGGTCGTCCAATCCGCACGACCTCGGTGGCAAGACTGCCCTGCACCAGGCAACTGTTGCTGCCTGGTGGGGCGTGGTGCAACCGGCCGCCTCCCTCCCTCTCTTCCCCTCCCTTCCCAGTGTGCTTCCCCACGCAATCGCTTCAGCATGATGTGCCCACTTCGCGCTGGACTGTCCCTATCCTCTAGCCCGAGCAAGTGTAACTTGTTGCAGAAGTGAACTGTTGCTGACCGATATAACGCAACGATTTTCCGCGCATCGCCAGAACGGCAAAGGCCTGGAGTCTGAATTTAACATTCTGCAATAACAGTATAAATTTTTAATCAATATCCCGAATGCTTTCAGGCCCCAGTCTTGCTCTAAAGAACCCAACAGGACAAGGAAATGCCCATTTCCAAACACCTTGAACGTTCCAGGAAACAGCAAGATCCATAGCCAGGACCAGTCCCAAAGGCGCCGGCAATTCCGCCGGCAACAACAGGCAGCCTCGCAACCGAGATCTGGTGGTGCAACGCCATCGTTTTCAGGGAACTCAATCGGGATCGTACCACGACCCGCTCACCTGTCGTCTTCTTCTCTACTTTCTCTTCAATAGTTTTCTGTCTCTGACCGAATCGAGCCGGCGCTGATGCCTGCGCAGGTTCGGCTGGCTCGATGCGCGTCGGTCCGCACCAGTCTGTTTGGCCATCAGGCCGCATGGCGCCGGATGTTGGCCAAGCCCTGCGGCCACTGGCCGGGTGGCGTCAGAGGACAGAACAAAGAATCTCCTTGCCGGGCAATGGTGTCCGGCAAGGAGCGTTGGCAGGAGTTTTTCGACGGCCGGCGGGGAGCGCGTCTCCCAGACAGCCATGGTCGAAAAGCAAGACTGTTCGACATAGGGAACAAATAACGGAGGGTATCATGAGAAAACAATTTTTAAAAACAGCGGTAATGGCAGTGGCTGGGATTGGTCTATTGGCAGGGAGCGCATTGGCGGCTCCAATTAACGGAAGCATTGACTTGGAAGGTTCTGTCCAAATGGTGGGTGGAGACTTTTTAACTGCAACCGGCATTAATTTCTTGGGAATCAACACTGGCGATGGATTAGATAACATGGCTGAAGTAGGTGATGGCGATGGCGATTTTCTTTCGCTCGTCGGATCGTCGGCCACTATGAAGGACTTTACGTTTGCTGCTATGCCAGTATCCCCATTATGGTCTGTCGGCGATTATTCTTTCTCTCTCAATTCAGTAACACTGACTCGTGGCGCCAATTTTCTTATCCTTGAAGGAAACGGCTTTATTTCTAGTAAGTTAGACAGCGATAGTGCCACGGCGAGTAATTTCATACTTACTACGCAAGGTGTGGGTGGTACGCAATTCACATGGTCATCAGCATCAGGTACGGCGGCTGTCCCCGAGCCGACCACCATGCTGCTGTTTGGCACCGGTCTGGTTGGCCTGGCAGCGGTGGGTCGCCGGAGAAAGGTTAACTGAGCCTGACAACCTCACCTAATCGTACACAACAAAAGCCTGGCAGCATCCGCTGCCGGGCTTTTGTTTTCTTCCCACCCTATTGCCGCTCTTGGAGCGGCAATGCAGCCAGACCTTGCAAGTAGAGCTTGGGAGGGCGGCAACTGTGACATTGTCACCGTCAGGACGCAACGATAGTGTTACTGCAACGCAATTTCCCGGTCAAACCGCTGCCCAGGACCACACCAACACGGTCGTAACCCACTCAAACAACAGGAAAAGATGATATATGACCAGCCGTTCTCTTTCGGGCATTGTCCTTGCGATACAAGAGGTGAAGGGGATGGGCGTTGCGGCACGAACAGCACCATCAATCGTCAATCCAGGCAAGGAGGCAGCCCATGAATATCAATTTATCGAGCGTCGGCATAGAACCGATTTTTTCCATCCTGATCGGTATACTGATCCTGCTTGTCCCCAGGTTTCTCAATTATTTCGTGGCTGCGTATCTGATTATCATCGGCATTCTCGGATTGACGCATTAGACGCGCTGGCAGCGCTCGAACGGATCGAGCGTGCATTCCACGGCATGGCAACATTCCTACACAAGGAGCACGACAATGAAGAAAGCAACGATGAACAAGACAAGTTGGGCTGCACGGTTTTGCATGCTGCTGATGGTGGTTGGCTTGATGGTTGGCTGTACCTCCACCAAAACCCGTGAAAGCACAGGCGAGTACGTAGACGACAGCGTCATTACCGCAACAGTAAAGACGGAACTCTACAGCGATCCGGATTACAAGCCGGGGCAGGTCAGTGTTGAGACCTACAAGGGCGTCGTCCAGTTGAGCGGTTTCGTCAATTCGGAAAAAGCCGCGGCCAAGGCTGTGGAATTGGCCAAGAAGGCCAAGGGTGTCAAGTCTGTACGAAACAGCTTGATCGTCAAATGACCTGGCCCGGAAAAGATCGGGCTGCTGCACATGACACTGCAGCGTACTCTTAACCACACAGGAGGTTCGCCATGTCACTGGGCACAATACTACTCATAGTTCTGATTCTCATCCTCGTGGGCGTGCTCCCGACCTGGCCCCATAGCCGGTCTTGGGGATATGCACCGAGCGGCACGGTCGGGTTTATCCTGATCATTCTGCTGATCCTCTTTTTACTGGGAAAAATTTAACGTAGGTCGGAGATGACACATGAACGCATCATATAAAGGGATACTGGTTGTAGCACTGCTGGCCACTGCTGTCGGGCTGAGCGCCTGCAAGAGTGACGGGCCGGCGGAGAAGGCCGGGCAGAAAGTCGATTCGGCGGTTGAGCAGGCTGGGAAAAAGATCGACAAGGCCACGGATGAGGCTGGAAAAAAAATTGAAAAGGCCGGGGCTGCACTCAGCGACAAAAGCAAGCAGGCCGGCGACTATATGGACGACAGCGCCATTACCGCCAAAGTCATGGCTGAAATAGCCAACGACAGCCTGCTGAAAATGCACCAGATCACGGTGGTCACCACAAACGGCGCAGTGAGCTTGAACGGTGTTGTCGATTCCCGGCAAGCTCTCGACAGGGCGGGGGAAATAGCCCGTTCCGTCAAGCATGTGCAATCGGTTGACAACAAGCTTGTTGTCAAGAGCGCCAACTAGACGTAGCCGCACGGCCGGAGTGAAATTTCATTCCATGAACATTCTGTGTTCTTGGTTGCCTGTGAACGATTCCACCATTTTTGGGCTCAGTGATCGTTGCACAGGTGACGGGGATGCGGTTGATCATGGCCTTTATTGACGGGACGCACGGTACGCGCCCCGTCTTCCAAGGGATGCCATCCGGCATTGTTTTGAAGAAGGACCAGGCATTCGCAGTCTGGCTAGGCAACGGTTTTTCCTGTGAGGAGCCAGAAACCCGAATTCCCCATGAAGTGTACAAGAGAGAAGACGCCATGAAAAGAACAGCTTGTGGCTGATAATGGCCAGGCCAGGAGGCCACACCATGAAACAAACACTGCTTGCCATGATCGTGCTGACCCTGGCCTTTGCCCTGCCCCAATCAGCGAGGGCGGAAGTCCATTTCAGCGTGCAATTTTCCCTGCCGGCTCCGGTCGTCTTCGAGGCGCCCCCGGAGGTGATAGTCCTGCCTGACACCAATGCGGTGTACGTTGTCCCTGATGTCGAGTTCGACCTTTTTTTCTGGAATGGCTATTGGTGGCGTCCATGGGAAGGCCGCTGGTACCGCTCCCGGTATTACAATCGGGATTGGGGGTACTACAGCAGGGTTCCGTCGTTTTACTATGACGTGGACCCCGGTTGGAGAGACTACTACCGAGAACGAACCTGGTCCGGTCATCGCTGGAACTACGAACGAATTCCCAACCAGCGGCTGAGGAGCAACTGGAAACAATGGCACTCCAGTCAATACTGGCAATCGAACAGAACTTGGGGCGTTGAGAGTTATCAGCCCAGACCGCGACAGCAGATCGAGCAAATACGCTATCAACGGCAGGAGCAATACCTGCAGCGGCCCGAGGTGCAGATCTATCATCAGCAGATCCAGGAGCTGCAGCGACAGCCCCAACCCAAACGACAGCAGCAGGTGCAAGAGCCCCAGCGGCAGCCTCGGCAACAGCAGCAGGTTCGAGAACCAAGTCGTCATCCCCAGACCGAGAAATATCAGCAGGAGAGACAGGCGCCTCAGCAAAAATCCCAACCCAAGCGGCAACAGCAGGTGCGCGAGCCAAAACCTCAACCTCAGCACCAGGAGCATCGGCAGCAGGTTCAGGAACAGAAACAGCAGAAGCAGCCTGCAGATAAAGCCAAACGCCAGAAGCCTCCAAAGGAGGATGATCAGGGTCAAAGCGGGCAGCATCAGGGAAAACCGGATCAGCAACATGGCAAAGACAAGAAGCACGACAAGTAGGAGACCCATGGAAGAAACCACACTGGTGACGCTGTCGCCAGGAGAATGCAGGAACAGAATCGTCGATCTCAGCGGCGTGGAATACGAACCGGGCGTGGCCGCTGAACTCTGGCCCATGGTGCTCAAGCACAAGTGGCTCCTTTCGGAAAAAGTCCAGCGGGATGTGGGGTTGCGGACGGCCTGCATCGACTTTCTCGAGAACATAGAACAGGCCTCCGGTGAGTATGAAACCCATCATCGGGGCTCCATCCTCGATGAGTTGGGTGCCCAGGTCATGAACCGGGAAATGTGGGACACCATCTCCGATTCCCAACCGCCCAAGCAACTGGTGCAGCGCAAAATCATCCTCCCGTTGACCGAAGAGGGACTTTCCAGAAAGCATGGAGTCGTTCCGCCCAAGGCGATCATTTTTTTCGGCCCGCCGGGCACGGGCAAGACCCATTTCGCCAAGGCCATCGCCGGGGCCTTGTCTTGGTGGTACATCGAGGTTGTCCCCAGCATGCTCATGGTGAATGGTGTGGAGAAGATCGGCGCCAACCTGCGCGAACTGATGGAAAAGGTGCGGGAACTGGACGAGGTGGTGCTGTTTGTCGATGAGTTTGAGGAGATCGCCGGCAGCCGGGATGTGGGGGACCGGATTGACAAATCCATCACCAACGAGTTCCTCAAGCAGATCCCATTGCTCAAAAATCAGCAAAACAAGATTTTGCTGGTCTGCGCCACCAACTACATCCGGCAACTGGATGCAGCCATGCTGCGGCCGGGAAGGTTTGATTGCATTATTCCGGTCGGTGGCTTAGATAATGAAGGCCGGACAACGATTCTTGCGCATTATCTAGCAAAACTCAACACCGGCGATGTCGATGTGAAACGGATTGTCGAAATGACAGCCGGATTCACCCCGGCTGATATTCAGTATCTTTTTCAACAGGTCGCCCATTATGCCTTTGAACAGGAACTCCTGAGCAAAGAGGATTACAAGGTGACGGCAGAGACCTTTGTCCACATCCTGCCAAAAGTGCCTCCGTCACTGGGCGAGGAAGTGCTTGGCGAGTTTGAAAAGGATAGTGTGAGCTTTTCTCGAGTGTGAGGGTGATGCGTTGCAGTGAGCTGATAGCGGTGATGCTCTCTGGCAGCACCGTTACTGGCGATTCTTCCTCCTTCGGTGGCCGCTGATCGGCAAAACATCTGTAACCGGGCGGGGAGGCCGCTATGGCAAGAAGAAAACACGTCAACACAAACGCAACCGACACATCGGGCGAGGCCAGGCGCAACCAGGCGGACCCCGAAGCTGCAGCGCATGAGGCATCCCCGGGAACGGATCAGAGGAATGCGCTCGGGTTTCCCATTGTCGGCATCGGCGCCTCGGCCGGCGGACTGGCCGCGTTCGAGTCTTTTTTCTCGGGCATGCCGGCCGATGCCGAACCTGGCATGGCCTTTGTCCTGGTGCAGCATCTGGCTCCGGACCACAAGAGCATCCTCACCGACCTGATACAGCGCTACACCCGGATGCAGGTTTTCGAGGTCGAGGACGGCATGGTGGTGCGTCCCAACTGCACCTACATCATCCCTCCCAATCGCGATATGGCCTTCCTCGGCGGCGCCCTCCAGCTGCTGGAACCCACGTCCCCGCGCGGCCGGCGCCTGCCCATTGATTTCTTCTTCCGCTCGCTGGCCCAGGACCAGCACGATCGGGCCATCTGCGTGGTCCTCTCCGGCACCGGCAGTGACGGCACCCTGGGAGTGCGGGCGATCAAGAGCGAGGGCGGCATGGTTATGGCCCAGAAACCCGAGTCCACAGAGTACGACGGCATGCCGCGCAGCGCCATTGCTACCGGCATGGTGGATTACGAGCTTGCCCCGGCCGAGATGCCTGCCCAGCTCATGGCTTATGTAGCCCATGCTTTTGGTAATCCCCCCCGGGCCGCAGCCGTTCCGGCACCCAAGGCCGAAAACGCATTGAAGAAAATATTTATCCTGCTGCGAGCCCAGACCGGCCACGACTTTTCCCAGTACAAGCCGACCAACATTCATCGCCGAATCGAACGGCGTATGGCAGTCCACCAGATCGAAACAATGGACGGGTACGTCAAGTATCTCCAGCAGACGCCACCGGAGGTGGAGGCGCTGTTTCGAGACCTGTTGATCGGCGTGACAAAATTCTTCCGCGATCCGGAGGCCTTCAAGGCGCTTGAGCAACATGTCATCCCCAAGCTCTTTGCCGGTAAGCCCGCAGGCGCAGTGATCCGCGTCTGGTCACAGGGATGCTCCACCGGCGAGGAAGCATATTCCCTTGCCATCCTCCTGCAGGAGCGCATAGAGGCGTTGAAGCAGAGTTTCAAGGTGCAGGTATTCGCTACCGACATCGACAGCCGGGCGATTGCTACGGCCCGTGCCGGCATCTATCCGGCCAATATTGCCACGGACATCTTGCCGGAACGGCTGGCCAGATTTTTTGCGGCCGATCCAAACGGCAGCACGTACCGAATTCACAAAGGCATCCGCGACATGCTGGTCTTTTCCGAGCAGAATGTCATCAAAGACCCGCCATTTTCCAAACTCGACCTTATCAGTTGCCGCAACCTCCTGATCTACATGGACGGGGACTTGCAGAAGAAGCTCTTTCCCCTGTTCCACTATGCGCTGAATCCGGGTGGTTTTCTCTTTCTGGGCACT
>JBGSPP010000048.1:0-5096 GCA_041738515.1 Desulfobulbus sp.
TCATCAACGGCCCGGTCGGCACGGGCGCCTTCGACACCTGCGACGGCCGGCCAAAGTCTGTTCTGGCCAAAGAACTGGCAGGGCTTGCCGGGGCGGTGATCGCCGTGGGCACCTGTGCCTCCTTCGGCGGCATCGGCAGGCTGGGCGACATCCACGCCAGCGGGCTGCAGTTCCGGCAAAAGCAGGCGGGCGGCCTGCTCGGCGAGGCCTATCGTTCCCGCAGGGGATGGCCGGTCATCAACCTGCCCGGTTGCCCCGTGCATCCCACGGTTCTGCGGGACGCCCTCCATGCCGTCTGCGAGGGCCACCTTCCCGCGCTCAACTGTTTCCAGGCACCGGAAGACTGGTTCGACATCCTTGTCCACCAGGGCTGCACCAGAAACGAATATCACGAGTACCGGGTCGAGGACAACGAATTCGGCGGGCCGGGCTGCATGTTCTTCCATCTCGGCTGCCGGGGACCGCTGACCTATGCCCCCTGCAACAAGATCCTGTGGAACGGCAGAAACTCGAAAACCAATGCGGGCGTTCCCTGTTTCGGCTGTACCCATCCGGATTTTCCCCAGGAGCACCCGTTCTTTCACACCCCCAATATCGTCGATGTGCCCCTGGAACTCCCCCACGGAGTTGACAGGGCGCATTATCTCGCCTACAAGGGCATGGCCGCCGCGGCCGCGCCGGACCGGCTGATTAAAAGGAAGTCGCGCGTCTGATGCCCACCGGGAGAGACCATGCCTGAAACAATCCTCATGCCCATGAACCGGGTCGAAGGCGACCTGGAAGTCAAAGTAGTGCTCGAAGGGGACACCGTCACCGATGCCTGGGTGATCGGCACCATGTACCGGGGCGTGGAGACCATGCTCATCGGCAGAGGCGCGCTCGACGGCCTGGTCATCACCCCCCGCATCTGCGGCATCTGCAGCACCAGCCACCTCCTGGCCGCGGCCATGGCCATCGAAGATCTGGCCAGCGCACCGGTCAGCTTCAACGGCCGGCTGGTCCGCCACATTGCCCTGGCTGCCGAGAAACTCCAGAGCGACCTGCGCCACCTCTTTCTGATGTTCGCGGCAGACCTGGTCTCGCCGGTGTATGCAGCCCAGCCGCTGTTTGCCGAGGCAGTACGGCGATACCGGCCCTTCCAGGGCGATGCCGTGGTCTCGACCATCCTGGCCACCAAGATGCTGCCGGAAATCATCGCCATCCTTGGCGGTCAATGGCCCCACTCCTCGTTCATCGTGCCCGGCGGGGTCACCTCCCATGCCAGCGCCGCCGATCTGCGCCAGTGCCGGATGCTGCTCGCCCAGTTTCGCCGGTGGTACGAACAGACGGTGCTGGGATGCACGATCGAGCGAATCCTGGCCATTGACAGCCGCGACCAGTTGGACGCCTGGCTTGAGGAAGGCCAGGCGCATCAAACCAGTGAATTCGGATTTTTCCTCCAGTGCGGCCGGGTCTTTGGCCTTGACCGGATCGGCCGGGCCCACGGTTCGTACCTGGCCGGCCCGGATTGCGCCGATGACGGCGAGTCAGACCTGCCGGGCGGGTTTGTGCGCAACGGGGAGGCGGCGCCATTTGTGCAGCAGCAGATCAGCGAGCAGGTCAAGTACGCCAGGTACCATCCCGGCGGCGCCGGCGATCACCCGCACGACCAGGAGACCCATCCCGTGGAACAGAGGGAAACCGACGGCAAGTACTCCTGGTGCAAGGCCCCCAGATACCTGGGCCATCCGGCCGAAACCGGCCCGCTGGCCGAGGCCCTGGTGCGGCAGGATCCGTTGCCGGCCGATCTGATTGCCCGGGAGGGCGGCGCCTCGGCCCTGACCAGGGAACTGGCCCGCCTGCTGCGGCCGGCCAGACTGGTGGCCAACATGGAACACTGGCTGACCAGGATCGATGCCGGCCAGCCCTATTACCAGCCCCTGGATCTGCCAACCTCCGGCTCGGGCGTGGGCCTGGTGCAGGCGCCCCGGGGCATGCTGGGCCACTGGGTGCGAATCTCCGACGAACATATCGAGCACTATCAGGTGATCACGCCCACCACCTGGAACGCCTCGCCGCGCGATGACGCCGACATCCGCGGCCCCATCGAGCAGGCCTTGGTGGGAACCCGGGTCCGCAGCCGCGAGGATCCGGTGGAACTCGGCCATGTGGTGCGCAGCTTTGATCTGTGCATGGTCTGTTCGGTCCATGCGTTCTCGCGCGCGGGCGCGCCGCTTGGCCGATGGCGCGTCGGGCCGTGATCCGGGCCAGAATCGTCTGCGTCGGCAACAGCCTTATTGCCGGGGATGCCGTCGGCATCCATGTTTTAGAGGAATTGCGCACGCGAACTCTGGACGCGGGTGTCCACCTAGTGGAGGGACGTCTGGGCGGGCTGGATCTTCTGCCCTGTTTCGAGGGATGCAGCCGGGTGGTGCTGGTGGATCGGGTCGCCGGTTACGGTCGTCCCGGCGAGGTGGTGCGGCTGGACGCTGGAGATCTGGGTGCCGCCGGAGCGAGTCCGGAACTGCATTCGGGCGGCCTGCTCTACCTGCTCAAAGCGCTCCCTTTTCTGGGGGTAACCCCCCTTCCGGACATCTGCCTGATCGGCATCGAAGGCGAGGGCAATGAGGCTGCCGTCAGGCTGGCCGCGGACTGGGCGCTGGAGGCTTGTCTATGAAATTCCTTGAACCGCATGCGCCAAGTGCGGCGCAACTGCAGCGCCTCTCCAGGGAAGAACTCTATGAGCTGTGCGCCCTGCTCTATAAGGAGGTGCTGGTCTCCCGGGAAGCGGCGGCAATTACCGCCAAGCTGGTAGTGGAGCAGATGACCCGGGTGGAGGAGGTCAACCGGCACCTCGAACAGGCCAACACCGAACTGCAGCAGCTCAACAACCTGGATGAACTGACCGGCATCGCCAACCGCCGCTCCCACGACACCAGGCTGGTGCAGGAATGGCGTCGCTGCCATCGCAACAACAGTCCGCTTTCGGTCATCATGATCGATATCGATCATTTCAAGCTCTACAATGACCATTACGGCCATCCTGCCGGCGACCGCTGCCTGTGGGCCGTGGCCCAGGCCCTCAAGCTGGGCACGAGGCGCATCTCCGACTCGGTTGCCCGCTACGGCGGTGAAGAGTTCATCTGCCTGCTCCCCGACTGCAACCAGGACTCGGCGCTGGCCGTGGCCGAACTGATCCAGCGGAGGGTCAAGGCCCTGGCCATTCCGCACCAGACCTCCAGGACCGCCAGCATCCTCACCGTCAGCCAGGGCGTCGCCACCGCCATTCCAGCCCGGACAGGTTCGCCGACGGAACTGGTGCAGCATGCCGATGCCGCCCTCTATCTCGCCAAGCAGAAAGGTCGGGACACTATCGTCATCCACGAGGCGATGCAACCGGAAGTCCCAATCAATGGCAGCAACGGTTCCAGTCTGGCCATCGACGGGCCGGCCACTGCCCCGGTCTGACCGGGCCGGCCGCTCTGCCCCCCTACCCGCTTCAATCCACCTGAAAGCTGAGCAGGATCGACTCCCGCGCCGGGATGAACTGGCGGCAGAGGGTGTTTGATTTCTCCAGCATGATCCTGGCGGCCCGCACCGAGTCGGTGTCCCGGTACTTGTCGGAGAGGTAGACGATCTCGCGAATGCCGGCCTGGATGATCACCTTGGTGCACTCGTTGCACGGGAACAGGGCCACGTACAGCCGACAGCGGCGCAGGTCAAAGGTGATGGAGTTGAGCACCGCGTTGAGTTCGGCGTGGCAGACGTAGGGGTACTTGGTGTCCAGCCAGTCGCCTTCCCTGGCCCAGGGCAGGTCGTCGTCCGAACAGCCCCAGGGAAAGCCATTGTAGCCGACGCCGACGATCTTGTTCTGCTCGTTGGCCACGCAGGCCCCGACCTGGGTGTTGGGATCCTTGGAACGATGGCCGGAGAGCAGGGCCACGGCCATGAAGTACTCGTCCCAGCTGAGATACCCTGTGCGTTTGCCGATCATCGCCTTCCCTCAGCTGCCCTGTTGCGCCTGCTGTTCCTTGAAGCGCTTGCGCCGCTCGCGCCAGTCCGGAGCCGTGCCGGCCGCTTTTTCGACAAAGACGCGGATAGCCTGGAAGTAGAGCCGGCCGGCAATGGCGATCAGGCTGTTGTGGTCGGCGCCGGGCACGATCTGCAGTTCCTTGCCCTTGGCGCCGCTTGCAGCCATGAGGGTTTCCGCCTGCCAGAGCGGGATCAGGGTATCGTTCTGGCCGTGAAGGATGAAGGTGGGCTTGGTGAACCTGGCGATCTTGGCGCCGTTGTCAAAGGTCTGTTCCTCGGCGATGCCCATGGCCGCGAGATCGACTCCGAGCGTCTTGCCCAGCGGCAGGGTGCGGGCAAAGCCGCTCTCGATGATCAGGCCGGCGACGGCGTCGCTGTGATTGACCGCCACCTCGATGGCGCTGGCGCTGCCGAGTGACCGGCCCATCACAAACAGCGGCCCGGTGAAGCCGTGCCCTTCCAGCCACTCCTTCAGCCCCAGGAACAGCTGGTTGCTGTCCGCCAGGAAGGTGCTGGTCAGGGGCCTGCCCGTGCTCCAGCCGTAGCCGCGGTAATCGGTGAACAGCACATTGAGCCCCTCGGCGACGTAGTACGGGCCGATGTCGTTGTAATCGGGCACGGTCTCGGCGTTGCCGTGAAAGTAAATCAGCGTTGGAGCCGTAGCGGCGCTTGTAAACAGCCGGCAGCCCAGGGTAACGCCCTCGGCCACGGGAACGTCGATATCGACGGCGCCGGCCGGGGTCGGTTGCTGCGGTTCCCTGTTGGGGTGGAACAAGACGTTAATGATTTCAGGTCGATCCATGATATTTTTTTCTGTCACTTGAGTTTCCGATTGTTTCTTGTCTTCGCTGCAGGCCGGGCAGACCAGCGCCACCAGCAGCAGGCAGAGGCCAAAGCAGACCACAGCCATGGATTCAGGTCGCTGTCGCTGCCCTGTGCCTGTTCGCATCCTCTCTCCTCCTGCGGGCGGCCGCCGCCGCAGTGCTCCTCGGTTGGCCGCCATCCTACAAAAAATGCGCCGAAACGGCAAACCTTATACCAACTGATCGGCCGACACGGCGTTCATCCGGATTGAAAACAGCCGG
>JBGSPP010000055.1:0-11048 GCA_041738515.1 Desulfobulbus sp.
AGGCCAGCGGCACCGAGCCGCCGAAGACCTTGGCCGTGCCCTGCAGTCCGATACGAGGTTGCTGCCCAGGCTCGGTGAAACGGGCCCGGAGGGCGAAGGCCATGCTCCGGTCCGGCTGGGCCTCGGCCTTGTAACTGGTGCGGCTGAGTTCGGCGACAATGGGGTTGAGCGGGTCGGTACGGAGGAAAAACCGTACCCGCGCGCCAGGTTCCAGGGCGATGGCGTCGTCCACGGCCATGCGGATTTCGATTTCGGCCCGGGCCGGATCGGCCAGGGTCATCACCTTCTCGCCGGCGGCCACCGGCCGTCCGATCCAGTCGTTGCGGTCGTTGAACAACACCATGCCGCCATCCAGGGCCGTAACCTTCTGCCGCTCCAGTTCCTCGCGGGTGTACCGGACGACCAACTCCTTTTCTTCAGCCTTGACCCGGTAGAGTTCGAGGTCGGCCTTGCTCGCCGGATCGTTGAATGCCTTCTGTTCGGCGCGAAGACAATCAGCCTGGGCGACCTGCAACCCCTTCTCCGCCAAGGCCAGTTGGCTGACCAACTCGGTGTCGTCGAGGTGGAAGAGCAACTGCCCTTTGGATACCGTCTGATACGGCTGGACGTCGATGTCACGGATCATGCCCTTGACCGGCGAGGTCACCACCACCGGATCCAGGGGCACGATTTCGGCAGGGGCGAGCACGCTCTCCGGCACCGGCTTGAAGGCGAGCAGCAGGGCCGCGGCAGCGACCACCCCGGCAATGACCCTACTGCGCCGGCCAGTCAGCAGAATTGCCGCCCTCTGCTTGGGCAGGAAGGCGCTCCAGGCGTGGGAATAGGTATCGCGGAGGAGGTCAAACAGGGCCAGCTCACGGCCGGAAAACGGCTCTTCCCGTGAAAACAGGAGCAGGCCAGTTGCTGCCCCGTCACGACCTGCCAGGGGGCAGAGCAGGACCTCATCCGGCATCCACTGCCGCCATCGCTCGGCCATTTTCGGATCGACCTCGGTGGGCGTCAGTCCCTTGAGTTGCGCACCGGAATGGCGCTTGAGCAACTCCCGCGCCAACTCGTCCAGCCCCTGGGCGATGGAGGTATTGCGATCCACCGCGGAGACGCCGGAGATCGCGGCCGTCACCGGCCTGCCCTTACTGTTCAAGCGGAAGGCGGCGGCGCGGTAATAGGGGATCAGGCCATGGGTCTGATTGACCATGGTAAACAGTAGTTCCTCGGCCGTGGCACAGCGCCGGACCTGCTGTTCCAGGGCGATCAGCTTGAGCAGATGGTCGTTTGCGCCAGCCGGCTCCGGGGTGGCGGACGTGGAGGGCCTGGCTGTCATTTCCTGCCGTCAAATTCGGCGTAGCCGCTCATGCCCGGAAGCAGTGCCTGCGGTGTTTCCGTGAGTTGCGCGAACACCTTGACGCTCCGGCTGACCTCGTCCACCCTCGCGGCAATGGTTCGTACCTTGGCGGGGTAACTCGTGCCGGTCTCCTCTATGAAAACGCGCAGGGTTGCCCCGGGCCTGAGCCATTCCAACCACTTGGAGGGTACATGGACGTGGGCCTCCAGGGTCTGGGGATTCTGGATCAGCATAATCGGACTGCCTGGCTGCAGGGTCTCGTGGCTCTTGGCTTTCAGTTCGGCCACCTGGCCCGGGAACGGCGCCAGGATGCGGCACTTCTCGATGCGGGTCTCGACCTCGGCCAGCTTGGCCGCGGCCTCCTCGGCCTTGATCGCTGCGAGGTCTCGATCAAGATTGCCGACGATCTTCTCTGCGTGCAGTTCGGCGCTGGCACGGCTGGAGGTGCGCTGCAGCTTGACCTCAGACCTGGCCACTCCGCGCAGCGCGTTCAATTCGGAGCAGTCAAAGGTCACCAGCGGGTCGCCGGCCTTGAAGCGGTCGCTCTCCTTGACATGCAGTTTGTCGATGGTACCGAAAAAACGGCTGGAAATCATCGCCTCATCGGCAGGCACCAGCAGCACCCGCACCCGCGCTGCCTCGTCCGGTCGAGCCGCGGGTAGCGGGATATCCGCAGGAGAAGCCGTTTTCTTGCCGGTATCCGCTGTCACGGCAGGGACCGGCGGCGGTGCGACGGGTACGGGAGACAGGGCAGTGTCCGCAGCCTTGACAGGCGCGGCGAGCAACAGGACGAGACAGAGCCGGGGCAAAAGTCGAGACAAGGTATGTTTGTGCATAGAGAGTCTTCTGGCAATGGTGGAATGGGCTCGGCGGCCGATCAGGGGGTCTGCCGGTGATGGCGGAATCGGCGGCTGATTCTCGCAACCTTTCTGTGTCAACGTTATACTGGTATCACACTCGCCATTCGGAACAAGAAAATATCTGGTCAGAACAGGGGCCAGGAAAGGGCCCCGAGAGGGGGGCGTCGTCATCTGCAGGCCTCTCAGCCATGCATGATTGTCGGAACATATCGAAAACAGGAGAAAACAGCTGGGCGAGAAGGAAAGCGGAGGAGTGGGGAGGCAGGTTGGCAGTGGTGCGGGAACACGACAAGCACACCAAATATTTGCCCGCAAGGGGGGCAAGCAACCCGAGCGAACGTAGATTCTGGGCTAAGAAGCGGGCCTGCCCTATTCCGGTCGCTGGAGTTCAAACTTCTTCATGCGGTAGCCCATCTGCCGCTGGGTCAGGCCCAGTTCGCGGGCGGCCCGCGACTGTACCCAGCCGTTGCGGATGAGGGCTGACTCGACCTGCTCGCGTTCCAGATCCTTCAGCGACTTGCGCGTTCCGAACTGGGAGGGCATGGCCAGCATCGGCGTCGGCAGGCCTGGTTCCAGCGCCGGTGGTACCCGTCCGGATTCGGGCCTGAGCATGTACTCGGGCAGGTCCTCGACCCGGAGGACATCGCTGCCGGCGAGGATCACCATCCGCTCCACCAGATTCTGCAGTTCGCGCACATTGCCGGGCCAATCGTAATCGGTGAGGAAATCGAGAAATTCCCGGGACATGCGCAAATCTTTCTCATTACGCTTGTTGCTCGCCCGAAGGAAATGATCGAGCAGCAGGGGGATGTCGTCGCGTCGCTTACGCAGAGGCGGCAGGTGGATTGGAACCACGTTGAGCCGGTAGTACAGGTCGTTACGAAAATTGCCCAAGGCAACCGCACGCTCCAGGCTGACATTGGTGGCAGCGATGATGCGAACGTCCACCGTCTGCGTCCGCGAGGCACCAAGGCGCTCGAACTGCTGTTCCTGGAGCACCCGCAGCAGCTTGGATTGCAGCGGCAGGGGCAACTCGCCAATCTCGTCAAGAAAGATGGTGCCACTGTCGGCTTGCTCAAATCGGCCGATCCGGGCCACCACCGCACCGGTGAAGGCGCCTTTCTCATGCCCGAACAGCTCGCTTTCCAGCAGATTTTCCGGCAGGGCGGCGCAGTTCACCTTGATGAACGCCTCGTTTTTGCGTGGGCTGGCATCGTGCACCGCCCGGGCGACCAGTTCCTTGCCCGTGCCGGACTCGCCCAGCAGCAGCACCGTGGCCCCCGAGGGCGCCACCCGTTCGATGGACCAGAAGACCTCCTGCATGGCCTTGGACTGACCGATGATCTGGTGACGGTGATATCGGCCGTGAAGCTTTTCCTTGAGACTGAGGTTTTCCTGGACCAGCCGCTCACGATCCTGGCGAATGGCACGGTTGAGGCTGAGAAACTGGGCGATCAGGGTGGCCAGAACGGTGAGGAAGCGAACGTCCTCCTCAAAGGAGATGTCCGCACCAAACAGCCGATCGACACTGAGCACCCCCACCGGCACACCGGAGAGCATGACCGGCACGCCGATGAACGAGATGGTCTTCTTCGAAATTTTGCCGCGGGCCCCGGTGCGGTTGAGAAAAAGGGGTTCACTGTGCACGTCAGGGACGATAAAGGGAGACCCGGTACTGAACACCTGGCCGTAGATGCCCTCGTTCAGGCCATACACGCCGCGCTGCTCCTCGACCACGCTGAGACCGTAGGAGGCCCGGATGGTCAGGTGGCGGCCTGATTCGTCGAGCAGGGCCAGGGTTGCCCGCTCCATGCGCAGGCTGTCGTGCAGCACCTTGAGCACGGAGGCCAGCGTGGTGTCCAGATGCACGGCAGAACCGATCAGGTTGACGATGTTATAAAGCGCCTGCACCTCCAGTTCCGACGTGAGGGCGGAATTGGCTGGACGTCCTGGCATGCGTGCGGTTGTTTTCATGCTCACCCTGTGGTTGACGCGGCCTCCATCGGCAGCGCACAAGGGACGCTTTGCAAAATGCATTCCCGAAAAGACTAAGTCGCAACGGCTGCCCGCAATAGCTGGTTATACAAGACTTTTTTATCAATCAATCTATCTAGCAGCCGATACGGCCGCTGGTGGCAGTACGCATCTATCTTGAATAACCTGTTCAAGTTTGTCAGTCTGGCCAGGCATCCGTGACAGAAATGAAGGGAAATTCAGAAAGAAGGTTGTCGCCCAGACAAAGTCGCCAGCAAACAACGGTCGAAGAGAGGCTGGGCGCCCCGACTCCGCACCGATTACCCATGACAAGATCCTTGCCATGGGGTACAGCCCCTGCGGGGCTGGCGGGCACAAGGGTGCGGGCTTAACCGCCTTCAGCAGGTACAGGCCGGAACAATCGGACAGATCCGGACAGAGGAGTATGGACAACGATGACAGGGATCAGCAAGGAAGAGATCAACCTGCTGCCGATCAGCGGGTGGGAAGGGCCGGTGCGCCTGGTGCGGACGCCGGAGGATGTCGATGTGGCGGTGGAACTGCTGGCGCGGGAGCCATTGCTCGGGTTCGACACCGAAACCCGACCGGCATTCAGGAAGGGCCAGAAGTACGCCCCCAGCCTGCTGCAGCTGGCCTCGGCGGCCGAGGTATATCTCTTCCAGCTGAAACACACCGGCCTGCCCGACACCCTGCTCGGCATCCTGGGTGACGGGCGCATCGTCAAGGCCGGGGTCGCTTTGGCCTTTGACCTGCGTAGCCTGCAGGAGATGCGGCCGTTCATCCCGCAGGGATTCGTTGACCTGGCAGCGATGGCACGGCAGCGAGGCCTCCGGAATCAGGGCCTGCGGGGTCTTGCCGCTGCTGTCTGCGGCATCCGCATCTCCAAATCGGCACGGACCACCAATTGGGCGAATGACGACCTGACCGCGCAGCAGATCCGCTATGCGGCCACCGACGCCTGGATCGGCCGCGAACTTTACCAGCGGCTCTCAGCCCTGCCCGTCCACCGCCGCGGCTGATGGGAGGCGAGCCCCGTTCTACCAGGGAATTTCCTCCTGCTCACCGTCACCCTTGCGGATGCGCTCCAGCTGATCCTCAAGATCGCTGATCTCGGCCTGCCAGTACGGACGCGAACCAAAATCGGGCACGACTTCGGAGGTACCGTCTTCGACCACCTGCCGGGCGCACCAGGCCGAGTAATGGATAAAGCGCATGGCCCGCAGCGGTTCGATCAGACGGAGGCTTGACCGGTCAAAGGGTCGGAAGGTCTCGTAGCCCTCCAGGAACAGCTCGGTCTGGATGGAGGAATCGGCCAGGGTGCCCGGCAGCAGCATCCACAGGTCCTGGATCGGCGGCCCGACCGCCATGTCGTCGAAATCGATGAGAAAGAGGGGCTCGTCCGGTCGCTGGATGAGGTTGCCGCGGTGGCAGTCGCCATGGATGCGGATCAATTCGGCGCGCGCAAACAGGGGTGCGATCTCTTCGACTATGGCCTCGGTCACCCGGGCATAGGCGGCGTCAAGATCGGCGGGTAGCAGTCCACTGGCACGGATAAAGGCGACCTGCTCGGTCGTTGAGGATTGGGGATGCATGCGCGGCCGATCCCCGGGCTGTCGCCGCGCTCCCACCAAGTGCATCCGTCCGATCAGACGACCAAAGGCAAGCCACTGGTCATCGTCGAATTCATCCGGGTTGCGGCCGCCCTTTTTGGCAAACACCGTAAACAATCCGTTCCCGTACCGGCCCAGGGTCCCGCCGTCCAACAGGGCAAGCGGCGCGATCACCGGAATTTCCTCCGCCGCCAGTTCGAGCAGAAAGTCGTGCTCATCCTGCAGCGCCCTGTGCGACCATCTCCCAGGCCGGTAGAATTTCACCACCAGTCCCTGCCCGTCGGCCGCGGCCAGTTCGTACACCCGATTGATATAGCTGTTGAAGGGACGGCACAGATTGGTGCATCGCATTCCCAGCGATGATTCGACCAAGTCGATAATCACCGGCGGCGTCAAACCACCAAATGCACTGTTGCCCTCCAAGCCCCGATAATCTTGCATCACATCCCCTTCGCCACTGGCGATTTCCGTCATCGCAACACTCGCTCCTTCCGCCGCAATGGCAGGCAGGAAATCGTCCATGGCCGCCCGCGATAACGGTTTTTGCCATGACCAAAAGGCGTTGCACATCCTGAGTGGTATGCTATATCGAACATACCAGTATCCCGGCGCCCTTGCACCCCATTCACGCAACCCGCGTTCGGAAGGTCTGTTAGAGCGTGACGCCCGTTGAAGCGCCCTTGGCTTGCGCGCTGTTTTCACCTGAAACAATCAAGGAGGTCAGCAATGAAAAAATGGGAATGTACGGTCTGCGGCTATATCCATTCCGGTGACGAACCGCCGGACGAGTGTCCGGTTTGCGCCGCGGACAAAAGCATGTTCGTGGAGATATTCGACGAGTCGCCCAAGGTTGATGCGGCCTCCGAACCGGTCCGGGAAACATCCGCCCGGCCGGCCGCCAAGACCACCGATCTGCCCCCTCCGCTCGCCAAGGCACTGACCATCGCCACCGACCTGACTATGGAGCATCACCTCCACCCGATCATGGTCCACACCCCCAACGGCGTCGTACCCATGGCCATGCTGTTTCTGCTGATCACTGCCCTGCTCGGGTTCCCGCTCTTTGAAACCGCAGCCTTCTACAGCCTGGTCTTCGTCCTGATCACCATGCCGGCAGTGCTGTTCACCGGCTACATCATGTGGCAGAACCGCTACCGGGGCGCCATGACTTCCATCTTCAAGATCAAGATCGGGGCTTCCGCTGTCGCCGTTCTCCTGCTGTTGATCCTGACCATCTGGCGCGTGGCCCAGCCGGCGATCATCACCACGCCCTCCGGGGGCCGGTGGCTGTACCTGCTGCTCGCCGGCCTGCTGCTTGCATCCGTTGGCCTTGCAGGCCACATGGGAGGCAAACTGGTATTCGGTGCCAGGAAAAATTAAAACCCGCCAAACAACCGAGAAACTATATCAGTTAATTTTTATTCTTGTTTAAGGCTTGCCTCCCCAGGGGATATGCTGTAGTTTACGCAGCATTGCGGACGGTACTGGTAACAAGGCGCAAAGCGCCACGCCGACGGGACACATTCCGAACCGCTGATCAATGCGCCGTAGAAACAGGCCGGTTATATCCGGCACAACCAATCCACAGAAACGAGGAGAAACTGCATGGCAACAACCAAGGACAATCTCAAGGAAGCCTTTGCCGGCGAGAGCCAGGCCAACCAGAAGTACCGCGCTTTCGCCAAAAAGGCCGAAAAAGACGGGTTCGTCAACATCGCCAAACTGTTCCGGACCACCGCCGAAGCTGAGCGCATCCACGCCGAAGGCCATCTCAAGGCTCTGGACATGATCGCCACTACCGCTGAAAATCTGCAGGGCGCCATCGACGGCGAGACCTACGAGTTCACCGAAATGTACCCGCCCATGGTAGAAATGGCGGTTGCCGACGGCCACAAGGCCAAGACCATGTTCAAATTTGCCGTCGATGCCGAGGCCGTGCATGCCAAGATCTACACCAAGGCGCTTGAGGCGGTGAAGAAGGGCGTGGACCTCGACGTCAGTGAGTTTTACCTCTGCCCGGTTTGCGGCTATATCGAACTGGGCAAGGCCCCGGAGAAATGTCCGGTTTGCGGCGCCAAGGGAGCGATCTTCGAGCAGGTCGCCTGAACTCTCTCGGAGCAATGCACAATCAGGCTCCCGCCCTCTTCCAGCATAAGCATCACCATACCGCGGCAGGCTTCTGCCGCGGTATTTTCCCCCCCGCTCACCGTTACCGTCTCCTGCTGCCGCCCCCCAACCAATGTACCCAGTTTTGCCGGTTTCCCCTGTTCCGTCCTTTCTCAAAGGCACCCAGATGAATACGGGACTGTCGTGAAGAATATTGCAACCAGCCAAACTGCCAGGACTGCCATCCCCTCCTTGGGCTGAAATTGAGCCCTGTGCCGGCGCATTTGTCGGGTAACACGTCGCTATTCCCTGGCCGAAGTTCGATGCAATCGGCAATGAAATGATTTATGTTCGCGTTGCGCTGTCGTCGTCTGGTCGGGAGAGGCTGGCACCGGGGACAATAGCAATCACGCTGTCGAGAATTTTCACAGAGCGTTACGACTTTCACAATGTGGGCCCTTTGAGGTCCCGTTACAATCCGTCGAGGCAGGTATGAAGGTAGGAATCGTTGGGTTGCCGCAAACCGGCAAGAAGACACTTTTTCAGGTTTTGACCGGCAGCAGGGTTCACGATGTGGCCGGTCCTCAAAAACCCATCCCCGGCACGGCCGACATCGTGGACAAGCGTTTTGATCGTCTGGTGGCCATGTATTCTCCGAAAAAGGAGACCAGGGCCCGCATCGATCTGGTGCTCCTCTCCAAGATGGAGCAGGAGGCAATCACCAAGGGAGATATTTTTCGTGATATCAATGATGTCGACGTACTCTGCCATGTGGTGCGCGCCTTTGAGGACGAGTCTGTCTACCACTCGGCAGGCTCGGTCGATCCTCTGCGCGACGTCGAAGCGGTCAATGCCGAGTTTTTGCTGCATGACCAGATTTTCCTGGAAAAACGGATCGAACGACTGGAAACGGGCCTGAAAAAAATCAAGGATGAGCGTCAGATCAAGGAACTGGATCTGCTCAAACGGATGCAGGCACATCTGGAGAACGAGCAGCCTTTGCGGCTGATGGAATTGGCAGAGGAAGAGGAACTGCTGATCCGGAGTTACCCGTTCATTACCAGGAAGGAGTTGATCCTGGTCTTCAACGTCTCCGAAGACCAGCACAACGAGACCGCGCTCATTGAACAGGTCAACGATATGTGCACGGCCGGCAAGATGGAGGCTATGGTTGTGTCAGCCAAGGTTGAGTCGGAGATTGCGCTGCTTGACAGCGAGGAAGAGCGGCAGGAGTTCCTCCAGGATCTCGGCATTGCCGTCTCGGCTCTGGAGGTCCTCACCGGATTGTGTTTGAAGGCGCTTGGCCGTATTTCCTTCTTCACGGTCGGCCCGGACGAGGTTCGCCAGTGGCTCGTGCGCCTGCATTCGACTGCGCCCAAGGCCGCCGGCGTCATCCACTCGGATCTGCAGAAGGGCTTCATCCGCGCGGAGGTAATGAAGTATGATGAACTCATCGCTCACGGAAGCGAGGCCGAACTGAAAAAGGCCGGCAAACTCGCCGTGCAGGGCAAGGAGTACATCGTCGCTGACGGCGACATCCTGAACATCAGGTTTAACCTCTAATCGAGTAAGACATCGAGGGGCCTGTCCGCACCATCAAATTTCCAATCGACCCGGGCATTCCTCTGTTTCAGCGATGAAACAGAGCCTCTGCCACAACGATCACAGAAGGGTTTGTAAAATCTTCCATTCCGAGAATAACCTGGTTGCCAGCAAGTTGCTGCCTCATCGTCCTTTTGCTCAACCATGACGGTTCACAATCTTCCGGGCCACTGGCCTCGTCGATGTTCGCCAACCGGATAAATGTAACAATCTGTTGCGCATAATCTCTACTCGTTGTAACAAATTGCTCTTAGTGTTATACCGTTATTGAAAGATAAACCATTTTAAGGCCGAGATAGATTAAACAGACATAATTAACCTACAGCTGGAGGTAGGATAATGCGGGTATTGTTCATTCTGTTAATTTCCTGTTTTCTTATTTCCGATCAGGCATCTGCTATCACAGTGAATCTCACTGCAAAAATTGACGAACTTGACCAGAATTATTTCGAAAAGGATGTTTTCGGTTATTTTGATGTTGGGGATGAAATTCATATTTCTTTTACCTACACCCCGGATGATTCTGCATATGCCGGTGATGCTAATGGTTTTAAGTATCTCGTAACTGAATTTACTATTACAACAGAAAAATATTCAACAGCAATATTTAATCGTGGTGCGATAAAATTAACAAATGGCATGAATAACGAAAGTCAAGATACATTTGAAATGTATTCTGGTATAGAAGATCTTACACAAGGCTTCGGAGAACCTCTCCCAGGCGTTGCTCTTCTTGATGGTTGTTATTTAAGCTCTTTCGGGTTGACTCTGGAATCTTCACATAAAAATGTGTTTAAGACTGATTCGTTAGATCAAGACTTCTCATTCAATGATTTTGATATATTTTATTTATATTTTGACTTCCGGGAGCAATTCACCACCCGTGCAATGGGAACTTTGCATTCAAGGACGCTCACATCGTTATCAAGCTCAAAACCTTCTATCAGTCCAACCCCTGAACCTTCAACCATTCTTCTTTTCGGAACTGGTTTGGCTGGGATTGCTGCAATTGGGAGAAGAAAGCGAAACTAGGTCGATGGTGAAATTTATATAATATTGCAATATCCGCCTGTCCCTAATTTTACACCAGCCACCCTGGGCTATCCCTGCCCGGGGTCTGCATCAACCTGGCACGGCACCCGGCCCGATATCGTCCCTTTCTCAACCAAGAGACCATATAGACAGTTAAATGTTTACCTTCTTGGAGAAGTAAACCTTTGCTAGTTTTATGCGGGTTCACAGTTGACATGTTCCGAGGTATCCCAAATAATGTTTACATACAATGCGATTTTCTCTTGTAAGTAGATTGTCCTCAGAATTAGATATCAATTTGATATCATTGAGTAAGCAATGAATTTTTGTTAAGGTAAACGCACAAATATCAGCGAAGACCCCTCAAAAATCGTGCGCCTCATGATTCGATATCGTAGCCAAAAACAGTTGACCCTGGCTGGATTTTCCAGCCCGTTTCGCACTTCGCTTGACCCTGAAAACCGATGGGTGATACTGGCCGACCTCATCCCCTGGGATGAT
>JBGSPP010000086.1:0-36923 GCA_041738515.1 Desulfobulbus sp.
GACCGGTGGCAGCCTGGAAATCTCCATCGACGACATCGACTGCAGCGAGGCCGACCTCACCCTCCATCCAGACCTTGTTCCCGGCCCCTTTGTCCAGCTCTCCGTCGCCGACACTGGCCCGGGTATTCCCCCGGAGATCAGGGACCGGATCTTCGATCCTTATTTTACCACCAAGGAGGTGGGTAAGGGTACCGGCATGGGTCTGGCCATTGTCGACGGCATTGTCCGCACCTCCGGTGGCTTCATCACCTGCGCCAGCGATCCCGGAAAGGGCACCGTCTTTACCTTCACCCTGCCATCCTGCGACCACGAGAGCACCAGCCCGGACGATGTGGCGGAATCGGTTGCCACTGGCAGAGGCCATATCCTCCTGGTCGATGATGAGGAGATCCTCATCGAGATGGGCCAGTCCATGCTCGAACGCCTCGGCTACGAGGTGACGGTGTGTTCAGGCAGCCTCGAGGCTTTGACAACCTTCCAGAACGATCCCCACCGCTTCGACGTGGTTATCACTGACCAGACCATGCCGGGCATGACCGGCCTTGACCTCGCCCGGCGCATGCTCCAGATTCGTCCCGGTCTGCCGATCATTCTCTGCACCGGCTATAGCAACCTGGTCAACGAGGCCAAGGCCAAGGCCTACGGTATCAAGGGATTTGCAATGAAACCGCTTACAAAAAAGGAAGTGGCCGCTCAGTTGAGAGCAGTGTTGGAGGAAGGGTGAGTAGGGTCGTCGACGGTGGACACCAACTTTTAAGATACCAATCAGTTAGAAGCCCAGCAAGACTTCAAATGTTTGCCTGAATTGCCCCCCCAGTCGTGTAGCGAGGCTGGTTGTCCCGGAAACCGTCACAACCCCTTGGAGCGGTGTCGAGAATCAACAATGCCTGCGGCATGCCCTCCCGGCCCGGTGCCGCCCTGTTTCCAGCATCCCTGCCAAACGGCCACTTCACGGCCCACTTCTCGCGTCCTCCATCCTGTCCGTGCCTACAGACGTAAACCTCATTTAGAAGCTAATCCTTGCCGCTCCTGCTTGCGCTCTGCAAGGTCTGCGAGTATGGATTTACAGCGGCTCCCTCTATGAAGCGGCATGGATCATCGGGGGTAGAAGAACTCGTTAAATTGAAACGTATGCTTCCCTACGGCAAACCCTGCCCCTACTTGGATTCAGCCGATCTGCTGGCCCTCCTCCAACCCCGCATCGACAGAAGCCTGCTCGGTACTGATAGAAAGGAATAGGATCTTTTCGCTGCGGATACAAAGCGTTGTGCATCCTTGCTTCTGTCCTATGACTTGGTTCAGAAAAAAGGAATACACTCCCGCATGTCGGAAAAAGAGGACGGGGTACAGGAACGGAATATTGAATGTTGCTCGCCTGATCGGCGGTCGCTCAAAATAAAGCTGACACCTTTTTTTGCAACAAAACCTGCATGTTTGAACGGCGAGCAGGATTATAGGCAGATGACCGCGGTTTTGCCATCCGAAGAGCGGATGGGAAAACAGATTGGAGAGACATCTCGCTCATATTCGTAGGCGCCAATATCGGCCCAGGGACCGACCGGACGTTTGCTGCCGCGCTGGTCAACGGTGACGCCAGTGTTGACCTTCACATAATCGATGGCCGGGCTGTCCGCGGCTAGCGCCCGGGTCTGGGTGGGACCGCCGTTGTCCTGGAGCGGCCCCAGTTTGGGGTCGGTGTTGATCAGGTTGGTGGCAGGGGAGAAGCCACAGGTGTTGGCGTCTTCCAAGTTGTTGGTGGCACTGGTCAGAGTGGTTGTCAACTGGCAATTAATGCTTGTACTATTATCAATTTGTTTGTTTCCCGCCAAGATGGTATTGCTCAGGCTCAAGAGACCTGTGGTGGAGGTACATACACCAGAGCTTTGGGATCCATCTGAGTTCAAATTTCCCATTATCGTGCAAAAAGAGACTGTTGCGGTTCCGTCCACGCTCAAAGCACAATAGCCACCTTGACCGTTGAATTTGTTATCATCAATTGTTGTGTTAATCAGTTGCAGGCTACCATAACTTTGAATTGCGCTGCCGACATAACCTTGATTACCAGTGAACAAACTTTGATTGATTTTTACCTCCACTAAAGGAGCAACGAAAAGGCCACCACCCTGTCTTGCCTGATTGCCAGAGATGGTGGTGTTGGTCATATTGAGGGTGCCTGAATTTGTAATGTATACTCCTCCGCCTACGCTATCAAGCTCACCTCCCTCCACAGTGTTGTTCCGTATCACCACGTTGTTCAGAATAAGCCGCCGTTCGCTGAGGATACCGGCGCCACCCTTCCGGGCCATAGCAGCCCCAGTTCGACCGTTCTGAATGGTCAGATTTTCTATCTGAACGATTGTGTTGTCTGTTGTTGCTCCGACACCTATGTCAAACACGCGATCAATGCCGCCGCCGTCAATAATGGTATTGTTCGGTCCGGCTCCGACAATGACGACACTGTCCAGAATGTCGAGATCGCCGGTGAGGTTGTTGTCCTCATCACTGCCGGCGATGGATAAGGTGTAGGTCCCCCCCAAGAGAATGATCAAATCCATCCCAGGATTCTGGTTGGCGAGGGACAGTGTCTCACGGAGGCTGAGGATGGGTGGGTCTGAATTCGTTGAAATGGCGTTGTCTTTCCTGGTCACAGTATACTGGGTTGCTAGTGACTCCATAGTCACCAGCAGGGTCTGGCCGGTCAAGCTGATAAGTAGGAGAAGGGAAGAAAACAGCGTTTTTCCTGGGTGCATAATGTGTCCCTCCGGCGGTGTGCCTCTATATTTTCGCCATTATGACGTTAATAGGACAACTATGCGAGCCATTACTCCCAGCAGCCGCACTCAAGCCATCAAAATTTTCAACCTGCGACCATGGGTCATGCCAGCGAGTCTCACCCCTCACTGCATCGGGCGGAGCCTGTCCGTAGGGCTCGACATGGATTGAGCTCGCCTCCCTGTGCAGGGGGTCGACAAAGCTATTGATTCTTCAACTTCCTTTTTCCAAAATATAGGCCCTATCGGCAGTGCGCATTCTTTTTGTTGCCATTGCCTCATTTTTGTTGCGCATGAGCATGCTGGTTCGGTGAATCGTGGCCCGCCACCGGGTAGGCGGAAATTGGGCACCCTCCCTTGGAATACCATGAATAAGGGGGGTTGCGCCCATGGACCGGCGTTGTGGTCAAACTGGCATCCAACGTGCTTAACACAAAGCACGAACTGCTACCCGACCAGAAAATGCATATCAGACCCGTGCCCATGAACCAAAGAATCCTCACCGTGACGCCGCTGTTGTTGACCCTGGCAGCCGTACTCTGCCTGCCCGGCGAGGCGCTGGCGCTGCAGGTGCACGGCGAGCCCGAGGGGTTGTACGTCCATCAGATGGCGCATATTCATTACCTGTTAGCCCTCGGGTACTTTTACTGGGACATCCGCCGCACCGCCTTCACCGGACGCGGCTGGCGCTATCTCCAGCTCTACTGCATCCTCATGGCGGCCTGGAACATTGTCGCCTTCACCGGCCACGCGGTGGGAGTCTCGCTCGACCCGCAGGAACTCCTTCAGCACAACGGGTATCTGCAGACCATTCTGAAAAGCCCGATTGACCTGCACAAATTCTCCTACTTCATCACCAAACTGGATCACCTGCTCTGTGTGCCGGCCCTGTTCTTTCTCTTCATCGGCATGCGCTCCTTCTATCATTCGGTGGCCGGAACACAAGGCAAACGGGGGGGCGAATGAACGGTCTGCCCATGCTGCCAGCCATCCTGGTCGATATCGCCGGGTCCGCTGCCAACATCGTGTTTTCTTTTCTCGCCACCCTGTACGCCTTCCGTTTGACCCGGCTGAAGCCGGACAACTTTCTCTGGGGCTACCTCTTCTACGTGAACCTGGCCATTTCGGCCTTTGCCATCAGTCGGGCGGTTGGCCACATTTCCCGCGAACTCATGTACATAGCCGGCCTCGGCGATGTCTGGCGGATGATTGCCCCCTACTCGGGCGGCTTCAACACCCTGTTCATGATCTCGGTGGCCGCGGTCATGATCTTTTACCACAAGGGTGTCCAGGCCTACGAAGCCATCGAGCAGGAGGCGGCCAAGCTCAAACAGTCCAAAACCCGCCTGGCCCATGCCGCACGCGAGTTGAAGGAACTCAACCAGAACCTGGAGGACAAGGTCGAGGAGCGAACCGAGGAACTCTCCAAGTCGGAGAAGAAGTTCCGCCACCTGTTCACCGCCTCGAAAGACATGGTCTTTTTCACCGACGCGAGCCGGCAAATCGTGGACATGAATCCGGCCGGCCTGATCATGCTCGGCTACGAGGCGGGCGAATCGCAGGGACTGGGGCTGCGGGACCTGTTCAGGCACGAGGGCGATGTGGAAACCTACGCGGCCATGCTCAAGCGTTCCGGTTACGTCAGTGATCTCGAGGCTGAGTTCCGCAAGCGGGACGGCTCGACCATTTATGTCCTGATTTCGGCCAACGCCCTGTATGACGACCACGGCGCCATCGTCGGCTCCGAGGGCATCGCCAAGGACCTCACCCGGCTCAAGACCATGATGGAGCAGCTGGTCTCCAGTGAGAAGATGGCCACGGTGGGCCAGATGGCGGCCGGCATCGCCCATGAGATTAACACCCCGCTTGGCATCATCCTTGGATACACCCAGCTGATGATGGACGATTTCGAACGCGAATCCGAGACCTTCCAGAACCTGGAGGTCATCGAGCGCCAGACCAAGGCCAGTCGCAAGATCGTCGCCGACCTGCTCAAGTACTCGCGCCAGTCGGGCAGCGCCCGGGAGTCGGTGAACATCAGTGAGATCGTCGAGGACGCGGCGGCGGTCACCGAGCACAACCTCAATCTCAGCCACATCAAGGTGCGGCTCGACCTGGCCGCGGACCTGCCCCAGATCACCGGCGACCCCGAAAAACTGCGTCAGGTGATTGTCAACCTGATCAACAACGCCCACCACGCCATGGAGGCCAAGGGCGGCGGCGAGCTGTTCCTGCGCACCGGTTTCGACCCCCAGGCCGGACTGGTGCGGGTGGAGATTCGGGACACCGGCGACGGTATACCGGAGCAGATCAAGGCCCGGATCTTCGATCCCTTTTTCACCACCAAACCGGTGGGCAAGGGCACAGGCCTGGGTCTGTCCGTGTCCTACGGCATCATCCAGGAGCACGGCGGCGCCATCGAGGTCGAAAGCCCGGTGAACGGCCCCAACCAGACCACCATCCCTGGAGCCCTGTTCCGCCTGCTCCTGCCCGTGGCCCGGGAAACGGCCATTATCAAGGATTAACCGCTGAGCCATCCAAGGAGAACACCATGGCTGTCATACTTACTCTCGACGATGTCCTCGATGCCACCGTGCTGGTTGGCAAGATCCTGCGCAAGCGTGGGCATACCGTCCACACCTTCACCGAGGAGGACGAGGCCATTGCCTTTGCCCGCCAGAACCCGGTGGACCTGGCCATCCTCGACATCAAGCTCAAGAAGATGAGCGGCATCGAGGTGCTGGCCATCCTCAAGGAAGACAACCCGGCCATGGGCGCGATCATGCTCACCGGCTACCCGACTGTGGAAACGGCCAGGGAGGCCATCAGCCTGGGCGCGGACGAGTACTGCGTCAAGCCCATTGACCGCAGCGAGCTCGAGGAAAAGGTGGAAAAGGTGCTGACGGCCCGAGGCCGGCGGCAGGGCGCCTAGAACGGCGCCGGGGCAGGGCATGAAAGAACGGCGCGAGCAGGAACAGCAGTTCCTGCGCATCATCCAGCAGGTGACCGGGCTGACTGCCATGGCCCGCGATCACCAGGAGGTGATGGAGACCATTGTCCGCTGTCTGCCCGACCTGCTCGGCATCGACGCCTGCACCATCCGCCTGCTCGACCGATCGACCCGCACCTTTGTCCTGGGCGCGGCCCACGGGGTGTCGCTGGAATACCTGTCGCGGGAGGTTATCGACACCGAGGCGACCATGACCATGATCGAGTCCGGTCATCCGGTGCACAGCACGCATGTGGACGAGGATCCGTTCGTGCCCTTCCGCGACGAGGCCAGCCGCGAGGGCATCAAGGGCGTGCTCACCCTGCCGGTGCTGTTCCGCGGGGAGCTGATTGCCATCATGCGACTGCTGACCCGTTCCGACCGGGTCTTCACCGCCGGCGAGATCGCCTGCTGCATGGTGCTGGCCGAACAGGTGGGTATCGCCATCGCCCACGGGCGGACATTCGCGGAGATGGAGGTGCGGCTGGATTTCCTGCGCGAGATCCAGGCCATGTCCCGGCTGGTCAACTCGACGCTCGAGCTGAACGCCATCCTCCAGAACATGGCCGAACGGGTGGCGATCAGCATGCAGGCCAAGGGCTGCACCCTGCGGCTGCTCGATCCGGCCAGCGGCCATCTGGAACTGGCGGCGGCTCATGGCCTCTCCCGGGCCTACCTACATCGCGGCGACGTGGAGGGGGAGGCCAATATCCGCCTGGTGCTGGCCGGCGAGCCGGTGGCCATCTACGACGTCAGCCGCGACTCCCGGGTCGAGTACCACAAGCAGATGGAGCACGAGGGCATTGTCTCGCTGCTGGCCGTGCCGCTCAAGGTCGATGGCCAGGTCATAGGCGTCATGCGAGTGCTCGCCGACCGGCCCCGGGTGTTCACCGATGCCGAGGTACGCTTCGCCGCCACCCTGGCTGAAGTTGGCTCCGCCGCCATTCGCAACGCCCGCAATTATCAGCGGATCAACCTGCTGGTCGAGCGCATTGAAGGCAAGGAGCAGTTTCTGGCCAACATCATCAACAGCCTCCAGCACCAGTTGCTGGTGATCAATCGACAGCGGCAGGTGGTGCTGGCCAACCGGGTTTTCCTCGAGGCCGTGGGCAAGGCCGAGGTTGAGGTGGTGGGGATGCGGTATGGCGAGCTGTGCTGGAGCGCGGATGGGCAGAGCTGCCCGGTGGATCAGATTCTCCAGGGCGAGGAGATGCAGCCCTTTGTCCAGGAGTTCCAGGCCGGGGACGGCTCGCGCTGGTACGAACGGGCGGCCTCGCCGATCTGCAACGACCAGGGGGATGTCGACTCCGTGATCGAGATCATCCGCGACATCACCGCCGAACGGCTGCTGGCCGAGGAAACAATGGAGCGCAGCAGGCTTCAGGGGGTTGTCGAACTGGCCGGCACCGTGGCCCACGAGATCAACAGCCCGCTGTTTGCCGCCCTGGGCACGGCGGAGATGCTGGCGGATGAGCAGTTGCCGCCGGAGCAGGCCGACGAACTGGCGGTCATCATCCGCAACCTGAAACAGATAGGCGAACTCACTCGCAAGATGACGGCAATGACCGGATTCAGCCGCAGGGACTATGTGGGCGCAAGCACCATCCTGACCCTGACGGACGACCATGACAACGGATAACACCTTGTACCAACCGAAAAAGGAGGTGCGCGACAACACAAAGGAGAGGGAAGGCGGCCCAGGAACCGAAAGGGTTCGGGGGGTCGCTCTGACAGGATCGAACTGCCGCCGCAACCGGGAATGGGGAAGCATGGCGGCGAACCAACACAGGAAAGGAGACACCTGACATGAACACAAGGGGCATGATACTGCCGTGGTGCTTTGCGGCAATGGTGGCGCTTCTAGGCGCGCAGGCGGCACAGGCCGCGGAAACGGCCGCGCCGGGCGCGGTGACCGTCACCATTGACAAGACCGAAATCAACAACGGCGGCACCATCAAGGTGACCGGCCAGGCGCCGGCCGGCAAGCCGGTCTATCTGGAAATCTGGGCTGAGGGACACGACGTCCGGGCCAACCGCTTCGACGCCGACCCGGACAAGGAAACCGGCAAGCGACCTTACATATTCTATATCACCGGAGAGATGCCGGCCTACTACAAGATCATCGTGCCCAAGGACTTGCAGGCAAAGATCGACGAGGAAGCCAAGAAGAAGGGCAAATGGAGCTATTCAGAGTTGCTCAAGAATCTGGGCGCCGACGTTGCCTACACTGTGCCTGCCAAGGCCAAGATCGATCGCTACCAGTCCACCCTGATGGCCAGCGTCATCGGCAGCCGCGGCGATCTGCTTCCGGCCATGGACGAGAAGGAGACCAAGAAGCGTTCCATGCAACTGGTCAAGGCGCGGTTCCGCAGTATCAACAATGTTTTTGGCGCCAACCTCGAGGTCAAGCCTGACGGCACCTTCTCCGCCGACCTCAAGATCCGCAATGGCGTGGCCCCGGGCAAATACAACATCGTGGCCGTGGTCGACAAGAACGTCAAAAGTCAGCCTGCCACCTTTGACAACAAGATCAGCTTTCCGACCATGTACCTGGCCAACGCTGGAACCAGCCTCAATCTGATCTATCCCTTCCTGCTGACACTGGTTGTCGCCATCTTCGGCGTACTCATGGGCGCGGGCGGTGGCTTCATCATGAATCCGCTGCTGGTAACCCTGTTCCCGGCCCTGCCGCACACCATCGTCGCAGGTACGGTCACGCCGACCGTGCTGTTCTCACAGGGAAGCGGCATCTTCAATTACTCCAAGATCAACTTCATCAGCTGGAAACTCGGCTGCGGCATCGGCCTGGCCATGCTGGTGGGCGGCTTTATCGGGCCCAAGCTGACTGAGATGATCACCCTGGCGCAGTTTAAGTTCGCCTTTGGATGGATTCTCCTTATTCTTGCGGCATTGATGTTCTGGCAGACCACGCCCGGATATCTGGCCAAGAACAAGAAAGAGCAGGCCATCCTCAAAGAGTTCAAGAAGCGGGCGGAAGAAAACGCCAAAGGCAAATAACAGGGTTGATAGAAGGAGAAACAGACAATGAAAGTAGAATTCTGGGGACAGGAATTTAATGTCAATATGGTGGTCGGCTGCATCGGCGGGTTTCTCATTGCCGTCATGTCGTCGATGTTCGGATTCGGCGGCGGGCCCTTCATGGTGCCGCTGATGACCGTGGCCCTGCGGCTGCCCATGTACCTGGTGGTCGGCAGCTCGTTGCTCGCCATCTTCTTCAACACCTCGATCAGTTCGATGCGCCACTATCAGTTCGGCAACTTCGACCTGCTCTTCTTCCTGGCCATGTTTCCGGCCGCGTTGCTCGGCGGGTACATCGGGCCGCAGATTGCCAAGCGGGTCAGCCCAACCGTGGTCAAGCGGGTCGCCTGTGCGGGCTTGACTTTGCTGGCCCTCAACCTGCTGGGCGTCTATTGATGCTAGGCGGAAGAAACGGTTCCGCCCGTGGATGAACGGGTTGGAGGCGTTACTGTCTGATGAGAACAACTGGGTCGGCCCGGGTAATCCGGGCCGGCCCAGTTGTCTTTGATGCCGTCAGTGAGTAGCACCACGGAAGGGCCGGGCCTCATATTTATCTTGCCATTCTCCCGGTTGAGTGTGATATTATTGATATCCTGCCACTGGGCTTTCGGCGCGCAAAGCGGCGGGTGCCAGGGGGGAAATGGATCAGCGGAGTTCGCGCGGGCATGCCCAGAGCGAACTTTTTTTACGTGCAAGCAAACAGGCGCTGAAATATAAAGTCATCTGCCGGTAGTACCGATTTTTTCCTCATGAATCAGACCGCACGGGAAACACGATCACCGCTGGCCGCCCTGGCCGCGCTGGGTGATCAAACCCTCTATGTCCTGACCGATCTTGGTCGAATGGGCATCTTTCTTCTCCTCGCCCTGGCGGGCCTCTTCAAGCACCCGTTCCGCTTCCGGGAACTGCTCAAGCAGATGAGCTTCATAGGCGCCGGATCGTTCACGGTCATCTTTTTCACCGCCCTGTCCTCGGGCATGGTGCTGGGTTTGCAGGGCTACTATTCGCTGCATAAGTTCGGGGCCGAGGGCATGCTCGGGAGCGCGGTGTCCCTGACCCTGATCATGGAACTCGGGCCGGTGCTGACTGCGCTGATGGTGGCTGGCCGCGCCGGGTCGGCGATGTGCGCCGAGATCGGCATCATGCGCATCTCCGAGCAGATCGACGCGCTTGAGTGCATGGCCATCGATCCGTTTCGTTACCTCATCTCGCCCAAATTGCTGGCGGCATTGATCTCGGTGCCCCTGCTGACCGCGATGTTCGACGTGGTCGGCATAACCGGCGGCTATATCGCCGGGGTACATCTAATGGGCGTCAACGGCGGCGCGTTTTTTTCGGGCATGCAGCAGAGCGTCACCGACCACGACATCCGCATGGGGATCATCAAAAGCTTCGCCTTCGGCCTGCTGGTGGTCTGGATTTGCACCGGTCGCGGCTATTTCGTGCAGAAGATTCGCGGCGCCGGCTTTGGCGCCGAGAGTGTGAGCAAGGTGACCACCCAGGCGGTGGTGATGAGCTCTATCTCGGTACTGATCTTCGATTACCTGCTCACCGCGGTGCTGCTATGAGCGAGCACCAAACCGTCGGGGCGCAGGTGGGCGACAGCGCCATCCGTTTTGTCGAGGTCTGCAAGTCGTTTGGCGAGCGGGCCAAACGAAACGCGGTGCTGAACCAGGTCAGCTTCTCCGTGCCCCGGGGTGCCACCACCGTGATTGCCGGCGGCAGTGGCCAGGGGAAAAGCGTGATCCTCAAGCTGATCCTTGGCCTGCTCAGGCCGGACTCGGGCCAGATCCTCATCGACGGCAAGGATGTGGCGGCCATGGGTTACAAGGCGCTGCAGGAAATGCGCATGCAGTTCGGCGTGCTCTTTCAGGGTTCGGCCCTGTTTGACAGCCTGACCGTGTTCGAGAATATCGCCCTGCCCCTGCGGGAGCGCACCCGCCTGGGCGTGGCCGAGATCGCCGCCCGGGTTGGCGCAACGCTTGAGCAACTAGGACTGACCGGGCACGAGGACAAATACCCGGCCCAACTCAGCGGCGGCATGAAAAAACGGGTCGGTCTGGCCCGGGCCTTGCAACTGGAACCGGGAATCGTCCTCTTCGACGAACCGACCACGGGCCTTGACCCGGTGATGACCCGGGAGATTTACGAGTTGTTCACCGAAACGCAGCGGCGCCTCGGCTATACGGCGGTGATTGTCAGCCACGACATCCCGCAGGTGTTCGAACTTGCCGACCTGATCATCCTGTTGAACAAGGGCGAACTGGATGTGTTCACCGAAGCGAGTCAGATCGTTCATTCCGAGAAGCCGTTCATCCGCGAGTTCGCCCGGATGGTGATCGGCATGCAGGCGAGTTAAGGAAACTGAGGAGAAAAAAGATGGGCAATTCCCGCGTCGAAATCGTGGTTGGTTTGTTTCTGGTGATGGGCTTTGCGGCCCTTGGCTGGCTGGCTCTGCAACTGGGCGAGATTTCCTGGCTGACCGGAGCCAAGACCTATCCGCTCAATGCCGAATTCACCAACATCTCCGGCGTCAAAGCCGGGGCCGATGTCCAGATCGCCGGCGTCACCGTGGGCAAGGTGCGGGAGTTGAGCTTGAACGCCGATAACCGGGCCGTGGTCAAACTGCAGGTGGATCGCGGCGTCAAGATCCCCGTGGATTCCATGGCCTCGGTCAAGTCCCAGGGGATCATCGGCGACAAGCTGATCCAGATCACCCTTGGCGGCGACGAGAAACTGTACAATGCCGGCGAGACGATCGTGGACACGGAGTCGTCGGTGGATCTGGAATCCCTTATCTCCAAATTTGCCTTCGGTCAGGTTGGGAAATAACCTTCTTTCAGGGATGATTGGCCATGAAACGTGGATACCGTATGCTGTTGCTGCGATGGGGCTTGCTGCTGGCGCTGACCTTGACTTGTATCGGTCAGGCATGGGCCGCGGTCGATTTCCTCGATGACGAAAGCTACAGGGACGACGAGGATACGGTCGAGGTCTATGACCCGCTCGAGCCGTTCAACCGGGCGATGTTCACCTTCAACGACCGGTTGTTCCTCTGGGTGCTCAACCCGGTGGCAACCGGCTATAGTCATGTGCTTCCGGCAGACATCCGCGGCAGTATCGGCAACTTCTTCAACAACCTGGGCGAGCCGATCCGTTCTGTCAACTGTCTCTTGCAGGGGCGATTCAAGGATTCCGGCCGGGCCCTGGGCCGGTTTCTCATCAACTCCACCTGCGGCGTCTTTGGATTTGCCGATCCAGCCACCAAGGAATTCCAGATCGCCCGGGTCCATGGTACCCTTGGGGAAACTTTTGCCACCTGGGGCATCGGTGACGGCCTGTATCTGGTCGTGCCCTTCCTGGGGCCTTCCACCATGCGCGATCTCACCGGAACCATGCTTGACTCCATGGCCATGTCTTCCTATTATCCCTGGAACGACGATAGCATGACCATGAGCACGGTGTATGGCTCCAGTACAATCAACCGGTTGTCGTTGCGCCTCGGCCAGTACGAGGAGTTGAAAAAACTGAGTTTTGACCCGTATGTGGCCTTCCGCAACGGCTACTTTCAGATGCGGGACAAGATGCGCGGCCATTCTGATTTTTCTGTTCCAATAACAAAATAACAACCCGGCTGGCGCCGGGATGAAGGTGCAGTGATGATGCGCGGAAAACTGTTTGTCGTTGTTGTCTGTGTTGTTTCCCTCTTTACTGGCATATTTGGCAGCCAGGATCTGGCCGCGGCGACTCCGGACCCCACGGAGCAGATGCGCCCGTTTGTCAAAAAAGTGACCGATACCCTCTCGGACCCTGAGCTGAAAAACCTGTCCAAAAAGGAGCAACTGCAGCGACTGGTCAATGTGGCCCAGGAGCGGTTCGATTTCCGCGAAATGTCGAAACGGGTGCTTGGCCATCAATGGCGGCAGTTGGACGAGCAGCAGCGGGTCGAGTTCGAGCGGTTGTTCACCAAGTTGCTGCAGAACGCCTATGTAGACAAGATCGACGAGTATGCCGGCCAGAAGGTGGAGTTTCTCCAGCAGCGGATCAAGGACGATCGCGCTGAGGTGCAGACCATGCTGGTGGACAAGAGCAAGTCAGTCCCGGTTTCCTACATCATGCTCCTTCACGACCAACAGTGGATGACTTATGACGTGGTGGTCGAAGGCGTCAGCCTGATCCGCAATTACATGGAGCAGTTCAAGGAGATCCTGCGCAAGGACGGGTATACCGGGTTGGTCAAGCAACTCGAGGAAAAGGTCGTCGAGATCGAAAAGGAAAAGCTCAAATCCTGACCCCGTTCGCTGCCGGGCGTCCAGTTGGCCAAGGGGTCAAAGGGGTGCCCGGTCCGTTGGCCATCCACCCTTTTCCCTTGATATTTCAACTTGATTGAGTCTTTGCGGCTTGGGCGCCGCATCACTTTCCCCGCGGTCTTGTCATTTTTCGCTGGCAGCTTTTCTCTCTATTCTGTATATTTTCAATTTTTTTTACAATTGACCTTCTTGCCTGGAGTTGTGGCAACGATGCGGATTCGGTTCAATGAGATATCTCCCGCTGGCAATCAGTACGAACTCCAGGTGATCGAGGGGCTCGACGAGCAGCTGGATTTTGTCGTCCAGGGGCCGGTGGAGGTCCGATGCAGCCTGAAGCGCAAGGGCGACGATAAGGTTGAGTTGCAGGGATGGCTGAAGGCGACAGTGGCGCTTGCCTGCGACCGCTGTCTTGACCAGTATGACCTGGCCATGGAATCTGAAATGCAGCTGCTCATGGAGACAGCGTCCGAGGATTCCTGGCATTTGCGGGAAATCGAGCACGTCGGCGACGATCTGGATACCATCATCCTGGATGAGCCGGTTGTCGATCTTGATGATGTGCTGCGGCAGCAGCTCTATCTCATGCTTCCCGTGAAGAGCCTCTGTTCCGAATCCTGCCGGGGTGTATGCCCCCAGTGTGGAGCAAATCTGAACAATGAGGAATGCAGTTGTGCGACAGGCAGCAGGGCAAATCCCTTTGCCGTATTACAGCAGTTGAATCAATTCACAAAAACCAAGAAATAAGCATCCACCCGCCCGCTGCGGCCCGATAGTGTATCGGCGCCGGAGTGGTGGGTGTGACGGAGGAACGACCATGGCCTTACCCAAGAGAAGACACTCCCATTCGCGGACCAGACAGCGCCGGGCCCATGATTTTCTGACCAAGCCGAACATCGGCGCCTGCGGTGAATGTGGCGAGCCGAAGATGCCTCACCGTCTCTGTGGCGGTTGCGGCATGTACAAGGGGCGGAGCGTCATCCAGCTTGAGGAAGAGATTAAATAGGTCGTCGCTGTCGTGAGGATAGCCCTTGACGCCATGGGTGGCGACCGGGGGGCCGGGATGGCGATCCGTGGCGCGATTGCCGCGGTTCGAGGTCGCTCGGACCTCCACGTCATCCTGGTCGGCCCCCGGGAAGCGCTTGAGCGCGAGATTGCGGAAAACAGCGGTGGCGATGTGGCCGAGCGGCTTTCTGTGCATCACGCCTCCGAGGTCATCACCATGGATGACTCGCCCGTGGACGCAGTGCGCAAGAAGAAAGAGGCGACCATCATGGTCGGCTTCGAGTTGGTGAAGAAGGGCCAGGCCGACGCGGTCGTTTCCGCTGGCAACTCGGGCGCCACCATGGCTGCGGCCATCAGGAAACTGGGACGCCTGCCCGGAATCGCCCGACCCGGCATTGCCAGCTTCTTTCCGACCGTGAACAAGCCGGTCATGCTCATGGACATCGGCGCCAATGTCGATTGCCGTGCCCAGCATCTCTATCAGTTTGCGGTCATGGCCGCGTCCTGCTCCCGGCTCCTGCTCAACTCGGTGGGACAACCCCGCGTCGGATTGCTCAGCATCGGCGAGGAAACCGGCAAGGGCAATGCCCTGGTCAAGGAAACCTATGAACTGCTCAAACAGAGCCCGCTGAATTTCATCGGCAACGTTGAAGGCCGGGACGTCTACCGGGGGCAGGTCGATGTGATTGTCTGCGATGGCTTTGTCGGTAACATCTCGCTGAAAATCAGCGAGGGGCTGGCCGAAGCGGCCATGCAGATGCTGAAACGCGAAATTATGAAAACCTGGCGAGCCAAGATCGGGTATTTGCTCATCCGGGGCGCGTTAGCCGATTTCAAGAAGCAGGTTGATTATGCCGAATACGGCGGCGCTCCGCTCCTGGGCATCAACGGCACCGGCATCATCTGCCACGGCGCTTCCAATGCCGTGGCCATCCAGAATGCCATCGTGGTCGCGGCCAACATGGTGCGCCATCAGGTCAATGCTGCGATCGTTCAGTCCCTGGGCGAGTTTGCCGCCTGAGAGTCAGTTGTTATGAGTAAAGCAGTTATCCTGGGGACCGGCTCCTGCGTACCGGAGCGGACGCTCACCAATGCTGAGCTGGAAAGCATCGTGGATACCACCGATGCCTGGATCACGTCCAGGACCGGCATCAGCAATCGGCGGATCGCCGGCGCGGACGAACAGAATTACCAGTTGGCGGCCAAGGCCGGCCGACGTGCTCTGACCATCACCGGCATCGATCCGGAGGAGCTCGACCTGATCGTGGTCGCGACCATTTCATCGCACATGATCATGCCCTCCACTGCCTGCTTCGTCCAGGCGGAACTGGGCGCGGTCAACGCCTTTGCCTACGACCTCAACGCCGCCTGCGCCGGCTTCACCTACGGACTTGACCTGGCCAGCAACTACATCCAAAACCGGCCGGAGATGAAGATTCTCTTGATCGGCTCGGAAACCTTGTCCGCCAGGGTCAACTGGACCGACAGAAACACCTGCGTGCTCTTTGGTGACGGCGCCGGCGCGGTGGTCCTGACCGGCAGCAACGATGGTCGCGGCGTCTTCGGCAGCAACCTCAAGGCAGACGGCCGCCTCTGGAATCTACTCTTCATGGACAGCCCCGAGAGCCTGAATCCCGACTTGCGACAGGAAACCTGGCAGGGCGCTTTTATCCAGATGAATGGCGGCGACATCTTCAAGCATGCCGTCCGCCTGATGGAAGACGCGGTCAATACCTTGTTGAGGAAGCACGGTCTGACCATCGCCGATGTGGATTTGATGATCCCGCATCAGGCGAATATCCGCATCCTCAATAATTTGCGCGAGCGACTGGGCGTGCCGGAAGAAAAGGTGTTCATCAACCTGAGCAAATACGGCAACACCTCAGCAGCCAGCATTCCCATCGCGCTCGACGAGGCGCACCGGCAGGGCCGGATGAAGCGGGGCGACATTATCTTGTTATGTACTTTCGGCGGTGGTCTCACATGGGGCTCGCTGCTCATGCGTTGGTAATCGACGAAGGAGAATCCAGTGGATTATTTTTTTACTGAACAACAGCAGATGATCATCGATACCGCCAGGGAAATCGCCAATGAGAAGATCATCCCTGTTCGGGCGGAACTTGACGAGAAGAATCAGTTTCCCCGGGAAATCCTGCAGGATATCGCCAAGGCCGACCTGTTCAGCATCTTTGTTCCCGAAGAGTACGGCGGCTTTGGCGGCGGCTGCTATGAGATTGTCCTGGCTCTTGAGGAACTGGCCCGCGGCTGCGTCGGCGTGGCCACCAGTTTTGCCGCCAGTGCACTCGGTATCTTTCCGGTCATCCTCGCCGGCACTGAGGAGCAGAAGCAGAAATACCTGCCCGATATCGCCAGCGGCGCCCGCTGGGCTGCCTTCGGTCTCACCGAGGCCAATGCCGGCAGCGACGCCGGCGGCATTCGCACTACGGCAGTGCAGGATGGCGACGACTGGGTGCTCAACGGCACCAAGCAGTGGATCACCAACGGCGGCGAATCGGAGATATACTCGATCGTTGCCCTTACCGACCCGAGCAAGGGCGCTCGCGGGGCCTCGATCTTCGTGGTCGAAGACGGCGATCCCGGCTTTTCCTACGGCAAGAAGGAGGACAAGATGGGCATCCGCTCCTCCGCCACACGTGAACTGATCCTCAAGGACTGCCGCATCCCCAAAGATCGACTAGTCGGCAAGCGGGGCACCGGTTTCATTACCGTGATGAAGACGCTTGACATGTCGCGGCCCGGCATCGCCTCTTTGGGTATCGGTCTGGCTCAGGCCGCTCTCGACGAGGCTGTGACCTACGCCAAGCAACGGGTCCAGTTCGGCAAGCCGATCATCTCCTTCCAGGCGGTGCAGCACATACTGGCCGACATGGCCGTCCAGCTTGAGGCCGGCCGCGCCCTGGTCTATGCGGCCGCGCGCCACATCGACAGCCATCCCAAGGACATGTCCAAGGTCTCGTCCATGTGCAAGGTCTTTGCCACCGACATGGCCATGAAGGTGACCACCGACGCGGTGCAGGTGCTGGGCGGCTACGGCTACATGCGCGAATATCCGGTGGAGAAGATGATGCGCGACGCCAAGATTCTGCAGATCTACGAGGGCACCAATCAGATCCAGCGCAACGTCATTGGCCAGGAACTGAACAAGGAATACTCCTGAACGAGGGCAGGGCATGAACATTCTCGTCTGTGTCAAGCAGGTGCCGGATGCGCGTGACGTCCGGCTCGATCCGGTGACCAACACGCTCGCCCGCGAAGGGGTAGAGTCGATCATGAATCCCTATGACCGGCACGCCCTGGAAGAGGCCGTGGCCATCAAGGAGCAGCAGGGGGGCACGGTAACCGTCATCACCATGGGACCGCCCCAGGCCGAGGTGGTACTGCGCGATGCCATCGCATGCGGCGCCGACGAGGGGGTGCTGGTGAGCGACCGCGCCTTTGCCGGTGCCGACACCTGGGCTACCAGCTACACCTTGGCCAGGGCGGCGCAAACCCTGGGCTCCTTTGACCTGATCCTCTGCGGCAAGCAGGCTATCGACGGCGACACCGCCCAGGTTGGGCCGGGACTTGCCTGCCGCTTAAAGCTTCCTTTTGCCGCCTGCGTGCAGAAGACGCGCACGGTCACCACCGATTCCATCGAGGTGGAGCGGATGATGGACGACGGCTTTGATGTGATCCGACTGCCGCTGCCAGCCCTGATGACCGTGGTCAAGGACATTAACGAGCCCCGGGTGGCCTCGCTCAAGGGCAAGATGAAGGCTAAAAAGGCCGAGATCAGGCGCTATACCGCGGCCGAGATCGGGGCCGACCCACAATGCATCGGCCTGGCAGGTTCGCCGACCAAGGTGGTGCGGGTGTTCTCGCCCGAGGCCCGCGGCGACCGCCGGGTTTTCTCCGGTAGCATCGACGAGCAGGTCGACCAACTGGTCGAATGCTTGCGGGCGCATCTTTAGGAAAACCGGGACACCCCCCAGACGGACCGAGCCTGACAATGCTGATTATTGACAAAGACAAATGCACGGCCTGCGGAATTTGTGAATCCAGTTGCGCCTTTGCCGCCATCGCGGTGGAAGGCGATTGCGCCGTGGTCGGCGATTCCTGTACCCTCTGCGGTGCCTGCGTTGAGAACTGCCCCACCGGCGCGCTCGCTATCGAAACAGCGGCCAAACGGGAGCAGCACGACCTCGGCGATTACTCGGGCGTCATGGTGTTCGCCGAATACCGCCACGGCGATATTGCCCCGGTCAGCTTCGAACTGCTTGGCATTGGCCGCAAGCTTGCCGACCGGCGCGGGGTCAAACTGAGCGCCGTCCTGCCAGGCGGCAGAGTGGCCGGATACTCCGGCGACCTCATCGCAGCCGGCGCCGATATCGTCTATCTGGCCGAGCATCCCGAACTGGAGCAGTTCCGGGAGGACAGCTACGCCGCCGTGCTTGAGCAGGTGATCCGCGAGCGCAAGCCCGAGGTGGTGCTGGCTGGAGCCACCGCCATCGGCCGCTCGGTGATCCCCTATGTGGCCACCGCCATCAACGCTGGCCTGACCGCCGACTGCACCAAGCTGGAAATCCGCGAGTCGGACGGGGCTCTGCTCCAGACCCGACCGGCCTTTGGCGGCAACATCATGGCCACCATCGAGTGTCCTTCCACCCGGCCGCAGATGGCGACGGTCCGGCCCAAGGTCATGGCCCCGGCCGTGCCCGACCCGAACCGCACTGGCGAGGTTATTTCGGTGGAGTTGCCGGCGCAGGCCTTGCGATCGGCTATGGTTGTGCTCGAATCGGTGGTCAACAAGGAAGACCAGGTCAACATCCAGGAAGTCGAAACCCTGGTGGCCGGCGGTCGCGGCCTGGATAACGAGAAGGGTTTCCGCCTCATCCGCGAGTTGGCTGGCGAACTCGGCGGCGCTGTGGCCGCCTCCCGGGCAGCGGTGGATTCGGGCTGGATCCCGTACCCGCATCAGGTCGGCCAGACCGGCAAGACGGTCAGCCCCAAACTCTATATCGCCTGCGGCATCTCCGGCGCGGTCCAGCACATGGTGGGCATGCAGTCCGCGGAAATCATCGTCGCCATCAACCGCGACGACAAGGCGCCTATCTTCGACATCGCCACCTACGGCGTGGTGGGGGACCTTTACGAGGTGGTGCCCCGGCTGATCAAACGGCTTCAGGAGATCAAGAAATGACGCTCGACAACATGATTGCTCTGGTCACCGGCGGCAGCCGCGGCATCGGCCGGGCCATCTGCCTGAAACTGGCCTCCATGGGCGCAACCGTGGGTATTAATTACGTCGCTAATCCCAAGGCGGCCGAGGAAACGCTCGCCCAGGTGGACGCGGCCGGCGGTAAGGGCTTCCTCGCCCGCTTTGACGTCGCCGACTCCGAGGCGGTGCTGGCGGGCATCAAGGATATCCTCGACGCCCATGGCCAGATCGACATCCTGGTCAACAACGCCGGCATCACCCGCGACGGCCTGATGGCACGGATGAAGGAGGACGATTGGGACAGCGTTCTCAATACCAATCTCAAGGGCGCGTTTCTCTGCAGCAAGGCGGTGATGCGTACCATGATGAAGAAACGGTGGGGCCGGATCATCAACATTTCGTCGGTGGTCGGTTTTGTCGGCAACAGCGGCCAGGTCAATTACGCCGCGGCCAAGGCCGGCATGATTGGACTGACCAAGTCCATGGCCCGGGAACTGGCCGGACGGAATATCACTGTCAACGGCGTGGCCCCCGGCTACATTGTCACCGACATGACCGATGGTCTCTCCGAAGAAGTTCAGGAAGCCCTCAAGGGGCAGATTCCGATGGGCGTCCTGGGGAAGCCCGCGGATGTGGCCGCCGCGGTGGGATTCCTGGCATCGCCCGATAGTCAGTACATGACCGGCCAGACGCTGCACGTCAACGGCGGCATGTACATGGGGCACTGACAACAACTGTCCGGACGTCCTTGGGCGTTTGGACGATTCACGACCGAACAACAACAAGTTCACATTGAGGAGAATAGCAATGGCAGTTGAAGACAAAATGATAGACATCATCGTTGAGCAGCTCAGCGTCGATCGCGAGAAAGTCGTTTCGGGCGCATCCTTTGTCGATGACCTGGGCGCCGATTCGCTGGACCTGGTCGAGCTGATCATGGCCATGGAAGAGGAATTCGACGTTGAGATTCCCGACGAGGAGGCCGAGAAAATCGTCACGGTGCAGAACGCCATCGATTTCGTGGCCAAGATTCAAAGCTGAGACAGGGCAGGGTAGCGTGAAACGACGGGTCGTTGTAACCGGTATTGGCTTGGTGACGCCCTTGGGCGTCGGCACGGAGCAGACGTGGCAGGCATTGATCAACGGCAGGAGCGGGATCGGTCCGATTACCCGCTTCGATGCTGCCGATCAGGCCACGCGGATTGCCGCCGAGGTCAAGGATTTCAACCCTGAAGACTGGTTCGAAAGGAAACAGGCGAAAAATCTGGACGCCTTTGTCCAATATGCCGTGGCCGCCGCCGAGATGGCTTGGAAGAGCAGCGGCCTGTCGATCACCGAGGAGAATGTCCACCGGGTAGGGGTCATTACCGGATGCGGCATGGGCGGCCTGCCTACCATCGAGGAATACCACGGTGTCCTGATGGAGCGGGGGCCGCGCAAGATCACCCCGTTTTTCATTCCCCGGGTGATCCCGAACATGCCGTCCGGCCACATCTCCATGCGGATCGGCAGCAAGGGACCGAACCTCACCCAGGCGACAGCCTGCGCCGCCGGCACCCATGCCGTCGGCGAGGCCTTCCGCCACATTGCCTACGGTGACTGCGACATTGCGGTCACCGGCGGCACGGAGTCGGTGATCTGCCCCTTGGCAGTGGGCGGATTTGGGGCCATGAAGGCTTTGTCCACCCGCAACGCCGACCCGCAGGCAGCCTCCCGGCCCTTTGACGTCGATCGCGATGGTTTTGTCATCTCCGAGGGGGCCGGCATGCTGATCTTCGAGGAACTTGAGGCGGCCAAACGACGCGGGGCGACCATCTATGCCGAGATTATCGGCTACGGCCAGACCAGCGACGCCTATCACATCGCCGCTCCGCCCGAGGACGGCGAGGGCGCGGCCCGCTGCATGGCCATGGCCCTGCGCGACGCCGGCCTGAATCCCGAGGATATCGATTATATAAATGCCCACGGAACCTCCACGCCGCTCAACGACAAGTGTGAGACCCTGGCGATCAAGACCGTGTTCCAAGAGCATGCCTACAAGCTGGCGGTCAGTTCGACCAAGTCCATGACCGGTCACGCCCTGGGCGCTGCCGGCGGCCTTGAGGCAGCCTTCACCGTGCTGGCCCTGCACAACGGCATAGTACCGCCCACGGTCAACCTGCAGAATCCGGACCCGGACTGCGACCTGGATTATGTCCCCAACACGGCCCGCGAGGTCGGGATACGGACCGCCATGTCCAACTCGTTTGGCTTTGGCGGCACCAACGGGGTGGTTGTGTTCCGGCGTTTTGAATAACCCTGGCGCAGACGGAGGATTGGCGTGAACATAGCCCTTGGATGCGATCATGGCGGCTTTGGCCTGAAGCAGGAAATCCTGGCGTATCTCCGGCAGGCCGGACATACAGTCAACGATCAGGGCTGTCACTCCGAAGATTCGGTCAACTATCCCGATTTCGCCGAGCGCGTCTGCGCGGCCATCGGGAATGGACAGGCGGAGCGGGGCATCCTGGTCTGTGGCACCGGCATCGGTATGTCCATGGCAGCCAACCGGCATCGGCACATCCGCGCAGCCCTCTGCCAGGAGCCCTTTTCCGCCAGAATGAGCCGGGAACACAACGACGCCAACGTGCTCTGCCTGGGTGGTCGGGTGGTTGGATCGGCCTTGGCCCTGGATATCGTCCGGGTTTGGCTGGTGGCCGACTTTTCCGGCGGCCGGCACCTGCGCAGGATAACGATGATGGGGTAGTCTGCGTCCCGATGATTTTTTTCAACACCGGCATGCCTCGGCCAGAGGCTGCCGGTGTTTTTGTTTGCTGGTGCTGTAGTTTTGCCATTTTTTTTGGAGGCCGAAATGAAGTGCCCCTACTGCGGACATGTGGACAGCCGTGTGATCGATTCGCGCATCAGTAAGGACAACACCATTACCAGACGGCGCAGGGAATGCGGCAGTTGTCAGCGGCGATTTACCACTTATGAGCGCATTGAGCTGACCCTGCCCATGCTGGTCAAGAAGGACGGACGTCGCGAGGCCTGGGATCGTGGTAAGATCGTGGTCGGACTGGAGAAGGCTTGCGAGAAACTGGCGGTGAGCATGGCCGACATCGACAGTTTTGTCGATGCCATCGAGCAGAAACTGCAGGATTTCGGCGGCAAAGAGATCCCCACCAGCCAGATCGGCGAGTGGGTCATGGAGGCCCTGCCTGCCCTCAACGAGGTGGCTTATGTCCGTTTTGCCTCGGTGTACAGGCAGTTCCGCGACGTGAACGAGTTTATGGACGAGTTGAAGTTCTTCCTCGGCGAAAAAGGCAGGCATTGACATGCAGCGCAATCATGGCTGGTACATGGGGCTGGCCCTGGATGAGGCGAGAAAGGGTCTGGGCCGTACTTCGCCCAACCCTGCGGTGGGCGCGGTGGTGGTCAGAAACGGCGAGATCGTCGGACGGGGATACCACCGCAAGGCCGGCACTCCCCATGCTGAGGTGCATGCCCTGGCCGATGCAGGCGAACGGGCCAGGAACGCCACCCTCTATGTGACCCTTGAACCCTGCAATCACACCGGGAGAACGCCGCCCTGCACCGAGGCTGTGCTTCGGGCCGGCATCGCCCGGGTGGTAATCGGCATGCCCGACCCCAACCCCAGGGTGGCGGGTGGCGGGGCTACGTATCTCCATAGTCGCGGAGTCGATGTCTGCATGGGGGTGCGGGAACACGAGTGCCGCGAGTTGAACCTGCCCTTTCTTCGCCATAGCGTCACCGGCCTGCCCTGGGTGATGATGAAGGCGGGGCTGAGCCTGGATGGCCGGATCAGCTTCCTCGGCGGGCAGGGGGGGGCGGTGACCGGGCCCGAGGCCAAACAATTCGTCCATGGAGTGCGCAACCGGGTCGATGCCATCCTCATCGGGGTCGGGACCGCGCTCATCGATAATCCGAGCCTGACGACCAGACTCGACGGGGTTGAGGAGGCCAGGGATCCGCTGCGGATCGTGCTGGATTCCCAATTGCGGTTGCCGCCGGAGGCGCGCCTGCTGCGGCAGCAATCAGCGGCAGAGACCTGGGTGTTCTGCGGCGAGTCGGCCGACAGGAGGCGGGAGGAGCAGCTTGCGAACGAGGGCGCCAGGGTGGTTCGCCTGCCCCAGACCGAGGAAGGTCGGGTCGATCTGCAAAGACTCCTTCGGTTTCTCGGCGAGAAGAACATCCTCTCGGTGCTGGTCGAGGGTGGCGCCCATATCCACGGCGCTTTCTGGGCCCAGGGTCTGGTGGACGAACTGCTGCTGATCTATGCTCCTCTCCTCATCGGCGATCAGGGTACGCCGCTGGCGCTGGGCTGCCCGCTGGCCTCCCGTGTCCAGGCACCTGCACTTGCGCATGTCTCGGTGCGGCAGTTGGGCGATGACTTGCTCTACCGGGCTTTGGTCTGCAACGACACCCCGACGATATTAGTAAACAAGTGATCGCAGGGTGTGCCAGTGTCGCCGCAGTGCCTCGGCATCGGCAAACCTGATCCGCACCTCCACGCTCTCATCCTCAAAGGAGAGACTGTGGTCGATGGTAATCCCCTCCGGTGGCTGCAGCGAGTTAACAAACCCCTGAAAGGCCTTTTCGGCCGCTTCCTTTTGTGAACAACAGAGCCCGTGCAGGTACTCAAGCAGGTGCTGAGCCCGCTGGGGCAGGTTTTCGGACTCTTGCTCACCCGGAATCCAGGCGGCGAGCAGATCCGCCACCGGCCTGTTCTCCCTGATCACCAATTCGCTCACCATCTCCAGCAGTTTCTGCTGTTTTGACCCACCAAGCCGATAGGCGCTGATCACACGCACCACCAGTCGTTGATCCTCCAGGGCAAGCCGGGCCAGCGGCCGGCTCGATTTTTGCGCCAGTAGCCCCCGATGGAGGGCGATAACGACGGACGGATCGAGGTGGAGCAGGGCGATCAGCTCGTTTAATTTGTAGCGTTGCGGCTTGATGCCCATCAGGGCAAGCAGGGTCATCTGCTCTTGCTCGCCGAGCAGAGTCTGCGCCCATGAGGCAATCAATGCCTGGAGCACCGGGCTCATCTGACCAGCCTGCTGACTGAACAGCACCTGCAGCGACAGGCGCGTCGCCGCAGGCATCGAGTCCGGGAAGATCTGGCAGGCAACCGTCTCCAAACCCATATGGCGCACTGACTGGAACTGTTGGTAATCGCCCAGGAGCTGAAATCGGTTGCCCCCAGCCTCCACAACCGGCAAGGGGCGCAGCAGGCCGAACTGTTCAACCGATGTCAGGGGCAAATTCTCCTCGGCCTCAAGAAGAACCTGCGGGAAACAATCGGGAAAATCGATGACAGCAAGGTCAAGGCGCTCGAAACGACAGGATGGCGGCATGGGCGAAGGGGGGACAGTGATGCAAAGAAAAAGGGCGCCGAACTGTCGGCGCCCAGTGCTGTGCGATCGGAGGGATAGTTGGGCAGATCAGTCCGAATTGATGCGGGAACGGAGGATGCCCGAGGGTTTGAAGGTCACCACCCGTCTAGCGTCAAGCGTCAGTTCGCTGCCGGTCTGCGGGTTGCGGCCTCGTCGCGATTTTTTATCCTTGATATTGAATTTGCCAAACCCACTCAGCAACAAATCCTGGCCTGTGATCAGGGAGGTTTTGGAAATCGAGAGAAAAGTTTCCACTGATTCCGTGGACTGGGATTTGGTCAGGGACGGGTGCGCTTTGTAGACCTGTTGCACCAGATCGGCCTTGGTCAGTGTCATATCGTGCCTCCTTGAACCTCTTGGGAGTTTTTGCCTGAAATTTACTATCATATTGTAGAAACTGGACAAGCCACTTGTCAACCCGGATTATGCGAGAAAGGGAAAGGCGGCGCTGCCGGCGAATCGCGCCGCGGATCCCAATTCCTCCTCGATGCGCAGCAACTGGTTGTACTTGGCCACCCGGTCGCTGCGCGAGGGGGCGCCGGTTTTAATCTGCCCAGCGTTGAGGGCCACGGCCAAGTCGGCGATGGTCGAGTCTTCGGTTTCGCCGGACCGGTGGGAAATGACCGCCGTGTACGAGGCCCGGTGGGCCATATCCACCGCATCGATGGTTTCGGTGACCGAACCGATCTGGTTGAGCTTAATGAGGATGGAGTTGGCGATATGTTGGGCGATCCCCTTCTTCAGGATGCTGGTGTTGGTGACGAAAATGTCGTCGCCGACCAGCTGAATTTTGCCGCCCAAAGCCTGGGTCAGTTGTTTCCAGCCATCCCAGTCCGATTCGTCCAGGCCGTCCTCAATGCTGATTAATGGATATTTGCTGACCCAGTCGGCATAGAAGACGATCATCTGCTCGGCGGATTTCTTCGGTTCTTTCTCCGCCCCCAGAACATACACGCGATCCTTGGCCGAATAGAACTCACTGGCCGCCGCGTCGATGCCGATGAAGATGTCCGTACCAGGCACATACCCAGCCTGGACAATGCCCTCGAGGATAGCCTCCATGGCCTCCTCGTTGGAGCGCAGATTGGGGGCGAAGCCGCCTTCATCGCCACCTGCGGTCTGCAGTCCTTTCTTTTTCAGGACCGCCTTGAGGGCATGAAAGGTTTCGGCGCCCATGCGCAGGGCTTCGGCAAAGGAGGGCGCCCCGGCCGGCAGGATCATGAACTCCTGGATATCGACGTTATTGTCAGCGTGGGCGCCGCCATTGAGAATATTCATCATCGGCACCGGCAGCACCTTGGCGTTGATGCCGCCCAGGTAATTGTACAGCGGCAGTTCCAGTTCCATGGCGGTCGCCTTGGCCACTGCCATGGAGACGCCAAGAATGGCGTTGGCCCCGAGCTTCTCCTTGTTGGCGGTGCTGTCCAGCGCCAGCATGGTGCTGTCGATCAGCACTTGGCGGGAGGACTCAAAACCGTAGACGGCCGGGGCAATCAACTGGTTGACGTTGTTGACCGCAGTACGCACACCCTTGCCGCCATATCGTTTGTCAGCCAGGTCACGGAGTTCCAGGGCCTCCCTGGTCCCGGTCGAGGCCCCGGAGGGGACGGCGGCCCGACCGATGGCGCCGGATTCGAGATGCACCTCGACCTCGACGGTGGGGTTGCCGCGTGAATCAAGGATTTCCCTGCCGATTACGCCTATAATTTCACTCATCTTCGCTTCTCCATGAAAGAAAAATTTATTGCAGGAAACAGGTCAATCATCAGACAACGCTGGCGATCTTGAAGATCGGCAGGTACATGGCCACGACCAGGCCGCCGATCATGCCGCCGAGAAAAACCATCATGAACGGCTCGATCATGGCGGTCAGGTTTTCCACGGCCTGGTCAACCTCCTCGTCGTAGAAGTCGGCAATCTTCTCCAGCATGGTGTCCAGAGCGCCGACCGACTCGCCGACGTTGATCATCTGCACCACCATGTTGGGGAACACCCCCGATTCCTCAAGGGGTTCAGCGATGGGGCGGCCTTCGGCAATACTCTCCGCCACTCGGAACACGGCCCGTTCAATGACCTTGTTGCCCGAGGTCCGGCCCACCACCTGGAGAGAGTCGAGAATGGGCACGCCGCTCTGGAGCAGGGTGCTGAGGGTGCGGGTAAACTTGGACACCGCCACTTTTCGGGTTAAAGGGCCAATGATCGGCGACCAGAGGATCATGTTGTCGATCCGGAGCCGGCCCTGTTCGGTGCTGTATATTTTCTTTACAATCCAGGACACAACCACCATCGCAAGAACTATAAAAATAAAATTAGATTTGAAGAAGTTGCTGAGATTGATGACGACCTGGGTCGGCATGGGCAGGGTCGAGCCGAAATCCTTGAACATCTTGTCAAACACGGGCACGACAAAAACCAGGATGACAGTGAGGATGATGAGGGAGATGCCAAGGCAGATGGCAGGGTAGGTCATGGCCCCTTTGATCTTCTTCTGCAGGGCCATGGCCTTTTCCTTGAACACCGCCAGACGCGACAGGATGGTGTCGAGAATACCGCCCAGTTCGCCCGCCTCGATCATGTTGGCGTACAGGCCATCGAAGACCTTGGGGTGCTTGCGCATGGAATCAGCCAAGGTGGTGCCGGTCTCGACGTCGCTCTGGATAGTGTTGATCACCTGCTTGAAGGTGGGGTTGGACTGTTGCTTGCCCAGGATCTGCAGGCACTGAACCAGAGGCAGGCCGGCATCGATCATGGTGGACAACTGGCGAGTGAAGATGACAATGTCCTTGCCCGTGACCTTGGGCTTGAACAGCTTGATGTTCTCCAGCAGATCCTTGGGCTTGAGCTTGACCACCGGATCGTCGATGCGCATACGTTTGAGTTGCGCTCTGGCTCCTGCCTCGTCGATGGCCTCGACCTCACCTTTTCGTTTCTCTCCGAAACTGTTTTTCCCTTTCCAGACGTAAATCGGCATAGACAAGACCTCGGGCTGTCGCTGACAGAGTATTTAAAGGCAGCAGACATAAGGGGTTGACAGAACCCCCGATTGCCTTTATAAAAACTATCTTTTGAGAAAATCGTGAGGCACTCAGCCTCAACACGTATGTATTGTATGGAAGTTTTTTTTCTGATTCAAGAAAAAGTTTATATTTTTTCAGGAGTTGGCGATATGAAGACAAGCAGTGCGGCAAAACTCGACGGATCCTTTCTGCCGGTAATCGACAAATGCGAAGGCTGTACTCGGATCGTGGCGGCCGTGAACGGCAATATTTGCGACGCCTACATGAATCCAGCGGCAAAATGGCGGCTTGGGTTCTGCAACCTGGCCACCCACGCTAAGCCCGAGGTGAAGATCGTCAAGATTCGCGTCAACCCGCTGAAGGCGGCAAAACGGGCCTCGCGGCGCAAATAATCTATCTGATTTTGTGGTATATCAGGGTGGGCGAATTCGCCTCGCTTTGATTTTCCTCCGTCACGGGAACCTTGCCGAATTTCCACTTGATCGGCAAGGTTCCCGCCTGCTCTTCGCCTTCTATTTCCTGCCCACCCCGGTGTACGAAAATCCGGCAGCCTGCATGGTCTGTGGATCGTAGACATTGCGCAGGTCAATGAATATCGGTTGTTTCATCTTGCCCTTTAGTCGTTCCAGATCCAGGGCGCGGTACTGGTTCCACTCGGTCATCAGGACCACGCAATCAGCCCCTTCCGCGGCATCGTAGGCATTTTTTACATACTCGACCGCTGCGGGCAGGCACTTTTTGGCCTCTTCCATGCCTTTGGGATCGTGCGCCCGCAGATGGGCTCCCTTTTCCAGCAGGGCAGGCAGAATGGTCGCAGCTGGAGCGTCGCGCATGTCATCAGTTTCCGGCTTGAAGGTCAGGCCCAGGACCGCGATGGTCTTGCCGGCCTCGGAGCCGCCGAGCATCTCCCGTATCTTTTTGATCATGCGTGCCTTCTGGGCGGCGTTTGCCTCCACCGCAGCCTCCACTACGCGTACGTTTTCACCATGCTCCTGGACAATGCGCATCAGGGCCAGGGTGTCCTTGGGGAAGCAGGAGCCGCCGTATCCGGGGCCAGGATGGAGAAACTTGCCGCCGATACGGCCATCCATGCCGATGGCCTTGGCCAGGTCGATGACGTTGGCGTTGACCGCCTCGCAGACCGAGGCGATTTCGTTGATAAAGCTGATCTTGACTGCAAGGAAGGCGTTGGCGGCGTACTTGGTAAGTTCGGCCGTCTCGATGGTGGTGCAGACGATGGGGGTGTCCCGCAGATAGAGCGGCTTGTAGATCTCCCGCAGGATCTGTTCGGCCCGGGCCGATTCGACGCCGATCACCACCCGGTCGGGCCGCATGAAATCGCTGATGGCCGCGCCCTCCCGGAGAAACTCGGGATTTGATGCAACGTCGAAGGCCGCCTCCGGGTTGGTCTCGTGGATGATCCTGGCCACTTGCCGGGCGGTGCCCACCGGAACGGTAGATTTGTCAATCACCACCGTGTATCCTTGCAGGTGGGCGGCCAGTTCTTTTGCTGCCTCATAGATATAGGTGAGATCGGCATACCCGTCGCCGCGCCGTGAACTCGGGGTGCCCACAGCGATGAAAACCGCGTCCGCCTCGGGAACGGCCTGGGCCATGTCGGTGGTGAACAGCAACCGGCCCTCGGCGCTGTTCTTGCGCACCATCTCTTCCAGACCGGGTTCGTAGATGGGAATCACTCCAGCCTGCAAACGGCTGATCTTGTCCTCGATCTTGTCCACACAGGTGACAAAATGACCGAACTCGGCGAAACAGGTCCCTGTGACCAGGCCGACATAGCCGGTTCCTATCATGGTAATGTTCATGCAATGACTCCTTAGGTGTTGCGTGCACCAAACAGTGCGGTGCCGATGCGGACAATAGTCGCCCCTTCCTCGATGGCCACGGGATAATCGCCGGACATGCCCATGGAAAGCTCAACCCGCCCGTTGTCGGCAAAGAGTCCCTTTCTGGCCAGGTCGGCGGCAATGGTCGCGAGCATCCTGAAATACGGCCGGGATCGCTCCGCATCGGTGAAATATGGAGGGATGGTCATCAGGCCGATCAGCCGCAAGCTGGTTTCCGCGATGGTAGACCGGACGAGCAATTCGGTTTCTGCCGCCGCCACGCCAGACTTCTGGGCCTCGTCGCCGGTGTTGACCTGCACCAGAATCGACAGAGTTTTGTGTAATGCCTTGGCGTGGCTGTCCAGCAGGCGGGCCAGTTTGAGGCTGTCCACCGTCTCGATCACATCAAAGAGAGCGGCCGCTTGTGCGGCCTTGTTGCTCTGAAGGTGGCCGATGCAATGCCAGTGCGCCGGACCCCTGACTTGCGGGATCTTGGCGGCGGCCTCCTGCAGGTAGCTTTCACCAAAAAGATGCTGACCGCACGTTACGGCTTCGGTGATCAGGTCTGCGTCCACCTGCTTGGTGACCGCCACCAGTTTGACAGCGTCCGGACGTCTGCCGACCCGTTGGGCAGCCTCGGCCATGGTCCGATGGATCTGGTCCAGATGTTCTTTGATCATGACGCGACGCTCTCCGGGAGGCCAAACAGGCGGATGGCATTGGCGCTGGTGACGCGGGCCACCTCATCCGCATCCATCCCCTTCAGTTCGGCGACTTTGCGGGCAGTGTGGAGCAACAGTCTGGGCTCGTTGCGTTTGCCCCTGAAGGGAACCGGCGCCAGAAAGGGGCCGTCGGTTTCCAGGATCAGGTGGCTGATGTCGATTTCACCAACCACCTCATGCAGCGCTCCTGCGTTGGCAAAGGTAACGACCCCGGGGATGGAGAGGAGCAACCCGAGATCGATCGCAGTTCGGGCCAAACGGACGTCGCCGGAAAAACAGTGCATCACCCCGCCCTTGGGCAGATGGCCGGCGTCGCGGAGCAGGCGGAGGATGTCCTCGTGGGCCTCGCGGTCGTGGATCACCACCGGCAGGCCGAGTTCCCGCGCCAAGTTGAGTTGGGCCGTGAAGGCGCGGAGTTGAACATCCCGCGGTGCGTACTGCTTGACATAGTCAAGGCCAATCTCGCCGTAGCCCACCACCACCTCGTCAGAGGCCAGTTCGGCAATCCGGGTCAGGGCTTCGGGCGTGGCTTTATGGGCATCGTGAGGGTGAAAGCCAATGGTGGCATGGACGCCTGGATGGCGATGGGCGATTCGCACCGCCTCGCGGGAGCTGGCCTCATCGATACCGATGGTGACAATCCGCCGAACCCCGACCAGGTTTGCCGCGCCGATGACTGCATCCAGATCGGTCCGATACGCCTCCATGTCCAGATGGCAGTGGGTGTCGATCATTTCCATGGATGGCGGGAGTGCTGGCGTATCAGGCGCGGTGTGTTTCATCGAAGAGGCGGCGGGTTGTTCGGGCGCGGAAAAAGATCCGTCATGCATCCGGTGCGGATCGGCCGGGTCATTCCCGACTGGAGTAACTGGGGCAAGCAATGGTGGCATCTTAAATGTTTATTGACAATAAAACCCTATTTTTTTACAACATATTGTCTGCGTTCGCGATTTCTTCCTCCTGCCCGTGAGGAGGCATTCCCCCGGCTGCCAGCTTCGGCTCCGGGGGCATCAGAATCAGCGATGCGAACCGGCGGTGTACGGCAGGGAAAGGGCGCGGCATCGCTTCCGTGCCTGCGGTAGACGACCGGATTAAGAAACAGTTTTGCAGTGACTTGGCAATGTGTTTTTCGCGATCGGCGCTCGCATGGAGGCCAATCGCATCTTTCCACTCTCCGGAGGATGAGACGAATGAACAAAGGGATCGGGATCAAGCTGTTGGCACTGGTGTTTCTGGCAACGCTGCTGGTGGTATCGGCGGGATGCAGCAAGAAAAACAAGGCACAGACGGACGATGGCTCAGGCCTGCCGCAGGTGGCGAGTTTCGCCGATGACATCAAGGATATCAACGTCCCGTCCGAACTGGAATGGGACCGCAAGGCCTCCATGAGCATCAAGACCGAGTCGTTCCGCGGCGGCATCTGGGTGTACCGGGGGCGGGCCGAGATACTCTCCCTAAAGGACTATCTGCTCAGCTCCATGCGCGACAACAAGTGGAAGCTGGTCGGCGAAACCACCTCCAAGGATGTCATGCTCGCCTTCACCAAGCCCAGCCAGACATGCATGATGGTCATTTCCGAAGGATTCATGGGGAAAATACAGTTGACTCTGTACATCTCCATCGACCGGACCGCAGCGGCCGGTATGAATCCCTTCGGAGAGACCATCGCGCCGCAACAGTAAGCGCGGCATATCCATGGCTGGTCTCCAGGGTAAACGCATACTGATCGGCGTGACCGGGTCCATTGCCGCGTACAAGGCGGCGGAATGGACCCGGGAACTGGTCAAGGAGGAGGCGGTCGTCACCGTGATGATGACCGAGTCGGCGGAGCGGTTTGTCACAAGCCTCACCTTTTCCGCTCTCTCCGGCAACCCGGTCTACCGCGACATGTTCGATGACGCCGCGGATCGGGTCATGGCGCACATCAACCTCGCCCGCGAGGCCGACGCCATCCTCATCGCTCCGGCCACGGCCCAGACCATCGCCCGACTGGCTCTGGGGCTGGCCGACAACCTGCTGGCCACGGTGGTGCTTGCCGCCCGCACCCCGGTGATCGTCTGCCCGGCCATGAACTCCTGCATGCTGGCCCACCCGGCAACCCAGGAGAATCTTGCCCGCCTGCGGCAGCTCGGCTATCACCTGGCGCCATCTGGCAGCGGTTCACTGGCCTGCGGCGAGACCGGCGAGGGTCGTCTCACCGAATGGGATCACGCCCGCGAGGCGCTGCTGGCGGTATTTGTCCCGAGTGATCTCACCGGGCGCAAGGTGTTGATAACCGCGGGGCCCACCCGCGAACCGATCGATCCGGTCCGCTACATAAGCAACCGCTCCAGCGGCAAGATGGGGTTCGCCCTGGCCCGCACCGCCCGGCGCCGTGGGGCCGATGTCACCCTGGTCAGCGGTCCGGTCAACCTGCCGGATCCGCCAGGGGTGACGGTCATAAGGGTGACCTCGGCCGAGGAGATGGCCGGCGCAGTGCACGAGCATTGCGTGGCGGCCGATGTTATCGTCAAGTCGGCGGCGGTAGCCGACTTCCGGCCGGCGATTCGTCAGGAGCACAAGATCAAGAAGGGGCGGTCGGATCTGCGCCTCGACTTGGTCAAGAATGCCGATATTCTTCTGGGTCTGGGAAAGAACCGACAAGCCGGCCAGGTGCTGGTCGGATTTGCGGCCGAAAGTCGGGATCATGCGGCGGAAGGCCGCCGCAAGCTGCTGGAGAAGAATCTGGACCTGATCGTGGTCAATGATATTCTCGGGTCACGGACCGGATTTGATGTTGAAACCAACCAGGTGACCCTGATCGACAGGGCGGGCAGCGTCCAGTTGCCGCTGCTGTCCAAGGAGGACACCGCCGACCGGATCTGGGACCGGATCGCCTTCCTGTTTCTTTCACGACCCTTGCCCGAGACCGGGGTCTGAGGCGAGGCGCCTGATAGCATGCAGATAAGTCGAAGCGAACAAAAACGGCGGATCAAGGAGGTGGAGCAGTTGGCCACCGAGCTGGCCGACCTGCCGGCCCCGATGATCGATCGCTCACCCTGCCCGGACGAGCTCAAGGAACTGTTGCATGAAACGCGACAGTTGAAAGGCGGCGCCAGGAAGCGGCACCTGAAATATATCACCAAACAGGTCCTGCTGCTGCCGCTGGAGAATCTGTACACCTATGTCGGCGACCATCGCGGCAAAGGATTGGCTGAGCGGAAACAGTTTCATGAGATGGAACTCTATCGCGATGCCCTTATCAACGAGGCCCTTGGGCGGCAGCGGGAGTGTGCACAGTCCAGGGAAATCTGGGGTGAGGATTGGCGGAGCGACACCCTGGCCGAACTGGCTGAGGCGCTGCCGACAATGGATGTTCCAGCCCTGACGCGACTTGCCTATCTCTTCGTCCAGACCAGAAACCCGCGCCACAGCCGGGAGATTTTCCGGCATCTTCGGGCGGCGCAGGATCAGTTGCAGCGGCAGCGAGCCCGGGAGCAGCAAGGGTAATTCCCGCCTGCCGCTCGGCGCCGGCCGCATTAACCGCGTTTACTCCGTTTTTCTCAGCTTGCGGGCATACGTCGCGGCCTCCATACCGGCAACGCATCCCTCACCCACGGCCTTGGCCACCTGGTACGGGGGGCCGACGATGTCGCCCGCGGCATAGACGCCGGCGATGTTGGTTTCCTGCTTGCGGGAGGTGGCGATGTATTTGAACGACTCGGTATCAAGCGCCACCCCGATCTGGGTGGCCAGTTCCAGCGCGCCCTTGGAGCCGAGTTCGACAAAAACGCCTTCGGTCTCCAGGGTGGTTCCGTTTTCCAGTTGCAGCGAGGTTACCGCCCGCTCGCCGTCGATCCGCTTGATGGCGCTCTCGATGTGCTCGACCTGGCTGCTTTTGAGCCGGGACAGCAGTTCCTTGGATACGTTGAGTTCCTTGGCCACCAGGTACACTTTGGATGCGTAGCCAAGCATGGTCAGGGCACCGTCCACGGCCGCGCTGCGGTCACCGGTTACCGTCACCACCGCGCCGCGATAGAAGTTGGCGTCGCAGTCGACGCAGTAGCTGACGCCACGGCCAACGAGTTCTTTCTCCCCGGGAACGCTGAGTTTTTTCTTGGATACTCCCATGGAGAAGATCAGCGCCCGGGCAAAGACGGTCCGCCCGCTTTCCAGTTCCAGGTGAAAACCACCCTCGGCCTCGGCGATCTTGAGAACATCCTCGGGCGAGATCTCGGCGTCGAAATGCTTCATCTGCGCAAGGCCTGTCTGCAGCAGGTCGGAGCCATTGGTGACCCCGCCGACAAAGGCGTAATTTTCGATGTGCGCCCCATAGAGGGCGGAATTTTCGATGCGGCCCAGCACCAGCACGCTGGTCTTTTTCCGTGCGGCATGAATGGCGGCCTGAATGCCGGCCGGACCGGCGCCGATAATCACCACGTCATAGATCGTCTCTGCCATGCCTGTCTCCTTGCTCTGAAACGTTCAAACATCACAGCCTCGCGTGCGTACGGCTGAAAAATGAAAGCTGATTATATCCTGATCTGTGTACACCATGGGCATATCAAGGTCGACAGAATTATTTCTTTCGGATATAATTTGCTGTTATGACATAGGGTCGCGAGGTTGCGACGGTGCTTGACCGGGCGGCTGTGGTGCGGCCCCGCCGTCGGTCGAAACTGCCTGGCGTGCGAAGTTGGATTGTCGCGCCGGCGGTATTAACTGTCTTTGACCCCTCGCGGAGCAGTGAAGTTGGACCGGCCCACCGGGGCCGGTTTTTTTACGAAATCAAATAAGCGTTGAGATAGGGTGGTATTCCGTGAAATTGTCAATTTTTGAAATGATTCTTCATGCTGGCTGGGAAGTCAAGCTGGTGATGATAATCCTTTGTATTTTTTCCCTGGCCTCCTGGTCCATCGTCATCATGAAGCAACTCATGTTCAGAAAGGCCCGACTGGCGTCACTTGATTTCCTGGACGCCTTCTGGGATAGCAAGACTTTGAACGAGGCCTACGAATCAGCCCGCGAGTTCGCCCTCAGTCCGGAGGCCACTGTGTTCGTCGCCGGTTTCAATGAACTGAAGAAGATAAGCGCCGCTCGCAGTGCGGGGACTGTCGCCCCAACTCTGGAGATGCAACTGGCGACCATGGACAACCTCAAGCGCGCCGTGCGCAAGGCCCAATTTCTCGAGAGCGACCGCATGGCCCGTTCTGTCTCTTTTCTCGCCACCACCGGTAGCGCCACTCCCTTTATCGGTCTGTTCGGCACGGTATGGGGGATCATGACCTCCTTTCAGGATATCGGTGTACGCGGTTCCGCCTCGCTGGCCGTCGTCGCCCCGGGTATTTCGGAGGCGCTCGTGGCCACCGCGGCCGGTCTGGCCGTGGCCATTCCAGCGGTCATCTTTTATAACTACTATTCCAACAAACTATCTGAGGTCGAGTCCAACGTCGAGAGTTTCAGCACCGACTTCATCAACCTGATCGAACGGGATATCCTTACCAGGACGTGATCGCATGGGACCGATAGGAAACAACAAGGGCAAACGCGGGTTTGTCGCTGAAATCAATGTCACCCCGCTGGTCGACGTCATGCTGGTGCTGCTGATTATCTTCATGGTGACCGCGCCGATGATGACCCAGGGGCTCGAGGTCGATTTGCCGGAGGCCACCACCAAAGCCTTGAAACAGCAGGAAGAACCGCTGGTGGTCACGATTAAAAAAGAGGGCGACGTCTACCTGAAGAAGGATAAGGTCACCTCGGAGGCGCTGCAGCAGCAGTTGAAAGGCATGCCCGACGAACAGAAGAAGGAAGGCATCTATCTGCGCGCCGACAAGAACGTGCCCTATGGCGTAGTGACTACCACCATGGCAGCCGTGCATGATGCCGGATTCGAGAAGATTGGCATGATCACCGTCCCCGCGGAAAAGAGCAAGTAGGTATCCTGCCAGAAGGCCGTGTATTTTTCCGAGTCCGATTTTTATCTCCGCCAGCAGCGGGAAGACAGGCGCTGGGCCATTGCCTCCTCGTTGGCAGTGGCGGTGCATGCAGCCGTGCTGCTGATGGTCATTTACATGCCGTCTCTCTTTGACAGCAAGCAGATTGTCGAAGAGGTGGTGAGCGTCAGCCTGGTCTCCATGGGAGAGGCTGGCGGACCGTCGGAGCCTGCGGGGGCCGCACCACCACCGCCGTCCAGCAAGCCGCCCGTGGAGAAGGCGGTAGAACCACCACCTCCACCTCCGCCCCCATCGAAACCGGAACCGCCACCCGACTCAGCCGCTCCGCCCGAACCAGTTGTGCCGACGCCGAAGGTACCAGTAGCGCCACCCGAGGAAACCGAATCGCCGCCTGAGCCGGAGGTCGTCAAGGACCCGGTGTCGATTTTTCCTGATAAGCGCAAGATCAAGAAGGTACAGGACACCCGTCTGGAAGAGGAGAAGGTCAGGGAGCGGGAACTGGTGGAGAAGAAACAGCAGGAGCAGGAGAAAAAGCAGGAAGACCAGGAGTTGGCCAAACGCCTGCAAGATTTAAAACGTAAGGCGGAACAGAAGCTCCAGCAGGATAAACTGGAAGAGAAGAAAAAGCAGGAAGAGCGCGAACTGGCCAAGAAAATCGAGGAACAGAAACAGGCCG
>JBGSPP010000111.1:0-1616 GCA_041738515.1 Desulfobulbus sp.
GCCAACCTGGGACTGGACTGCACCAATTGCCACGGGCCCATGGAGGATCTGGCCCTGGGCCTACTCAAGCACGAGCAGGAGGCGGGCAAGCCGCAGGCACAGCCGCTCATGGCCCACCTCAACCCACGGGCGGTCGGCTCCCTTGGCGAGATCGCGCCACGCTCGCCCTGGATGCACCAGCCGGACTGCCTCAACTGCCACGTCGGATTCCAGGCGCCGGAAACCGACACCACCTTCAACGCCTACACCGAAAACGAGGCCGCGCTCTACCGCAACCGCACCGACGACAGCGACCGCCTGTTCTGCGCCGCCTGTCACGCCAGCCCGCATGCGGTTCACCCGGCGGACAACCCCTACGGCAAGCATCTGGACGCGCTCCAGCCCCTGCAGTACCAGATGAACCGGCTGCCCATCGGCGCCAACCGCAACTGCGCTGTCTGCCACACCGTGGCCATGGAGGACGAGATGCACCACCCCAACTCGCTGCGTGAGTTCCGCAATGAGTGAAGGTGGCATGTTGAATACCATGAAGTTAATATCGGACGGGAAGGAACCGTGCTGCTGCTGATCGTGCTCTGGATCGCCTGGTGCACCCTCCACAGCCTGCTGATAACCACCGCGGTCAGGCGGTGGTTCGAGCGCTGGGGCGGTGCCTGGCTGGGGCTTTACCGGCTGGGCTATGTCGTTTTTTCGCTGGCGACCTTGGCACCGCTGCTCTGGTACGGCCAGATGCTGCCCCAGCGCCAGCTGGTGGCCCTGCCCCTGTGGGCGCAGGCCGTGCAGGTGCTTCTTTTTGGGTATGCCCTGGCGCTGTTTGTCGGCGGGGCAAGGGTCTACGACCTGCACTCCTTTCTTGGCCTGGCCCAGTGGCGCGCCTACCGGACCGGCAGGACACCCGATCTGCCGGCGTTCAGGCAGGCCGGCATCCTTCGCCACGTCCGCCACCCCTGGTACGGGGGCGGCATCGCCCTGCTTTGGGCCATGCCGGACCTGACCCAGGTCTCGCTCACCATCCGCGCGATCCTCACCGCCTACCTCATCCTCGGCGCCCTGCTCGAGGAGCGCAAGCTCAAGGCCGTGTTCGGCCAGACCTATCAGGACTACTGCCGGCGGACGCCAATGCTCTTCCCCTGGAAATTCCGCCCCTGGGCCAAAGCCTGAACAGACCCGCTCCGCTCAGTACAGCTGCAGCAGCTTGTCCATCTCCTCGGATTTCATAGTGAAGCTGTGCGCCTCGCCGGGGAAGGCGCGGCTCTCCACCTCGGTCTTGTACTGAGCCAGGGCGCTGGCGATAGTGTCGCTCAGGCGGGCGTATTGCTTGACAAATTTCGGCGTGAACCGGTCGTAGAGGCCGACCAGGTCATGGATCACCAGCACCTGACCGTCGCAGCCGGGGCCGGCGCCGATGCCGATGGTGGGGATGGCGATTCGCCCGGTGATATGTTCGGCCAGCGGTGCGGGAATGGCCTCGAGCACGATGGAGAAGCAGCCGGCATCCTCCAGGGCGACGGCATCCTCGATCAGCTGCCGGCCGGCCTGGGCGCTCTTGCCCTGGACCTTGAAGCCGCCCAGACTGGTGGCGGTCTGCGGCGTAAGCCCGATATGTCCCTGCACCG
>JBGSPP010000121.1:0-2506 GCA_041738515.1 Desulfobulbus sp.
CGAGCAACTGATGCTTCACGGTGTCGGCGTAGGCTACCATCCCGCCGCTAAACCATTGCGAACTGCCGGCCACCTCGGTGATCGTGGCGCCGATCAGACCGCCGGTGCAGGATTCGGCCGTGGCGAGCATCAGGCCGCGGCTTGTCAGCAGTCTGCCGACCACGGCGGCCAGGCTCAGGTCGCCGACGCCGTAGAGGTCGCTGCCGAGCGCCTGGCGGATGAACCGGTCGGTATCAACAAACAACGGGTCGTCCTGGCCCCGCGGTATATCGCGGATGAGCAGGCTGATGTGCACCTCGCTGCCCACCGGGTAGTAGCCGATCTGGATGCGGTTGTCCTCTTCCAGGGTGAGCAGGCGCTTGTTGATCTCCACTTCCTTCAGGCCGCAGGTGCGGTAGAGCTGCTGGCAGACAGGCACGGCCGCGGCTCCGGCCTCTGCCGTCAGGGCCGGGATCACCGTACTGGCGAGCAGGTTCTCCATCTGCGGCGGCACCCCCGGCAGGAGGAAGATCGACTTGCCCCCGTGGCGGAGCCGGTAGCCGGCCATGCGGTATTCGGGGTCCATCACCTCGGCTCCCTCGGGCAGGAGGCTGAGCTTGTCCAAGCTGACCGTGTCGCCAAGCTTCACCTTCGGCCAGCGGGCGGCCAGGGCCTTTTTAACGCCTGGGTGGACGGCGGCCTTGAGATGCAGGGCGTCGATCACCGCCTGGTTGGTGAGGTCGTCGGTGGTCGCCCCCAGCCCGCCAGTGATGATGAGAAAGTCGGCACGGTCCAAGGCGGCCGTCAGCGTCTCGCCGATCAGTTGCGGCTCGTCGCCGATGGTGTGTATGGCCCGGATGCGGTGGCCCAGGCGAAACAGTTCCCGGGCCGCATGACCGCTGGTGGTGTTGGTGATGCGGCCGGAGGTCAGTTCGTCGCCGATGGCGATGATTTCCCCGATCATGTGTCGGCCCCCTTTGCCGATGGCTGGGCACTGTACCTGCTTTCGCCGGTTTCCTCAAGCAAGGCCTCGTCCACCACGCCGATCGGCTGGCCGGCCTCGATCCGGTCGACGCGGACGGGCACGACCCGGTGCACCAGATTCTGGGCGCCCGCGAACATCAGGGGCAGGTAATTCTCGGAAAAGCCCTGGAGCAGGCCGCCCTTGCGCTGCCGCCGCTCGACCAGCACCTGCAGGGTGCGGCCCAGGTTGCGGGCATACAGGCGCTGCCGCAACTCCTGATCGAGCGCCCGCAGCAGTTGCACCCGCTCGTCCTTGACCGGACCGGGCAGTTGCTGGCCGTAGACGCCGGCCAGGGTGCCGGGACGGCGGGAGTAGGGAAAGACATGGAGATAACTGATCGGCAACTCGGCCAGCAGCCGGCGGGTGTTCTCCGCCTCGGCCGCAGTCTCTCCGGGGAAGCCGCAGAGTACGTCGCAGCCGATGGCAGCCTCGGGCAGAGCCTGGTGCGCCCGCTCGATCACCGCCGCGAACTCGGTGCGGGTGTAGTGGCGGTTCATGTGCGCCAGCACCGCATCGTCGCCGCTCTGCAGGGGAATGTGGAGATGGGGCATGAAGTTGGCGTGCGTGGTCATGAGATTCAGGAGCGCGTCGTTGACTTCGGTCGGCTCAATCGAACTCAGGCGGATGCGCTGCTGCGGAAATCCGGTGCACAGCCGGTCAAGCAGGCTGTAGATGGTCTCGCCCTCGTTCAGGTCGAGCCCGTACTTGCCCACATTGATGCCGGTGACCACCAGTTCCAGATACCCTTCCTCGGCAAACACTGAAGCCTGGTGCATTACCCCGGCCAGGGGCTGACTGCGGCTGCGGCCGCGGGTGAAGGGCACGATGCAGTAGGTGCAGAAGTTGTCGCAGCCATCCTGGACACGGAGGTAGGCCCGGGTCCGGCCGCTGAAGCGTCGCACCGGCAGGTCGCAGATCTCGGCCTTGCGGCGGATCTGGCCCATCATCATCACCAGGTCGGCCTGCCGTGCCGACAGCGCGGTTTCCACCAGGAGATGCTTGTTGCCGTTGCCGATGATGATCACCGGCTTCTCGGCCAGGTCGAGCACGGTTTCCGGGTCCATCTGGGCGTAGCAGCCGGTGACCACCACCCGTGCCTCCGGGTTGCGCCGCAAGGCCTGGCGGATGAGTTGTCGCGACTGCTGCCCGGCCTTGGCGGTCACGGTGCAGGTGTTGATGACGTAAATATCCGCCTCGGCATGGAACGGCACAAGCGTGCAGCCCTGCTCGGCAAAGCCGGTGGCAAAGGCTGCCGATTCGAACTGGTTGACCTTGCAGCCCAGGGTGGTGATGGCAACCCGTTTCATACCCTGGCCTCCGATGCGAACGATGTTGTCCGGCCTATGACCGCACTGCCCACCACCCGGTCATCCTGGTAGAAGACGGCGAACTGGCCGGGGGTGATGGCCCGCTGCGGCAAATCGAAGACGATGTGGCCGCTGTCCGGGCCCTCGGCATCGACCACGGCCACGCACGGCCGGTGGCGGGAGCGCAGCTGCACCA
>JBGSPP010000136.1:0-5563 GCA_041738515.1 Desulfobulbus sp.
GAGCGCGGCCCGCATCTCGCGGATGGTGGCGTTGACGCGGCTGAGGATCCAGCGGTGGGGCAGCGCCAGCCCTGCCGGGTCGGCGGTCAGGGCGGTGATGCCCGGGTCGGCGTCCTTGAGGTGCATCTGGGCGAACCGGGCCGCGTTCCACAGCTTGTTGATAAATCGGCGGTAGCCGTCGATCCGCTCTTCGTCCAGGCGGATCTCGCGGCCCTGGGCGGCAAAGGCGGTCAGGGTGAAGCGGAAGGCGTCGGTGCCGTACTGCTCGATGGTCACCAAGGGATCGATGACGTTGCCGGTGGACTTGGACATCTTCTTGCCGTGCTTGTCGCGCACCAGGGCGTGGAGGTAGACGTCGTGGAAGGGCGCCTCGCCCATGATGTGCAGGCCCATCATCATCATCCGCGCCACCCAGAAGAAGAGGATGTCGAAGCTGGTGATGAGCACCGATGTCGGGTAGAAGGTGGCCAGTTCGCGGGTCTGGGCCGGCCAGCCCAGGGTGGAGAAGGGCCAGAGGGCCGAACTGAACCAGGTGTCGAGGACGTCGTCCTCCTGGCGCAGACGGGTGGAGCCGCAGTCCGGGCAGACATCCGGGTCGTCGACCTCGACCAGCACCCGGCCGCAGCTCTCGCAGGTCCAGGCCGGGATGCGGTGGCCCCACCAGATCTGGCGGCTGATGCACCAGTCGCGGATGTTCTCCATCCAGCTGTAAAAGGTGCGGTACCAGGTGTTGGGGTAGAGCTTGATCCGCCCCTCCTCCACCGCGGCCACGGCCTTGTCGGCCAGGGGGCGGACGCTGACGAACCACTGCTTGGAGGTGGTGGGCTCGACCACGGTGGCGCAGCGGTAGCACTTGCCCACCGCGTGCTGGTAATCCTCGATCCGGTCGAGAAAGCCCTGCTCCTCAAGATCGCGCACCACCTGCTTGCGGCAGGCGAAACGGTCAAGGCCCGCGTACTGGTCCGCGGCCTCGTTCATTACCCCTTGGTCATCCATCACCTTGATCCGGGGCAGGTTGTGGCGCAGGCCGATCTCGTAGTCGTCGCGGTCATGGGCCGGGGTGACTTTGAGCGCGCCGGTACCGAATTCCCGCTGCACATGGTGGTCAAAGACCACGGGCACAATTCGGCCGGTGAGCGGCAGGCGGATGCCGACCGCGCCCAGGTGCTGGTAGCGCTCGTCCTCGGGATGGACCGCCACCGCTGTGTCGCCGAGCATGGTCTCGGGCCGGGTGGTGGCCACCACTACCGAGCCCGAACCGTCGGCATAGGGGTAGCGGATGTGGTACAGCTTGCCTTCGGTGGGATCGTGCTCGACCTCATCGTCGGCCAGCGCGGTGTGGCAGCGCGGGCACCAGTTGACGATGTAGTCGCCCTTGTAGATCAGCCCCTCCTTGTACAGCCGGACAAAGACCTCGCGCACTGCCCGCGACAGGCCTTCGTCCATGGTGAACCGCTCCCGGTCCCAGTCGCAGGAGGCGCCCATGCGCTTCAACTGGTTGATGATGGTCCCGCCCTTCTCCTCCCGCCAAGCCCAGACCCGTTCGATGAACTTTTCGCGGCCGAGGTCGTGGCGGGTCAGCTTCTCGCTGGCCAGTTGGCGCTCGACCACGTTCTGGGTGGCAATGCCGGCATGGTCCGTGCCCGGCACCCAGAGGGTGTTGTCGCCGCGCATGCGGTGGTAGCGGATGAGCAGATCCTGCAGGGTGTTGTTGAGGGCGTGGCCGATGTGGAGTACACCGGTGACGTTGGGCGGCGGAATGACGATGGAAAACGAGGGCTTCCCCTCGTCCATGCGGGCGCTGAAAGTCTTCTCGGCCAGCCAGCGCTCGTACCAGCGCCGCTCCACTTCGGTGAACTCGTAGGCCTTGGGCAGATCGTATTTGCCGGGATGCTGGACTGAATCGTTCATAGGGGCTCGGTGCCGCCCGTCCGGGGCGGCGCAGGGAGTTCGGAAAGCGGCGCGTTCAGAGAACGCTCCAGGGTTTGGGCATGAAAATCTGGGAGTACAGATCCAGGGCGTAGCGGTCGGTCATGCCGGCGATGAAGTCGCAGACCCGGCGATGGCGCCGGCGATGGTCCTCGCCCGCGGCTTCCGGGCCACGCAGCCGACAGCAGGAGCTGATCCCCGACTCGGGAAACTCATGCTCGAGAAAATAGGCATACAGGTCGCGGATGATTCGCTGGGCCTTCTCGAACTCGGCATGCACCTGGTAGTTGCGGTAGACGTTGTCGTAGAGGTAGGCGCGCAGTTCGGTGATGGTGTCGTTCATTCGGCTGCTCAGGTGCAGACGGCCGTCGTCGCGGGCAAGCGTGGTGTACACCAGGTCGCCGACCATGGCGTTGATCCGCTGCGAGGAGCGGTCGCCGAGCACGGAACGCAGGTGATGCGGCAGGTCTTCGCTGCGGATCATCTCGGCCCGCAGGGCGTCGTCCATATCGTGGTTGACGTAGGCGATGATGTCGGCCACGCGCACCAGCTGTCCCTCCAGGGTGGCGGCCAGTTCCGATCCGCCTTCAGGCAGGATGTCGCCATACCCCTTGGAATGCTTGATGATGCCGTTGCGCACCTCCCAGGTCAGGTTGAGGCCGCGGCCGTTGTTTTCAAGAAAATCGACGATGCGCAGGCTCTGGCGGAAATGCTTGAAGCCGCCCGGATGCACCTGGTTGAGGGTGAACTCGCCGGCATGACCAAAGGGCGTGTGGCCGAGGTCATGCCCCAAGGCGATGGCCTCGGTCAGGTACTCGTTGAGGCGCAGGCAGACCGCCATGGTGCGGGCGATCTGCGACACCTCGAGCACATGGGTAAGCCGGGTGCGGTAATGGTCGCCGGCCGGGGCGAGGAAGACCTGGGTCTTGTGCTTGAGCCGGCGAAAAGTCTTGGAGTGGATGATCCGGTCCCGGTCCCGCTGGAACTCCGTGCGCAGGTCGCAGGCGGCCTCGCCCGCGTGCAGCCGGCCCCTGGACCGGATGCTGGGGCAGGCGTGGGGCGACAGACTGCGCACCTCATGCTCCTCGAGCTGTTCGCGGATCGTCGGTTGCATGGCCGTCAGTGGCGTGCGCCCCCGGGCTGCCAGAGGAGGAAGGCCTTGATGAAGGGATCCAGGCGGCCGTCGAGCACGGCATCGACATTCCCCTCCTCGGTGTTGGTGCGGTGATCCTTGATCAGCCGGTAGGGCTGGAGCACGTACGAGCGGATCTGGCTGCCCCAGGCGATGTCCTTCTTGTCGCCCTGGATATTTTCCTGGGTGCGCTGCTGCTCCTCCTTCTCCCGCTCGAACAGGCGCGCCATCAGCATCTTCATGGCTGTTGCCTTGTTGCTGTGCTGGGAGCGCTCGTTCTGGCACTGGACCACGATCCCGCTGGGAAAGTGGGTGATGCGGATGGCCGAATCGGTCTTGTTGACGTGCTGGCCCCCCGAACCGCTGGCCCGGTAGGTATCGATGCGGATGTCCTTGTCGTTGATTTCAATGGCCACGTCATCGTCGAGTTCGGGCATGACCATCACCGAGGCAAAGGAAGTGTGCCGGCGACCGCTGGCGTCAAAGGGCGAGATCCGCACCAGCCGGTGAATGCCGACCTCGGAGCGGAGGTAGCCGTAGGCATACTTGCCCTTGATCATGATGGTGACGCTTTTGGTGCCGGCCTCGTCGCCGGGCAGCAGGTCGAGGATGTCGGCCTTGAAGCCCTTGGTTTCCGCCCAGCGCAGGTACATGCGCAGCAGGATGCCCACCCAGTCCTGGGCCTCGGTGCCGCCGGCGCCGGCATGGATGGTGAGGATGGCGTTGTTGGCGTCGTGCTCGCCGCTGAACATGCACTCCAGCTCGACCTGATCGATGCGCTGGCGCAGGTTGTCCAGTCCGGAGACGACCTCCTGGTAGGTGTCGTCGTCGTTTTCTTCCCTGGCCATCTCCAGCAGCATTCCGGCGTCCTCGAGATCACCGAAGTGCTGCTCCCAGACGCCGATCAGATCCTGCAACTGGCCCAGCTGGCGCTGCACTTTCTTGGCCATGTCCTGATTATCCCAGAAATTGGGACTGACGGTCTGCCGCTCCAGCAGTTCGACCTGTTCCCGCTTGCCATCTAAGTCAAAGATGCTCCTTGAGCACAAGCATCCGGCCCTTGAGGTTGTCGAGCAGCTGTTTTGATTCCGCGGATTCGGTAATATCGGCCATGGTCCACCTCTTGCTTCGTTCCTGTCGTTGCGGCGCGTTCGCCGGGAAAGCCAACGCTGTGCGCGGCCTCGATTGCTGTGCTATTCCTGGGGCAGGCGACGCGGGAGTGGTCTCCCGCGCACACCCTTTTCCGCCCTCTGGAAAAACGCATACTTTAAACAGAAACGGCGCAAGTCTCAAGGGGAAAGGAACCCCGGCCCGATTCCTGCGGCCCCTGCGGCCGCGACCCGACTTACGCCTCGACGCCTGCGGTGTCCCGGTCAGCGCGCAGGTGCGAGCCCTCGACCTCCGGGTCGTCGGGATACGCCAGGGCTATCCGTCGAAAGGTCTCGTGCATTCCCGCGAACACCTCCACCAGCAGGGGATCGAAATGAACCCCCTTGCCGCGCTCGATCTGGGCCACCGCCTCCTCGTGGGTGAAGGCGGGCTTGTAGCGCCGCCGGCAGATGAGGGCGTCATAGACATCGGCAATGGCCATGATCCGCCCGGAAAGCGGTATCTCCCGGCCGTGCAGTCCGCTGGGGTAGCCGCCGCCGTTCCACCATTCGTGGTGGGATCCGGCCATCTCCTTGCCGAATTGGAGGAAGGACTCCTTGACCCCCTGGCCGTAGGTGCGCTCTGCCCGCTCGATGGCCTCCCGGCCATAGGTGGTGTGCCGCTTCATCTCCTCGTATTCATCCTCGGTGAGGCGGCCGGGTTTGAGCAGCACCCGGTCCGGCACGCCTATCTTGCCGATATCGTGCAGCGGCGCTGATTTATGGAGCAGGTCGATGGTCTCCTCGGTGAGCAGACGGGCGAACTCCTTGATCCCGGCCAAGCGCTCGGCCAGGGCCTTGACGTAATACTGACAGCGGACGATGTGCCTCCCGGTTTCGCTGTCCCTGGTCTCGGCGAGCGTCGCCAGGCACTGGATGGTGAAATTCTGCATGTTGACCAGATCCCGGTTGCGCTGGCGCAGGGCCTGCTCTTCCTTGCGGTACTTGAGAAAGGTGAGCAGGGAGAAGTTGAGGCCAAGGGCCATCAGGGGAAAAAGCGGCGAGACGAAGACGCCCTTGGTCGGCAGCAGCCACTCGGCGCCGACCCACAGGCCCGCGGCGGCGGTCGCCAGGATGCCGAAGGACAGCAGCGAACCGGCGGCGCTCATCAGCAGGGCCGAGAGGATGCCGCAGGCGGCCAGCAGCAGCAGTTCCACAGCCCGGGTCCAGCCGGGCTGGGAGAAGAATCTCTGGTTGAGCAGGTTTTCGATCACGGTGGCATGGATGGCAATCCCTGGGACAAGATCACCCAGGGGGCTGGTGTGATAAGCCTCCAGACCCATGGCGGTGGTCCCGAGGAGCACCACCCGGCCCTCGATCTGGTCGCGCCGAACCCGGCCGTCGAGCAGGTCGT
>JBGSPP010000142.1:0-6685 GCA_041738515.1 Desulfobulbus sp.
AGGGAAGCCTTGGCACGGGGGTGCCCACCGACGACGGCGGCGTGGTCTGGATCACCATGGAGCGGGAGGATTCGCGCGGCACCTGCATCGATCTCGCCATCCCCGACAATCGCATCATTGCCACCGCCTACCGTCTGCTGCAGGAAGGCCACAGGGTGATCTTCGTCTCCAAGGATATCAACGCCCGCCTCAAGGCCGACGCCATGGGCATCGAGGTGCAGGATTTCGAGAAGGAGAAGGCCGACTTCGACCAGCTGTACACCGGCTGGCGCCGCCTGCAGGTGACCGGGGCGACCGTTGATCGCCTCTACCACGGCAAGACCGTCGAGCTCGCCGATGAGGACCTGCAGCCCAATGAATTTGTCCAGCTGGTGGATACGGCCAACGAGCGCCACAGTGGCGTCGGCCGCGTCGTTGCCGGCGGCCGCCAGCTCAAGCCGCTCAACCCAGTCTACGAGAGCGCCTTCAACTTGCGGCCGCGGAGTATGGAGCAGCGGGCCGCGCTCGAGCTGCTGATGGACCCGGAAGTGCCGCTGGTCTCGCTCATCGGTCAGGCCGGCACCGGCAAGACCCTGCTGGCCCTGGCCGCCGGCCTGGCCAACACCCTCAAGGGCAGCCGCTACGAAAAACTGCTGGTCTCGCGCCCGGTGATCCCACTCGGCCGCGATATCGGCTACCTGCCCGGCACCAAGGACGAAAAGATGCAGCTGTGGATGCAGCCGATCTTCGACAACCTCTCCTACCTCATGGGCATTGGCAACGGCGGCAAACAGGACGCGGCCGCCGAACTGGGAATCAAGCGGCTGTTGCGCGAGGAGAAGATCGAACTCGAGGCCCTGACCTACATCCGCGGGCGGTCGATCTCGCGCCAGTACGTGATCATCGACGAGGCCCAGAACCTGACCCCGCACGAAGTCAAGACCATCATCAGCCGAGCCGGCGAGGGCACCAAGATGGTGCTGACCGGCGACCCGGAGCAGATCGACAACCCCTATCTCGACGCCAGCAGCAACGGCCTCACCTACACGGTGGAACGGCTCAAGGGGCACGCCGCCTGCGGCCACATCACCCTGACCCGCTCCGAGCGCAGCCATCTGGCCTCGCTGGCCGCCGAGTATCTGTAAACGACGACCGGGCCGCACCGCGGCCGAAGGAACCCTGCCATGCGACAGTATCTGATCGACGAGATCACCTTTCTCGAACGCGACACCCTGGACAGTTACCTCAAGCGGACGCTCAAGCAGGGCGGGATCGAAGGCGTCTTCTTCCTCGGCGTGCCGCCCGACCTGCTCGGGCCGGAACAGCAGGCGCACGCGGACTGCGGCCCCTTCTATTTTTCCGTGATCCTGGAGCCGAGTTCGCTGCGCTTCGAGTTCCTGGTGCGCGGCGCCAGCAACATGCACTGCTCCTGCATTGCCTGGGCCACGCCGGCCCAGCGCCAGTTCGTGCTCGATTTCGCCGACCGGATGCTGGCCGAGGAGATGATCCGGGCATGAACCGTACTCCCATTCCCCTGGAAGAACGCATCATCTTCGCCCTCGACCTGGCCGACAGCCGCGAGGCCCTGGCTCTGGTGGACCGGCTGGCCGGGCAGATCCGCTTCTTCAAGGTCGGCCTGCAGCTCTTTTTCGCCGGCGGCTGGCCGGTGGTGGAGCACATCGTCCGTCGCAACTGCAAGGTGATGCTCGACCTCAAGCTGCACGATATCCCGGCCACGGTGCGCCTGGCGATGCGACAGTTCGCCGACCGGGGCGTCACCTTCACCACGGTGCACGGCTACCGGCCGGTGGTTGAGGCGGCGCTGGCTGCCGACACCGGTATCTCCATCCTGGCGGTGACCGTGCTCACCAGCACCGGAGCCGAGGAAGCGGCCGAGCTCGGCTTTGCCGGCACGGTGGAGGATCTGGTGCTGCGGCGGGCCGAGAACGTGCTTACGCTGGGTTGCCACGGTGTGGTCTGTTCCGCCCGGGAGGCCTTGCCGCTGCGGCAACGGCTGGGACGGAACTTTGTCATGGTGACCCCTGGTATCCGGCCGGCGGGCGCCGATGTCAACGATCAGCAGCGGGTGGCGACGCCCGGCCGGGCCATTGCCGACGGCGCCGATTACCTGGTCATCGGTCGGCCGATCCGCGACGCGGCAGATCCAGCGGCCTGCATCGCTGCGATCCAGCGAGAGATCGCCGCAATCCTCACGCCCACAGACCGGGCATGAACCCAGGTTTTTTATATCGCTGAAGCAAGAGACCTGCCCCGGCCCTTCCGGCCTGATCGCCCTCCCGGAGAATCCCGCATGCCCGCCCGTCCCAGCCCCGCCCCCCTGATCGTCCTCGGCCCCTGCTGTCTGCTGGCCGTCCTCCTCCTGCTTGCCGGCTGCGCCACCCCGGTGGGGGTCCGCTCGCTTGACCTGCAACTGAGCAATCGCAAGTTGAGCGAAAACGTGCTAGCCAATGACAGCCTGAGCGCCCCGACCCAGCAGTTGCTCAACCGCGCCGGCCTGACCGAGCAGTACAGCAAGGAACCGGCGGTGGCCATTGCCACCCTGCGCACCGCCCTGCCCACGGCAGGCAAAGCGGACCGCTTCTTCGCCCTGTCGGAACTTTCCTTTCTCCATGCCAGCCAGGGTGGCGAGCGGTCGCATTATCTGGCCGCCGCCGTCTACGCCTACGCCTTTCTCTTCCCCGCTGGTGACGCGCCGCAGCCCTCCCCCTTCGACCCCCGTCTGATCACCGCCGTCAACCTCTACAACCAGGGGCTAGCCCTGGGCCTGGCCGGGGCTGTGCCGGGGCAGGTGGACCTGAACACCGGGGACACCACCTATCCCCTGCCCTTTGGCGAAATCGTCATCCACCTCGACCCCAGAGAACTGCGCTGGGGGCCCTTCACCATGGAAAATTTCGTCGCCGCGGCCCAACTGGATGTGCGCGGCCTGCGCAACGACTACCGCTGGCCGGGCATCGGTTCATCCCTGGTCGCCTCGCTCAAGCATATCAAGGGCGAGGAGGACTGGGCCTTTTCTCTGGTGCCGGCGGTGCTCAAGGTCTCGGCCACGGCCCTGCTCCGCATCGACGACCTCGATGCGCTGCTCGGCGCCGGCATCCTCAAGGGAGAACTGGTGCTGTACACCACCCAGGAGGAAACTGCGGTGGAGATCGGCGGCCGTCGGGTGCCGCTCGAATACCGCCCCAGCACCGCCCTGGCCTATACCCTCGAGGGCTCCCAGGTCTACCAGATGGAACTCAAGGGGTTGCTCTCCGGCGACCTGATGCTGTTCAAGCAGGCGACCCGCTTCAAGGACAACGTCTTTCTCATGGCGCCCTACCGGCCCGGCCGCATCCCCTTGGTGCTGGTGCACGGCACCGCCTCCAGCCCGGCGCGATGGGCCGAGGTGCTCAACGAGATCATCAATGACCAGGATCTGCTCGACCGCTATCAGATCTGGCTGTTCACCTACAATACCGGCAACCCCGTGCTCTACTCCGGGGGGCTCCTGGTACAGGGACTGAAAAACCTCGTCCGGCAAATGGACCCAGAGGGCAAGGAGGAGGCCCTGCGCAAGATGGTAGTCGTCGGCCACAGCCAGGGCGGCCTGCTGACCAAGCTGACCGCCATCGACAGCGGCACGGTTTTCTGGGACAACCTTTTCACCCTGCCGCCCGACCAACTGAAGGTCACCCCTGAATCGCGCGCGGCGCTGGAGCAGAGCCTGTTTTTCAAGCCGCTGCCCTTTGTCCGCCACGTGGTGTTCGTGTCTACGCCCCATCACGGCAGCTTCCTGGCCAAGAACTGGGTCAGCAACCTGCTGCAGCGGGTCATCTCCCTGCCGTTTAAGCTGCTGAGCCCGATCCAGGAGATCTTCGAGCACGACCCCACCGCCCTCAAGGTGCCCGGCATGAAGGACGCCGTCCCCCGCAGCACCGACAATATGAATCCCGGCAGCCCGTTCGTCCAAGCCTTCTCCTCCATCCCGCTCTCACCCTCGGTCCAGGCCCATTCGATCATTGCCGTGGATAACCCGGAAGATCCCAGGGAGGAGTGGGACGACGGCGTGGTCACCTACCAGAGCGCCCATATCGAGGGGGTGCAATCGGAACTGATCGTCCATTCCGGCCATTCCGCCCAGGACAACCCGGAGGCGATCGAGGAGATCCGCCGGATCCTGATCGACAATCTCAAGGATAACTAACCAAGGACAAACGGAGGCCAACATGCTCATCGAACTACTTCGCGCCCGTCGGAGCATCCGGCGCTTCACCGACCAGCCAGTCGCGGACGAGCAGGTCGATCTGCTCATCGAGGCGGGCCTGCGCGCGTTTTCCTCCAAGGGTAACAATCCCTGGGAGTTTGTCGTGGTCACCGACCGGGAACTGATCAGGCAATTGGCCGCGGCCAAGACGCACGGCTCGAGCTTTCTGGCCGGCGCGCCGCTTGCAATCGTGGTCTGCGCCGATCCGGCCCGGTCGGACGTATGGGTGGAGGACGCCTCGATCGCGGCGACTTTCCTCCATCTTGAGGCCGTTGATCTCGGTCTGGGCAGCTGCTGGGTGCAGATCCGCCTGCGCGGGCACGACGAGCACACCAGCGCCCAGGCATACGTGGCGGGCCTGCTCGGCCTGCCGGAACAGATGATGGTGGAGGCGATCATCGGCATCGGTCACCCGGTTGAGCAGAAGAGCGGCCACCCCTTCTCCTCGCTGCCGCGCAGCCAGGTCAGCTACCAGCGCTACGGCCAACGCGGTTGAGGCCGCATCCATCGGCCGCCGGCCCGACCGGCGCCAACGCTCGGCCGCTTCCATCTGCCAATAAAAAAGGCTCCCGCAGGGGAGCCTTATTTTCCATGTACCAGGAAGCTGGTCAGTGGACGCTTCCCCTCCGCTCGGCCCGCAGATGACGTCCCCACCCGGCCCTGTAGGCATCGAAGAGGCCGAGCGCCAGCGCCTGCAGATGCTGGGTCAGGCAATACTCGCGGATGAAGAGTTCGGCCTCCACCCCGCCTATGGCGATGGCCGCCTTGAGGGCCTCCTCCGCCTCGGCGTTCCGGTGCAACGCTCGAAGCACCAGGCTGCGGGCAACATGGGCCGCAGCATGCCCGGGATTGAAACTCAGGGCCGTGTCGAAATCCGCCAGCGCACGGCCCGGCTCGTCGTTGTTGAACAGAGCCATGCCGCGAAGGAACAGGATCTTGTCGTTCACGGGGTCGTGCGCCAGCGCATGGTCGAACGACTCGATGGCCCCGCTGAAGTTGTAGTTCTTGAAATGGGCCATTCCCAGCGGCAGGTTGGCCTTGGCCGGATCCATGCCCGATGCGAGCGCGTTGTTGAAGCTCGCAATGCTCAGGCCATACTCGCCGCGGAGAAAGTGTCGCTGCCCGGAAAGGAATGCGTTGTTCGTCTTCATGGTGTCACCTCTATGTATCGGAAAAAAGGGAATAAATTCTCGGACAGCTCAGCTGGCCAAGAGTATTCCATGCTTAGTAACTAAGCATTGTTCCGAAAAAAAGCAAATGGAGGCGAGAGGCGCGGCCTCAGAGCCCGTACTTGGCGCTGTACCCGCGCGGGGTGATCATCCGGTCCCGCCAGACAAAAGTCTGGGAGTTGCCGACGATCACCGTGGTCTGCATGCCGATCTCCTCGTCGAGCATGGTCGCGAGCGTGGTCAGGCGCATGCTTTCCTGCTCGCGGCCGGCGGCGCTGACGATGCCCACCGGGGTTGCGGGGCTACGGTGCTCCAGCAGGATCTCGCGGGCGCGGACGATCTGGTCGGTGCGCTTCTTGGACTTGGGGTTGTAGATCACCACCACGAAGTCGGCCGGGGCCACGGCCTCGAGACGGTGCTCGATCACTTCCCAGGGGGTCATCAGGTCAGACAGGCTGATGGCGGCGAAATCGTGCATCAGCGGTGCGCCGAGCACGGCGGCGCAGGCGTTGAGGGCGGCGATGCCGGGGATGATCTCGATACGCGCCGTGGCCTCCATGGCCTGGGCCAGCTCGAAGACCAGCCCGGCCATGGCGTAGATGCCGGGGTCACCACCGCAAACCAGGGCCACCCGGCGGCCGGACTCGGCCAGTTCCAGGGCCTTGCGGCAGCGGTCAATCTCCTGCATCATTGAGGAACTGATGACTTCGCTTGCCGGGTTGAGACAGTCGCGCACCAGATCCAGATAGGTGCGGTAGCCGACCACAATTTCCGCCTGCTCCAGGGCTTGCCGCGCCCGCGGGGCCATCAGGTCGGCCGCACCCGGGCCAGTGCCCACCACGGCAAGAACGCCGCTTTCTCCCTGCTGTCCTGCTGCCATTGTGTATCCTTTTAGAGTGTTTTCAGGAAACTGGTTGAGGGGAACCGCCCCTGTGCATACTGCTGGGCAGCAATCTCATTCGTGTTCATCAATGTCTTTCTGCTCGGTTGCTGCCTCGGGTCGATCGTTGGTCGCTTCCCTGGCTTCTTCGGCTGCAAAACAGTAGCCGGAAGAACTGTCCATGCCGGTGTGGCCATGCCAGCGCTCGTCAGCCCAATCCATTTCATGAATGTTGTTCATCCGTCCTCCCTCCACCTGCGATGTGTTGACGAAACTGCCCCGCGTCCAGCGGGTCGGCCATCTCGGCCACGGCCACGGTCACGTCCGGCCACTTCTCTTTCGGGACCAAGAGGACGCTGCCCGCCCCGGCTGCGAGCAGGGCCGCCGCAGAAC
>JBGSPP010000170.1:0-1516 GCA_041738515.1 Desulfobulbus sp.
GTGGAGCCGGGTGCCCCAGGCGCGTGGCTACGGCGAGAGCATGAGAAGCATGTGCTCGGGCGGCCGGTACGGGCTGGGCACCCGCGCATCGGCGGGCTCATCCTGGCCTTCACCAAAGAGCCCGCATCCACCCGGGCGTTCGCCACCGGCGCGCCCGAGGCAATGGACTGGACAAAGACCTCCATGGAGCCATCCTGATTGCGCTTGTCGATCAGGCCGAGATCCGTGACCAGAAGGAAGCGGCGGTCGCCCTGGTCCGGCCCGCCGGGGTAGTCGCCGTAGACCCGGTTGGGGTCTTTGGGGTCAAAGGGAGTGAGCCGGAGCACGAACACGCCCCGACGACCACCCTCGGCCTCGAGGTAGTCGCGCAGGTCAATGGCGTCGTGGATCGGTTTGGCCGGATCGATGTCGCCGAAGATACGGGTGTACTCCTTTCGCTCCACCAGCCGGTCAAAGCTCTGGCCGTGCACCGAGGGCCGGGCAAAGGTGTCGTAGTTCTGGTCGATCAGCTGGTGCAGCTGGCCGGGCAGCAGCCGGGCGATTTCCACCCGCATGCCGGGCATACCCTGGGCGGTGAAGCCGAGGCGTCGCTCGCCGTTCAGGCCCAGCAGGGCGCCGTCACCCATCAGCCTGAGCACCCTGGGGTACTCGCCGGTTTCAAGCAGACCTGTGGTCGGCTCCTTGCTGAGATAGCCGCCCATGGCCTCGATGTTGCCGTCGATGCGCACGAAGATCTGCCGTTTGGCCGGGGCGCGAAAGGCAAAGCCGTGCTGCCGGTTTTGCGGTTCCGCGCCGGGGATCTGCCGCAGAGGCAGGGCCTCCTTGAGGTCGGCCTCGTTGAGCCGGGACAGGTCCCAGTCCTGCTTCCGCTCAGGCAGCAGCCAGGCGTGGACATGGGAGGCCAAGGCCTCGTCGCGCACTGCAAAGGAACTCTCCACCATCAGCACCTGCTCGGGCTCGCCCTGGCTGTTGGTGACGTAGCGCACCGCCAGGTTGCTGAAGGCCAGCTGATAGCGGCCGGGCACTACAATCGACCGCTCCATGGGCTGATCGCTCGGGTTGCCGCCCCGGGCCGCGCGGAGGCCCTTGTCGAGCGCAAGCGTGATCGATGTGGTCTCCTGGGGTACGGCCAGCGGCGCGGAATGGACATAGGCGTGCAGGCCGTCCTTGTCAACGGTCAGGCCAAAGGAGTTTTTGCCCTTGTCGCGGAAGGCCAGGCCCAGGCCGGGTTTGAGGCTGATGGCCTTTTTCAGGCTGGCCTCATCCACCGGGTGGGAAAAGCCGACGGTGGCCACCATTTTTTTCAGGGTGCTGTCTTCGGGGTCCTGATGGAGTACGGCCTCGCTGATTGCGGCAACAAAGGGGGCGGTGCGGAAACTGGTCTGATATGCAGCCAGGCGCACGCCAGGGGCCAGCAGTTCCTGTTTGGAAAAAGCTAAGGTGAAGGCCCCGTCCACCGGCCAGTCGGCCTCGGGCCTGAACTCGAGGGTGCGGTCATCCTGCCAGCGCCAGGCCC
>JBGSPP010000182.1:0-5606 GCA_041738515.1 Desulfobulbus sp.
AGCTGCACCAGCCCCCGCCAGGGCAGCGTGGGGGACGCGCCCATCCATTGCAGATCATGGATGGCGCATCCGGTCCGCAGCAGGTCCTCGTTCTTGCCCACCACCACCCGGTTGGTTGGCCCGTCGAGGGCGATCACATACCAGGGAGTGGCATCCGGCAGCCCCAGACCGCGCCGCTGGCCGATGGTGTAGCGCCAGCAGCCACGATGCTCCCCAAGCTGTTGGCCATGGCGATCAACCACCGGGCCGGTCTGCTCACCAAGTCCCTGCCCGGCAAGAAATTCGGGAAGGCCTTCCGCCAGAAAGCAGACATCCTGACTCTCTTCGCCGGCAAACGACAAGCCAAGCGCCAGAGCCTTGTGATAGGCCTGCTCCTTGGTCCATTCGCCCAGGGGAAAGTGGCAACGGGAGATCTGGGCCGCGGACAACCGGGCAAGGAAGTAGGACTGGTCCTTGCCCTGATCTGCGGCGCGGGCCAGAAACGGCTGTCCGTCCATTATTCGGATGCGGGCGTAATGGCCGGTGGCGATCCGATCCATGCCGCTGTGGCGCATATGACCGGCCAGCAGGCCGAACTTGATGGCCTGGTTGCAGAGGATGCAGGGGTTGGGGGTCAGTCCCCGGCGATAGCTGTCAACAAAGGTGCGAATCACGGTGTCGGCGAACTGCGGTCGAAGATCCACCAGAGACAGTGGCAGGGCCAGCCGCTCGGCTACCTCCCGTACCCGCCGCTCCTGGTGTTGCTGGTGCGGCAGCGGCAGAACCATGAAGAACCCATGAACCTGGAAGCCCTGTTCCCGCAGCAGAATGGCGGCGACGGTGGAATCGACGCCGCCGCTCATGGCTATGCCAACCTTCAGTGCACCCATGAACGGCAACGTGCTCGTGTTCGGCAAGGGAATGGGGAACGAACGAACAGCCGGCCGAAGGAATGGCCGGCAACGGAGGAGGCGGAATCAGGCGTCACAGCAGGGAGGTCAGAACCTCGCAGTTGCGGCACACCTCCATCTTTTCCTTCCAATTCTTGTTGGCGGCGCAGGTGCAGAGGGTGCCGCTGAGAAACCAGCACAGATGGCCGGCCTGGAATTCCCAGGCGGGGCACTCCTTTTTCCGGTCGCATTTCTTCAGGCTCCAGCAGTCCTTGCGCTTGGCCTGGCCGTCGCCCCGCTGGTTGATGAGCAGAAAATACAGTTGCCGCTCCACATGGATGGGGATCGACCGCCACCCCTGCTCGTAACTCTGTACCGCCTTCAGGGAGACACCGAGCAGCTCCGCCAGCGATCTCTGTGTTTTTCCGATCTTTGCCCGAATGGTCGTGAAGGTTTCATTATCCATGTCATGTCTCCGGCGATGAGAGTCCTTTACTGTAGAGATACCACACGGTGAGCAGTGCGGCAATCGAATTTGCGGTGGGCGGCAATCCGGTCGAGCGCTCTCTTTTCACCGTTACCGGCCGCAAATCTCCGTGGAAAAGGAAAAAAAATAAGGTATTCTTCACCAAGAACAGCAACTGGTGCCACCGCCAGCAGCCACATTGAACCCAACGTCGCAGGGGCTTGCCCCTGTGTTGTCCTACGGTGAACCCATGAATGAACAGCGAAAAGAGAATGGCGCCGGTATGGAGCGACTGCGGCGGGCGGTGCGCTGTTCCCGTGCCGGCCTGTCGGCGGCCTGGCGCAACGAGGAGGCCTTCCGCCAGGAACTGCTGCTGGGTCTGGTGCTCGTCCCGCTTGCGTTGTGGCTGGGAGAGAGCGGCGGCGAACGGGCCCTGCTGATCGGCAGCCTGTTTGTGCTCTTTATCGTCGAACTGCTTAACACCGCCATCGAGGTGGTGGTGGACCGCATCGGCCTGGAGCGGCACGATCTCTCCGGCCTGGCCAAAGACCTCGGTTCCTCAGCGGTTTCCCTGGCGATCACACAGGCCGTCCTGGTCTGGCTGCTGGTGCTGTTCACCTGATCGGCAGGCCGCGCCGCGTTCCCCTTCCCTCCCGGCCGTTTCTTTTCACTCCGAACCCTGCACCAACGCCGCGCTCAAACCAAGGCTGATGCGGCATTGGGCGCTGTTTCTGCGCTCCTTTCCCTCCTTGCATTTCCCGCCGGCATCCTGGGTGCGCATTTTCCATTTGACACACGCCTGATGATTCTGTAACACGATTGGCAGCAACTTGAACCCGTTCGTGTTACCGACGCTGCCAAAACGCAGGGGCGGGCAACACGGCCACCACCAAGGTGACAACTCATGCACATGGCCGACGCTCTTCTCTCCCCCGCCGTGGGCGGTGTCTTCTGGGCCGCCTCCGCCGGCGCGATTGCCTTCTGCGCCAAACGGGTCCAACGGAGTCTGGATGACCGTAAAGTCCCGCTGATGGCGGTACTCGGCGCCTTCATCTTTGCCGCCCAGATGATCAACTTCACCATTCCGGCCACCGGCTCATCCGGCCACCTTGGCGGCGGCATGATCCTGGCCATCCTGCTCGGCCCCTCGGCGGCGTTTCTGACCATCGCTTCGGTGCTGACGGTCCAGGCCCTGTTCTTTGCCGATGGCGGTTTGCTCGCCCTGGGATGCAACATCTTCAATCTTGGCGTCTTTCCCTGCTTTCTCGCCTATCCCCTGATCTACAGGCCCATTGCCGGTGACGGCGCCAGTCCCCTGCGTCTGGGCCTCGGAGCCACGCTGGCGGCTATCGTCGGCCTGCAACTGGGCGCCCTGGGGGTGGTATTCGAAACGATCGCCTCCGGCATCTCGGAGTTGCCGGTGAACGCGTTTGTCTGGGCCATGCTGCCTATCCATCTGGCCATCGGCCTGGTGGAAGGTCTGGTCACCACCGCCGTTGTTGCCTCCGTCCGCAAGGCCAGGCCGGAGATCCTGGCCGCTGCCGCTGCCTCCCGACCGCTGGGCAGCCTGTCCCTGGGCCGGGTGCTGGCGGGCCTGGGCGTAGCTGCATTGATCACCGGCGGCGCCCTGTCCTGGTTCGCCTCAGCCTCACCCGATGGCCTGGAATGGTCAATGGCCAGGGCCTCGGGCAAGGAGGAGTTGGCCGCGCCCGAGCAGGGCCTGCACTCGTGGCTGGCCCGACTCCAGGAGAAAGTAGCCATCCTGCCTGATTATGCCTTTCGGACCAATTCAAGCACCCCGGCTGCCGGGGAGGAGGCCACCCCCTCCTGGCCGGCCGTGGACGCGGGCACAACCGCCTCCGGATTGGTCGGTGGTGGCCTGACCATGCTCCTGGCCGCAGCCCTCGGCCTGGTGTTCCGAAGACGGACGCCGCTCAGGTAAGCCCTGCCAACGCCGCATTTTCTTCCTCCTCGCTGCCACCAGAGGCCGGCCCATGGCCAGAATCGATTCCGCCTTCGCTGATCTGGCCGCCCTCGACACCCTGGCCGCCCTGGATTCCCCTGTCCACCGGCTCGATCCGCGGGTCAAGGTGCTGACCGCTCTGGTGTTCGTGGTCTGCGTGGTTTCCTTTGACAAGTACGTCCTCGCCGCCATGGCACCCTTTGCCCTGTTCCTCAGTCTGGTCATGGCCGTGGCCGGCATCCCGGCCGGCTATGTCCTGCGCCGGGTGGCGCTGGTCGCCCCCTTTGCCATGCTGGTCGGTCTGTTCAACCCGCTGTTGGACCAGCAGCCCCAGTTCTTCCTCGGTCCGATCACCGTCTCCGGCGGCTGGCTCTCCTTTGGCTCCATCCTGTTGCGCTTCGGCCTGACCGTGGCCGCCATGCTGGTGCTGGTCGCCGTTACCGGCTTTCACGCCGTCTGCCTGGGGCTGGAACGGATGGGCATGCCCCGGATCTTCGCCGTCCAGCTGCTGCTGCTCTACCGCTATATGTTCGTTCTCGTGGAGGAGGGCCAGCGGATGCACCGGGCCAGGTCGCTGCGCAGCTTTCAGGGACGCGGCCTGGGCATGCGCATCTTTGGCCACCTGATAGCCGGTCTCCTCCTTCGTACCCTGGATCGGGCCCAGCGCGTCCATATGGCTATGCTCTGTCGCGGCTTTGACGGCACTATCCGCCTGCGGCGGGACATGCGCCTGACCCTCCGCGACCTCCTCCTCTTCCTGCTCGTCTGCCTGCTGCTCCTGGCCCTGCGACGCTACGACTGCGCCCAGCTGCTCGGCCGGCTGTTCATGGGATCCTGATCATGAGCCACCATATCGTCGAGGTCCTCGACCTGATCCACACCTATGGCGACGGCACAGCCGCGGTTCGTGGCATCTCCTTTCGCATCCACCACGGCGAATCGGTGGCCGTGGTCGGCGCCAACGGGGCGGGCAAATCCACCCTGTTGCTGCACCTCAACGGCTCGCTCACGCCCCAGGGCGGATCGGTGCGCATCGGCGATTTTCCCTTGACCAGGGAGACCCTGCCGGAGATCCGCCGCACCGTGGGCATGATTTTCCAGGACCCGGACGACCAACTGTTCATGCCGACCGTGGCCGAAGACGTCGCCTTTGGCCCGCTCAACCTCGGCCTCCCGCCCGGGGAGGTCGAGCAGCGGGTGACCCGGGCGCTGGATCGGGTCGGTGTCGAGCATCTGCGAGACCGCCCGCCCCACCGGTTGTCCGGTGGAGAAAAACGGGCTGTCTCCATCGCCACGGTGCTGGCCATGTCGCCGGACATCCTCGTCCTTGACGAGCCTTCCTCCAACCTCGATCCCCGCGCGCGCAGGCTCCTGATCGAACTGCTGGCCGGTTTTCAGCATACCAAGATCATCGCCACCCATGACCTCGACCTGGTGCTGGATCTCTGCCCGCGCACCATTGTCTTGAAAGAGGGGCGCATCATGGCCGATGGACCAACCGGGGCGATTTTCGATGACGATCAACTGCTGGCGGACTGTCACCTGGAACAGCCGCTGCGCCTGCAGGCATGTCCACGCTGCGGCCGGAAGCAGGCCTGATCGACAAAAAGGGCTGAACGGACGGGAAAGGGAAGGTATAGCCAAGAGAGGTGCGCCGGGAGCGGCTCAGTCGCTACGGCGGCAGCCAGGCCCTAAGAGGCGGCTGCAGCCATCGCTGCCCGGCAGCACCTGAATGCGGACCTCGATCCGGTCCCGCAGGAGCGGCACATGGGAGATGACCCCGATCAGCGTGCCGCTGCGGTGCAACTCGGCCAGGGTCTGCAGGGCGGTATCCAGAGCCTCCTCGTCCAGGGTGCCGAAACCCTCGTCGAGGAACAGGCTTTCGACCCGGACGTTGTGGCTGGCCATGGCCGAGAGCCCGAGCGCCAGGGCCAGGCTGACGACAAAGCTCTCGCCGCCGGAGAGATTGCGGGTGGAGCGGACCTCGCCCGCCTGGTAGCTGTCCAGCACCAGCAACTCGAGCGGCTCCCCGGGGTCGCGCAGGAGGAGGTAGCGGTCGTTCATTCGCTGCAGCTGCTGGTTAGCGTGGCTGATCATCAGGTCAAAAGTCAGTCCCTGGGCAAAGACGCGGAACTTCTTGCCGTCGGCCGAACCGATCAGCTGGTGCAGCAGCTGCCAACGTTCCTGCTCGCATCGCTGCGCTTCCAGGGCCTCGCGCCGCTCCTGCTGCTCCTGCCTGCATCTGCTGTTGGCCGCCAGGCGCTCCCGGTCGGCGCCGATTCGCTGCTGCAGAGCCTCCAGCGCTCCG
>JBGSPP010000185.1:0-1630 GCA_041738515.1 Desulfobulbus sp.
CGAGGCAGCCGCGCCCCGCGCCCAAGGGCCAGCCACCCTGGCCGCGACCATGGACCTGACCGCCCCCGGCCCGGCCGGGTACACCCTCAACCTCCGCCTGCTCGATGCAGCGCCCTTGGCGAACGCATCCCAACCATGAAATTCCACCTGATCTATCCCCGCTGGCCCAAGCTCTCCCGCCAGACCGAGTTTCACCTGCCACCGCACGGCCCGGTGGTCTTTGCCGCCGCCCTGCCCGACTCCGTCGAGGTGGAGTTCATCGACGAGAACCTCGAGGCCATCGACTTCGACGAACCGGTGGACTTCGTCGGCATTTCCATGATGCTCACCGTCCAGGTCAAGCGCGGATGGGCCATTGCCGACGAGTACCGCCGGCGCGGCGTCAAGGTGATCTTCGGCGGCATCGCCGCCATGCTCCACGCCGAAGAGACCATGGCCCACGCCGACTCGGTCTTCCTCGGCGAGGCCGAGGGGCGGATGGAGCAGGTGATCGACGATTTCCGCCGGGGTCGGCTCGCCCCCTGCTACAACTTCCTCGACCAGCGGCCCGACATAGCCCTGGTGGGCACGGCCCGTCGCGACATCCTCAACCGGCCGCTCTACAACCACAAAGGCGTGCAGATGGTTGATCTGGTGCATGCCTCGCGCGGCTGCCGCTTCCACTGCTACCCCTGTGCCGTGGCCTATCTGGGCGGTCGCGAGTTCCGACCGCGACCCATCGAGCGGACCATCGCCGAGATGGCGGCCATCGACAACAACCGCCTCTTCCTGGTCGACAACTCGCTGGCCCAGGACACCGCCTGGGAAACCGAGCTCTTTCGCGAGATGATCCCGCTGAAGAAGAAGTGGTGCTCCCATCCCATCGAGGACAAACCCGAGATCCTTGACCTCGCCGCCCAGGCCGGGGCCTGGTACGTCTACCAGGCGGTGTTCGACACCTCGGACTACATCCGTGAGCGCATCCGCCGCTACCACGACCACGGCATCGGCGTCGAGGGCACCATCCTGCTCGGCCTGGACAACCATACCGAGGACTCGATCAAGCGGCTGATCGATTTTCTCCTGGAGATCGAGCTTGATCTGGCCGAATTCACGGTATTGACTCCCTTCCCCCACACCAGGGCCTTCGACGAACTGCACGCCCAGGGGCGCATCCTGTCCACCGACTGGGACGACTACTCGGCCGACAAGGTGGTCTTCCAGCCCAGACACATGACGCCCGAACGGCTGCAAGCGCTGCTTGAATACGCCTGGAGCGCCTTTTACCAGGACGAGTCGCAAAACATCAAGATGGCCAGACTCTTCCAGCAGGTGGTGCGCAAGGAGATGGCCGACAACACCTTCCGGCCGCGCGACCGGCAACTGGCGCGGCAGACCTTTGGCAGGGAGCGAACGGAATGAGCAGGGCGGACTGGGAAGCTGAATGTGCCACGGCCCTGGCCAAGCTGCTGGCCGGACCGGCGCGTGCAGACCAGCCGTTCTTGACCGGTGAAATCAATTTTGGCGAGGTGTACATCCAGGCTCGACGGCTGCGAGCCTGCCTGGACGGCTGCCGGGACCGGCCGGTCTGCCTGGCGACCGAGGACCGGGCCCTGATCGCGGCCTCCCTGCTGGCAGCACTTGGTGGCGG
>JBGSPP010000195.1:0-3810 GCA_041738515.1 Desulfobulbus sp.
GTGTCGGCGGCCTGGCCATCGACATGCTCTCAAGGATTGGCTACCGGGTGACCGCGCTCACCGGCAAGGAGTCGGAGGCGAATTACCTGCGAGATCTGGGCGCGGCCGAGATCATCCTGCGCGCAAGCATCGACTGGGACAAGGTGCGGCCGCTCGAGGCGGCGCGGTGGGCGGGGGCGGTGGACAACGTCGGCGGTCCGATCCTGCACTGGGTGCTGGCGACCATGCAGCAGGCAGGTGTGGTGGCCAGCATTGGCAATGCCGCCAGCTTCAACCTCAACACCACGGTCTTCCCGTTCATCCTTCGCGGTGTGAGCTTGCTGGGCATCGATTCCGGCTACATGGGCGAGCCGACCCGCAGCCGGGTCTGGCAGCGGCTGGCCGGCGATCTCAAGCCGGCGCGCCTGGACGCGGTCACCCGCACCATCGATTTCGACCAGCTGCCAACAGCCTTCGACGACTTCATCCAGGGCCGGGTCAAGGGCCGGACAGTGGTCCGGATAGGGGCCTGAGGCCCGGAGCCGCCTCTTCATCCTTTGCCGGGGAGCGCCGCTCCCCGGCATCCTTTCGGGTCGAGCCCGCGGGCTCAGTCCTGCACGTAAAGATAATCGAGAAAATACTGCATCTGCTGGTACCACCAGGGCCAGTCGTGATCCGCGTCCTCGCCCCAGTAATCGACCCAGGCGGGAATCCGCTTCCGGTGGAAGATCTCGTCCAGGGAGCGGGTGTCCTCGATGGCCTCGTTCTCCCAAGCCCCCTGGCCGACGCAGACCACAATGGTGCTGTGCCGGTACCAGTTGAGGAACCAGGAATCCTCCAGGCCCGCCAGGTAATTGATCGGTGAGTTAAAGTACACTGCCGGGATGTCGCCTGAACCCAGGCCGAACTCGGTTCGGTCGAGCCGGTACAGACCGCTCAGGGCGATGGTGCCGGCAAAGAGGTCGGGGTGCTTGAGGAAGGTATTGACTGCATGGAAGGCGCCCATGCTGCAGCCGTTGGTCATGATCCGCACATCCGGCTGATTGCAATGGTCGCGGATGAAGGGGACCACCTCGCGGACGATGTAGCTGTCGTAGTCTTCGTGCCGGGCGTTGCGTTCCGCCGGTGGAACTGCGAAGTTATACCAGGATTCGGCATCGACGCTGTCGACGCAGTAGAGTTTAACCCGGCCGCCGTCAATGAACTCGGTGACCGCGTCGATCATCCCCATGCCCTCGTAGTCGTAGTAGCGACCAAGGGAGCAGGGAAAGACCAGGATGGGCACGCCCCAGTGGCCGTAGACCTTGAGGGCCATGTCCCTGTGCAGGCTGGGACTGAACCATTGATGCTCTTCGATCTGCATGATTACACCTCCCGGTGATGGGTGCGGTGGATGAAGCCGATAATCTCGTTCAGCTCGGTCATGTCCGGAGTGCGAAAGATGTACCCCATCTCTCCCAGGGCGCTAGCGAAAACCCCGGGGACGCGGTCAACCTGGCACATCCTCCCGCCATAGCGGGCCAGGATTTCCTCATGGCTGTGCACGTAGGGGAGGCCGTCCTTGCGGCTGGCGTAGCAGCAATGGTACTTCCGCTCGTACGGCACCTCGGCCTGACCCTGGACGATCAACTCGGCCCAGATGCGGTAGATGTCGATGTCGCAGGCATAGTTGAACATGTCGGTGGTGAAGCCGCCCGGCGGGCGCATGTTCACCTCCAGGGCGACGAAGTTGTCGCCGTCGGTGTGGAAAAACTCGATGTGGAAGAACCGCTCCCGCACCCCGAAGGCCTTGAGGCAGCGCAAACCGGCCTTCTCCAGTCGGGGCGGGATGTCGCGCAGGGAGTGGTAGGCGATGTGCCGACCCTCGTTGACCGTTTCCATGATGCCTTGGCTGAAAACGTGGGAGGTCTGGAAGACTGGCTTGCCCTCGGCGTCGCAGAGGCCGTCAAAGGAGTAAATAGTGCCCTTGACAAAGGCCTCGATAATGTAGTCGACCGGCGGCTTGCGCTTAAAAAAGCGGACCAGGTCGTCGTCCGAATCGAGCCGAAAGGTGTCAAGCGCGCCGACGCCGGCATCCGGCTTGGCCACCACCGGATAACCGGTTTCTCCAGTCAATTTGCGGGCATCCTCAAGGGTGTGCACCACCCGGCCGCTGGCCACGGGCACGCCCGCCTCGCGGAACTTGTCTTTCATTTCCGACTTGCGGCGGATGGCGCCGATGTCGGCCATGCGCACGCCGAAGACGTTGAAGTCGTCGCGCAGCCGGGCCTCGGTAGCCAGCCAGAACTCATTGAGGCTGTCAATGCGGTCGATCTTGCCGTACTTGTGGGTGAAAAAGCCACAGGCTCGGAGCAGCTGGCCGTAATCGTCCATCCGCTCGACCCGGTAGTATTCGGTGAGGGCGTCGCGGACCTCGGACGCCATCGAATTGTACGGGGCGTCGCCGATCCCCAGCACCCGGGCTCCCGCAACTTTGAGCTGCCGGCAGAAACGGTGATACTGGGGCGGGAAGTGGGGCGAGAGAAACACGCAGTTCATGGCGAAAATCCTTTGCTGGAAAAGACGAAAACGGGTAGGGGCGAACATGGGGGCTGACCTTTCCTTCGCCTGTTGTCATATTCTATGATACCATGGGACCAGCCAGCGGGCAACGCGGAGAATGAGATACGCTCCCGGCTTGTGAGGTGTGCTAATCGACCCTGTGGAGAGGCGCGCATGAAAGACATGGGTGAACTGCTGCTGTCGCCAGGTGGGTTTTCCGAGATTGTCATGGGCAACACAGCCCTGGTGCGGGCCATGGTCGAGGCGGGCGTGCGGGTGGCGACCTCCTACCCCGGTTCGCCGACGCCGGAGATCGCGGCCGCGATCCAATCCATGCCGCGCGAGCGCCGTCCCTTCTATTTCGAGTTTTCCACCAACGAGAAGGTGGCGGTGGAGGTGGCTCTGGGCGCGTCGCTCAACGGTCATCTGGCGGTGGTCTTCTTCAAGAGCGTGGGGCTGAACGTGGCCGCGGACGCCTTTGTCCAACTGGGGCTGCTCAACCTGCCCGGCGGCATGGTCGTCATTCTGGGCGACGACCCCGGGGCCAACTCCTCGCAGAACGAACAGGACAACCGCCATTACGCCGCCATGGCTTATCTGCCCATCCTCGAGCCGGCCAGTCCGACCGAGGCCTACGCCTATTGCAAGGAGGCTGCGGCACTGGCCAGGACCATGGGCAAGGCGGTCATCCTCCGCCTGACCACCCACGTCTGCCACGCCAAGGAGCGGGTCGCCTTCACTCCCTGGAACCCGATCGCGCCAGATGACACGCCGCGCTTCGACCCGGCCAAAGGTCCCTACATCCCGCTGGTCTCGGCGGTATTTCCCAAGAAACGCAAGGCGCTCGAGGATCTGGCGCGCATCGGGCAGTGGGTGGCCGAACGCGGCCTGCACCGCCTCGATGACCACCACAGCCGCCGCGGCCTGATCGTCTCCGGCATGGCGTATCTTTCCGTTCGGGAGGTATTGGCGCCGCTGACCGAGCGGCCCGACATACTCAAGCTTGCCATGCCCTTCCCCCTGCCTGAGCGGACCATCCTTGATTTCCTTGCCGTCCACGACGAGGTCAAGGTGCTGGAGGAACTCGACGACACCCTGGAGAAGGCGGTCAAGGCCCTGGCCCACGACCAGCGCCTGACCACCCGGGTGCTGGGCAAGACCTGTGTGGAAGACTGGATCGGCGAGTACACTCCGGACAAGGTGCATGATATCCTGCACCACACCTGGCCGGAGACGGTGCCGGCCCGCCGGGCGAGACCTTCAGCCGAGCCGTCCGTGCCGCCCAGACCC
>JBGSPP010000305.1:0-4389 GCA_041738515.1 Desulfobulbus sp.
CGCAAGCGGGGCAGCACATCTGGGACGGCGAGCGGGTGGCCTTGCCCGATGCACCGCAATCCCTGGACGCGGGTCAGGTCGAGGCGGAAATCGCTCGCTGGAATCTCTTCGAGGGCCAGACTAATCCAAACGGCCGCTTCGTCACCGCCCTGGCCGACCGCGGCGACGACCTCACCGTCATCGATGAGCGGAGCGGCCTGGTCTGGCAGCGGGGAGGGCTTGATCTGGCCTCGTTCCGGGCCACGGCGCTTGCTATCGAGCAGTTCAACCGCCAAGGACTGGCCGGCGGGCATGACTGGCGGCTGCCGACCTTGCACGAAGCCCTGTCGCTGCTGGAGCCGACGCGAAACGACCAGGGACTGCACCTGCACCCCTGCTTCTCCACCAAGCAACCCTTCATCTACACCACGGCCCGGTGCCGCCCTGGCGGTTACTGGCTGGTCGATTTTCGCCAGGGCCGGGTGTTCCGCGGCTCCGGCTCAAGTCCCGGCGCCTTTGCCCGGCTGTGCCGCTCCGTGCGCTGAAGCTCGTGCCACTTCTATCGGAAACCTCACAGCCGGCCGTGCCGGATAATCGAGAGCAGCAGCCAGAACCCCATGATGCCCGCCACCAGGAAGCCAAGCAGGCCGATGACCGGGATCTTGTGCCAATGCGGCGGGATGTCGGAGAGCACGATCAGCGAACTGCCGACGATCAAGGCGGCCAGCACGATGGCAAAGGCAATGCGGTTGGAGATCCGGTCGAGCGCCGAGCCCAGAGCGTGCAGGCCGCGATGCTCAAACTCAAGCCGCATCCGGCCGCTGCGCAGCTGCTGCAGGATGGTCCGCAACTCCTCGGGCAGGTCGCGAAGCAGGTGGACATAGGACAAGCCGGTCTGGGCAAAATCCTCGGCAATGCGACCCGGCTGCATCCGCCCCATCTTGATCCGGCGCATGAACGGCTTGGCCAGCCGGATCAACTCCAGCTTGGGGTCAAGCATCAGCCCCACCCCCTCCACCGTGCTCAGGGCCTTCATCATCTGATAGAATCCCGGCTTGAACGAGAGCCGATGCCGGGTAACCAGATCGAGCAGATCCTGGAGGATCTTGCCCGCCTCCAGTTCGCCCAGGGGCCGGTAGAGGTACAGATCCATGAGGCTGCCCAGGTCGCGGCCCAAGCTTTCCCGGTCCACTTCGCCCAGTTGGATGGTCACCTGAAGCACGCCGGCGACAATCCTCCGCTCGTTACCCGCCACCAGATCAAGCACCAGGTCGGTGAAATCCTCCCGATCCTTGATCGACAGCCGGCCCATCTGGCCGAAATCGATAAAGCAGACCACATTGTCGGGCAGGATGAAGAGGTTGCCTGGATGCGGGTCGGCGTGGAAAAAACCGTGGACAAAAATCTGCTCCATCACCAGGTTGGCGCCGCGCTCGGCAATCAGCGACAGGTCGTAGCCCTGCTCACGCAGTACCTCGGCGTGGGATGACTTGATGCCGAGCACATACTCCATCACCAGAACCCGTTCAGTGCTCAGCTCGGGATAGACCAGCGGCACGTGGATGGCCGGGTTGCCTTCGAACTGGCGGGCGAAGCGCTGGATGTTGGCCAGCTCGATAGTGAAGTCGATCTCGCGGCTCAGGCTGCGGGCGAACTCATGGACAATGGCCGAGGGACGGTGGCCCTGCACCTCCTCCAGGTACTGCTCCATCAGGTCGGCGATGTGGGCCAGAATCTCAAGATCCACCGCGATAATGTTCTCGATGCCCGGACGCTGCACCTTGACCACCACCTCGGCGCCACTGTCGAGGCGGGCCCGATGCACCTGGCCGATGGAGGCTGCGGCCAGGGGCTCGGTGTCGAAGTAATGGAACAACTCCTCCGGCGTCCGCCCCATTTCCTCCTGGACGATGGCGTTGACCTCGACCAGGGAGAAGGGCGGGATATCGTCCTGGAGCTTGGCCAACTCGCCGAGGAAGTCGGCGGGGATCAGGTCGGGCCGGGTCGAGAGCAGTTGCCCAAGCTTGATGAAGGTCGGCCCCAGCTCCTCGAAGACCAGCCGCAGCCGCTCCGGCCTGGAGAGGCGGGCGATCTGCTCGCGCGGTTTGCGGTTGATCATCTGCAGGCCGGACTCCAGATACTGGTCGATATGCAACCGGTCGACCAGGTCATTGAAGCCGTACTTGAACAGGACCCGCAAGATGCGGTGGTAGCGGTTGAGGTGGCGGTAGGTCCGGCCGATGGCCCCGAGCTTCCTGATGCTGAACATGCGGCCTGTTTACTCGCCGTTCTGCCGGTTCAGGGCCACCTGCAGTTCCTCGATCTGCCGCCGCAGTTCGGCCACCTCGTCGCGGGTGGCCAGGTTAAACTGGCCGATCCGTTCCTCCACCCGCCGGTTGATCCACAGATCGAGCTGATCCTTGGCCTTTTCCGACCGGCGCAACAGGTCGTCGACAAACTGCCGGCCCTCTTCCTGCGACATCTTACCCTTTTCCACCAGATCAGCCTTCAGCTCCTCGATCTTTTCCTTGGTGAGAAAGGCCGCGCCGATGCCGGCGTAGAGCAGGTTTTTCAGCGTCTCTTTCATCGTCTCCTCCCTGGGTTGTTCGTGGGTATGTTCAATGACAGGGACCTGAGGCCCCCATCCTATTCCCGGTCGATGTCCCGGTGCTGGACCGTCGGTGTGTATCCCTGGGCGCGCAACAGTCGGTCCAGATGCTCAACCAGGGCCACCGAACGGTGCTTGCCGCCGGTGCAGCCGATGCCCAGCCGAACCGTTTCCCTGCCGCCAGCCTGATACTGCGCGAGCAGGTAGAGCAACAATGGTTCGAACAGGGCGAGAAAATCCGCCGCAGCCTGGTTTTCAAGCACATAGCCGGCCACCCGCGCCTCCCGGCCGGTATGCGGCCGCAGTTCGTCTACCCAGTAGGGGTTGGGTAGAAAACGGACATCCCAGACACAATCCGCCTCGGGATGCCCATGCTTGAAGCCAAAGGAAAACAGGGTGATGTTCAAGGCTGTCCCTGGCGCGGCGCCGGCGTTGTGGTCCATGGAATGAGTATAAGCATCGCTGCCCTATCGGCAATCGCCGGGCCGCCTTTCCCAGGTGCAATAGGCATCCAGCGAGGGTATCAGCTCGCCGAGCAGATCATGCGGATGGAATCGGCCCGCTCGCTGATGCCCCGTTTGAGCATCTCGTGGTTGTAGGCGGCGAGCACGTCCTGACGCTTGAGCATCCCCAGCACCCAGGGCTCCTCCAGGCTCTCGACCACCGGAATCTCGTCGATCCCCTTGATGTCGAACAGATTCATGGCCTCGTACAGGCTGGCATCGGGAGTCAGCATGATCACCTCGCGGGCGCAGATGGCGCCGACCAGATGGCAGACCCGCTCCTCCTCACTGTGGAGGATGGTCTTGACGTCCTGCATCGACACCACCCCGACCATCAAACCCCGGTGATCGACCACCGGAAAGTAAAAACTGTTGCGGGCGATGCGAAAGAGCTCGAGCAGATGGTTAATATTGGCATTTTCGCTTATGAAATCAACATCCTCGGTGATCGCCTTGCCGACCTTGACCGACTTCATGATCGCCACCTCCCGCCCCTCGTGGATATCGATGCCTTCGCGGGTGAAATCGACAGTGTCGATGGAGTCGTCGTACAGCCAGGAGGCGGTGACGGTGCCGACCACCACGGTCAGCATCACCGGGATGATGATCATGTAGTTGCCGGTCATCTCGAACAGCAGGAAGATGGCGGTCAGGGGCGCATGGGTCGAGGCGGCGAGAAAGGCGCCGATGCCCACGGTGGCATAGGCTCCGGCGGTAGCCGTGGATTCAGGCAGGAAGTGATGGGCGATCCCGCCAAAGGCCCCGCCGAGCACGGCGCCGATGAACAGCGACGGCGCAAACGCCCCGCCGGCGTTGCCCGAACCGAGAGTGATGGCTGTGGCCAGCGATTTGAGGAAGACCAGCACCATAATCCGCCAGACCAGGGTGTCGCCGGCCAGGGCCTTGGCTATGTACTCGTAGCCGTTGCCCATGACCTGGGGAAAAAAGATACCAATGCCACCGACCAGCAGAGCCCCGAGAATGGGCTTGATCTGGGCGTGCAGCCGTAGTCCCTGGAACCGGTCGCGGATGAGATAAAAAAAACGGATGTGCAGGACCGCGGTCACGCCGACAATCACCGCCATAAGGGTGTAGAGCGGCAGTTCGACAAAGGGATTGACTATGGTGTAATTGGGGATGACAAAAGCCGGGACCTCCCCATAGTAGGCGCGACAGACCACGGTGGAAAGCGCCGAGGAGATCACCAGGGCGGAGAAAGACGAGATCTCGTAGGTGCCCAGGAGGACGATCTCCGAGGCGAAAAACATGCCCGCAAGTGGGGCATTGAAGATGCCGGCG
>JBGSPP010000325.1:0-7745 GCA_041738515.1 Desulfobulbus sp.
GCCGATGGCCAGGGCCGTGGCGCGGTGGTCGCCGGTGATCATTTTGACCACGATCCCGGCCCGGTGACAGGACTCGATGGCCGCGACCGCCTCGGCCCGGGGCGGGTCGATCATGCCGATCAGGCCAAGGAACTCGCAGTCGGTATCGATATGTTCGGGCTGCAAGGCGCCGCTCTCCGCCGCGACCTTCTTTTCAGCCACGGCCAAAACGCGCATGCCCTGGCCGCCCATCCGGTTCATGGCCTCAGCTACCCGCCCATGCCTCTCTTCCCCAATCCGGCAGCGCCCCAGCACCACTTCGGGCGCTCCCTTGACCACAATGACCCGCACCGACCCATCGTGCAGGGTTGCCATGAACTGGTGCTCCGAGGCAAAAGGGATGGCATCGATTCGAGGTCGCTGCGCCCGGAGGTCGTCCGCCATCATCCCGGCCTTGGCCGCAGCGACCAAAAGGGCCGCCTCGGTGGGGTCGCCGGTGATGGTCCAGTCGCCGTCCTCGTTGTTCAGGGCCGAGTCGTTGCACAGGGCGGCGGATTGGAGGAGTTGGTTTAGCCCCTCGGGCAGATGATCGACGAGACGGCCATCGATGCGGAAATGGCCCGTCGGCGTGTAGCCGACACCGCTGACCCGGGCCTCGGCCTCCAGGGTCCAGAGTTCGGTAACGGTCATCTGGTTGCAGGTCAGGGTGCCGGTCTTGTCGGAGCAGATCACCGTGGTCGAGCCCAGGGTCTCCACCGCCGGCAGTTTGCGGATGATGGCGTTGCGTCGGGCCATGCGCTGCACCCCGATGGCGAGCGCAATGGTCACCACCGCCGGCAGTCCCTCGGGGATGGCCCCGACTGCGAGCGCAATGGCGAAGATGAGGGTGTCCTTCAGCGCCTGGGCCATTGGGATGGACTGGTCAAGGGCCCGGTTGAGGCCGACCGCAAGAATACCAAGCGAGACCAGGATGATGCCGACAGTTATGTATTGACTGACCTCGGCCAGTTTCCTGGTCAGCGGCGTATCAAGGTCAACAGCGCTCTCGAGCATGTCGGAGATGCGGCCCAGTTCGGTGGTCATGCCGGTGCCGGTGACCACGGCCGAAGCCATGCCCGAGACCACCATGGTGCCGCTGTAGAGCATGCATGTCCGGTCGCCGAGCACCGCCTCAGCCGCGACCGGGGCTGCGCCCTTTTCCACCGGCGCCGATTCGCCGGTCAGCGCCGCCTCCTCAATGCGGAGGTTTTTCAGCGACAGCAGCCGCATGTCCGCCGGCACGTTGTCGCCTGCTGCCAGCTGCACCACATCGCCGGGGACCAGGTCGGCGGCGGGCACGGTGACGATGCGGCCATCCCGAAACACGGCCGCATTCCGCGGTACCATGCCGGAGAGGGCCTCGATGGCCTGGCCGGCCTTGTATTCCTGGATAAAACCGATGATCGCGTTGATCACCACCACCGACAGGACCACCATGCCGTCGGTGATCTTGCCCAGCACCGTGGCCAGCGTGCCGGAACCGAGCAGCACCCAGATCAGCGGATTATTGATCTGCCGCCACAGCAGACGCAGGACGCCTTCCTTGCGTCGTGCGCGGATCTCGTTGGCGCCGTGGCGCTGCAGCCGCTCGCTGGCTTCGGCGGCAGAAAGCCCGGTTTCACTGCTGGCAAGCATGGCGAGCGCCTCTCGCCCGTCCAGGGTGTGCCATGGCCGGCCTGGTGCAGCCACGGTCTCTTGTCTGTCGCTGTTCACAATATATCCTGAGTCACAAGGGAATGAGGGAAGTCCGGCATTTCCAACCTATAAGCATGGATATCCGATGTGCAAGCGACGGGGGTGCACCGGATCGCGCCACCGTTCCCTGCCGGCCGCGCCCAGAGGAACCACAAGATAGGTACTTTTACCTAGACTCTCGCGGCCAACATCCTCTATACTGAAGATGACACCACCGGAGAGACGCTGCCCCGGGATGCACTTCCGACGCCCGTCGCCCCGCCTCACTTGGAAGAGAAGCATGACGTGCCAGCACACCCGCACTCCATGATCATACACTTTACGCCGCCAAGGACAATCTTTGCATCAACCGCGGCTTTCGTTCTTTCCTCGGTCCCCGCATGCCCACGCCGTCCAGCCATACTTCCCTGAGCGCCAAGATCGCCCTGATGGGCGCCGGCAGCGTACTCATCACTGCCATCGCTCTTGTCCTGCTCTCTGTGTGGCAGAGCGGCCAGTACAATGCCCTGGCCCAGGGCGAGGTCGACGCCCTCATCGATGCCGACCTGGATCACATCACCCAAGGCGTCTTCAATCTTGTCCGCACCGAGAACGATGCGGTCCAGATCCAGGTCAACGGCAACCTTAACGTGGCCCGGCACCTGCTCACCGCCTCCGGCGGGATCCAACTGGCGGACGAGCAGGTCAATTGGACGGCGATCAATCAGTTCACCAAGGATGCCCAGGAGATCGATCTGCCCAGATTCCTCGTCGGCGGCCAGTGGATCGGCAAGAACCGCGAATCGTCAGTGGAGACGCCGATTGTCGATGCGGTGACCAGACTGGTCGGTGAGACAGCCACAGTGTTCCAGCGAATGAACGACCGGGGCGACATGCTCCGGGTCGCCACCACCATCAAGGCCACGACCTACGAACGGGCTATCGGCACCTACATTCCGGCCGTGGATCCAGACGGCTCCGCCAATCCGGTGATTGCCGCCGTCCTCCAGGGCAGGACCTATCACGGTCGTGCCTACGTGGTCAACGACTGGTATCTGACCGCCTATGAGCCGATCCGCGACCAGCAAGGCCACCTGGTGGGCATGCTTTATGTCGGCGTCAACCAGGGGACCGTGGCCGCGCGCATCCGCCAGGCCATTCTCCAGACCAGTGTCGGCAAGACCGGCTACGTCTACATCCTCGGCGGCCGGGGTGAGGACCGAGGCCGGTACATCATCTCCTCCAAGGGCGAGCGGGACGGCGAGGATATCTGGGACAGCCGCGACAGCGACGGCCACCTCGTTATTCAGGAGATCGTCAACCAGGCCATCGGCCTGGGCCCGGGCGAGATGACCACGGTGCGGTACCGCTGGCAGAACCGGGGCGAGACTGAGCCGCGCTGGAAGATCGCCCGCCTGGCCTACTACGCGCCCTGGGACTGGGTCATCGGTACCAGCGTCTACGAGGACGAGCTGCAGGCATACAGCAGACTGCTCGGTGACGGTCGGGTGCGGATGATCCGCATCATGGCCTTGGCCGGCGGCCTGATAACCGCACTGGTGGGTCTGTTCTGCCTGTTCCTCAGTTGGTCGATCACCCGGCCGGTGCGACGGATGACCGAGGCGGCGGAGCAGATCATCGGCGGTGACTTCACCCGGTCCGTGCCCGTCACTTCCGGCGATGAAATCGGCGTCCTGGCCCGGACCTTCAATGTCATGACCAATGCCCTCGAGCACTCCACCGAGCGGTTGCGGCAGAGCGAGGAGAAGTACCGAGGCATCGTTGAAAACGCCCTCGAAGGACTGTATCAGAGCAGTCTGGAGGGCCGGTTCCTCGAAGCCAACCCGGCCCTGGCCAGCATCCTTGGCTACGATTCGCCCGAGGACCTGATCGAGAGCATCACCGACATCCGCCATCAGTTCTACGTCAACCCCAAGGACCGCAGCACCCTGCTGGCAGCCATCTTCAACCACCACAAGGCCTTCGGCTTCGAGGTCGAGGTCTACCGCAAGGACGGCCGCCGCATCTGGGTCTCCATCAGCGCCCGTCTGCGCCACAACGAGGGCGGCAGGCCCGGCGTCATCGAGGGCTTCATCACCGACATCGACAAACGCAAACGGGCCGAGGATGCGCTGGCCGAATCGCGCACCTATCTCTACGAGATCATTGATAGCGTCGGTGATCCGCTGTTCGTCAAGGACCGGGGTCATCGCTGGGTGCTGGTCAACAACGCCCTCTGCACCCTCATGAGTCGTCAACGATCCGAACTTCTGGGCAAATCCGACTATGACTTTTTCCCCAGGGCGGAGGCCGACGTCTTCTGGGCCCAGGATGAGCAGGTGTTTGGCAGCGGCATGGAGAATGCCAACGAGGAATCGTTCACCGACGGCCGGGGCATCCAGCACACCATCCTCACCCGAAAGACCCGGTACACCGACAAGCGTGGCGACCAGTACATCGTCGGCGTGATTCGCGACATCACGGACCAGAAACGGGCCGCTGAAGAGCGGTTGCGCCTGGAGGCCCGGCTCAATCAGGCCCAGAAGATGGAAGCCATCGGCACGCTGGCCGGCGGCATTGCCCATGACTTCAACAACATCCTCCAGCCCATGCTCGGCTACAGCGAACTGCTGCTGCTGCGCCTGCCGCCTGACAGCCCGCAGCAGCGGTACGTGGAGCAGCTCCACACCGCCGGCCTGCGGGCCAAGGAACTGGTCGGTCACATCCTCGCCTTCAGCCGGCAAACCGAGCACAAGATCATCCCGGTGCGGGTGCAGGCGATCCTCAAGGAGGTGATTCAACTCTGCCGGTCCACCATCCCCTCAACTATTGATATCCACACCGAGATCGAGCGCGACTGCCCAAGTGTGCTCATCGACCCGTCGCAGCTGCACCAGGTGGCGATGAACCTGATCGTCAATGCCTACCATGCCGTGGAATCGACAGGCGGGACCATCTCAATTGTGCTCAAGGAGACGACGCTTGCCCAGGGCGACCTGCCGGGCGCCTCGCTTGCCCCCGGTCGCTACGCCCTCCTTGTTATTGCGGACACCGGCAGCGGCATTGACCCCAAAATCATGGACCGGGTCTTTGAGCCCTACTTCACCACCAAGGAGCAGGGTAAGGGCACCGGACTCGGGCTTGCGGTGGTGCACGGCATCGTCAAGGAGTGCCGTGGCGACATTCGCATCTACAGCGAATTGGGACAGGGCACGACCATCAAGGTCTACCTGCCGCTGCACGACGAGTCGGTGGAACATAAGAGACCGGAAACCGGAGAGAAGTATCCACGGGGCAGCGAGCGCATCCTGGTGGTCGACGACGAGGAGATGATTATCGACATCACCACTCTGCACCTGGAAAGCCTCGGCTACCAGGTGACCTCCCGCGCCGGCAGCGTCGAGGCCCTGGAACTGTTCGCGGCCGACCCGGAGGCCTTTGACCTGGTGATCACCGACCTGACCATGCCCAACCTGACCGGCGACCGGCTGGCCCGGGAGCTGATGGCCATCAAGCCGACGCTGCCGGTGATCATCTGCAGCGGCTTCAGCGAACGCATCGGCCAGGAAATGGCCAAGGCCATCGGGGTGAAGGCGCTCTTGATGAAGCCGATCGCCATCGAGGAACTGGCGCGCAAGGTGCGGGGCGTGCTTGATGCCAGCAGGTAGAACCCTGGCGCAGCTCCGCCTTCCGCGCTCGCCTGAAGCCTGTGGCCCATTGTGGAGCCGGATCCGGCAGCGCGCCCTGACCTTTCTCACATTTTTGTCGCACAGCCCTTCCCTTTTCTGACAGAACGGGAAACCACCACCGCTGCGCCAACACATTCATCGGCAAGAGAACCTCACCATTTCGGCACGACCTCCTCAGAACCCTTTGCCCTTCAACACCCTTCCCGTCTCCACTGGTCGTTGCAAGAATAATCCAGCGCATGGCATCCTCCTTGCTTTTACGAACAGTATCTTTTACCAGGAATTCTGAAGGAATTTGGGGGAAATATGGTATGGTTACGGCGGTTTTCCGAGCGGCCGGCACCTGCCCCGCGCCACGGACGGCCCCAATGCCGCCGTGTCGGTCCCAGGCTTGTTCCGGTTTTCTGGTTTATTCTTGCGCGCAAGAGGGAGGAGAAGCGCCATGACGACATTCAAAACCTACGACCCGGAAGATTTCTACGATGAATTGATTGCCGCCGACCGCACGCCCCGACCCGGCGTGCGCCTGCTGGTGGACAAGATCGAATCGTTGCCGCCGGGCGACCTGACCCTGCGCCAGAAGGCGGCCGAGGCCCTGCTGCTCAAGATGGGCATCACCTTCAACGTCTACGGCGGCGACGAGGGCACGGAGAAGATCTTTCCCTTTGACATCATTCCCCGCATCGTCCCCTCCGCTGATTGGAAACAGATCGAACGCGGCCTCAAGCAGCGGATTTTCGCCCTCAACGAATTTCTCCAGGACATCTACAACGACAAGAAAATCCTCAAGGACAAGATCGTGCCCAAGGATCTTGTGCTCAGCAGCCGCACCTACCGCAAGGAGTGCGAGGGATTCACCCCGCCCCGGCGCATCTGGTGCCACGTCACCGGCACCGATCTGGTGCGCGACCGCGACGGCAGTTTTTACGTCCTCGAGGACAATCTACGCTGCCCCTCCGGCGTCTCCTACGTGCTGGAAAACCGGCAGGTGCTCAAGCGCACCTTCCCCCAGGTCTTTGATGCCTCCAATGTCCGTGCGGTGGACGACTACCCCAGCAAACTGCTGGAGATGCTCGAATACCTGGCCCCGGACCACATCAAGAAGCCGACCATCGGGGTGCTCACCCCGGGCATCTACAACTCCGCCTACTTCGAGCACTCGTTCCTCTCCCAGCAGATGGGCATCGAACTGGTCGAGGGCCAGGATCTGGTGGTGACCGACGGTTACGTACACATGCTCACCACCAGGGGACTCAAGCGGGTGGACGTGCTCTACCGCAGGCTTGACGATGACTTCCTCGACCCCGAGGTCTTCCGTCCCGACTCCATGCTCGGGGTCAAGGGCCTGATCGGCGTGTACAAGGCCGGCCGGATCGCCATGGCCAACGCCCCCGGCACCGGCATTGCCGACGACAAGGTCATCTACGCCTACGTGCCCAAGATCATCAAGTATTACACCGGCGAGGAGCCCATCCTGGCCAACGTGCCCACCTACATCTGCAGTGACGACGCCGACCGGGCCTATGTGCTCGATCACCTCGACCAGCTGGTGGTCAAGGCGGCCAACGAGTCCGGCGGCTACGGCATGCTGGTCGGCCCCCACTCCAGCCAGGCCGAACGCGCCGCCTTTGCCGAGAAGATCAAGGCCGAACCGCGCAACTACATGGCCCAGCCGACCATCTCGCTCTCGCGGGTGCCGACCATCGTCGGCGACCGCATCGAGGGCCGCCATGTCGACCTGCGGCCCTACGTGCTGTTTGGCAAGGACATCTACGTCCAACCCGGCGGACTGACCCGGGTGGCCCTGACCAAGGGGTCGCTGGTGGTCAACTCGTCCCAGGGCGGCGGCAGCAAGGACACCTGGGTTCTGTAAGACAAGTGCAAGGAGGAACAACCAATGCTCAGTCGCGTGGCCAACTCAATATACTGGATGTGCCGGTACATCGAACGGGCGGAAAACGTCGCCCGCTTCATCAGCGTCAACCTCAACCTGCTGCTCGACATGCCCTCGGAGGAGGACAAGCACTGGGAACCGCTGGTGATGATCACCGGCGATCAGGAACAGTTCGAGAAAAAGCAGCAGACCTACGATCAGGTCTCGGTGATCAACTTCCTCACCTTTGACCGAGACTACCCCAACTCCATCCTCAGCTGCCTGGAGGGCGCCCGGGAAAACGCCCGCTCCATCCGCGAAATCATCAGCTCGGAGATGTGGGAGCACATCAACACCTTCTACCTGGAGATGTCCGACCCCAACAAGCAACCCATGGCCCTGCAGGACCCGCACCGGTTCTTCAAGATCATCCAGATGCGCAGCCACCTGTTCACCGGGCTGATGGACTCGACCATGAGCCACGGCGAGGC
>JBGSPP010000346.1:0-6482 GCA_041738515.1 Desulfobulbus sp.
CCTCGCCGTGGTGCAGGGTGACGGCGGCAACGTTCATGCCGGCGTCGGTGCGGCAGAAGCCGGTGGCGCCGGCGAATCGGTCCACGCCGCACTGCCTGGGGCAGAGCCTGCAGGCACGAAGGGCGTCAAAAGAAAGCATCATTTGCCTTGTTTCCAATATTCACAGCGGTAAAAGAGAAATCAGGCACGCATGCTGCAAAATATTCCACGGCAAGCGGGGGACGGGTTCGAGCCGGCAGTATGCGGAAACGATCAGCCGGGGCAACATCATACTAACACCTGGAACGGGAAGCGAGTGGCCATGGGCAAGCAATTCAATTTTGGCATCATTACCAAGATCACCATCCTGCTCATTTTCTATGTATCTTCGGTCTTTGTCATGGTCTACGTTTCCTACGACGACCTGGTGACCACGGAGAAAAAAGTCGAGGTTCTGGAGTTTTCCTACCACATCCACAACAATATCCTGGAAACCAGACGGCTGGAGAAAAATTATTTTCTCTATGGCAACGCCGATTTTCTCACCGAAAATATCAGGACCATCGATGCCACCATCGAGATCTGCAACAAAATAACCAACAGCGACAAGAGCTATCTCGTCAACGAGAAATTGAAGCAACTCGAGAAGGATCTCTTTGCCTACAGGGGCAAGATCAACGAGCTGTTTCAGAGGGACAACCGGGACGAGCACGAAACCATCGTTGCCGATATACGCAATTACGGCAAGATCATCTCCGAGATCAGCGACGAGGTGGTCACCTTCGAGAAACGGCAGATCCACGCCATGATCGCCCTGCTCAGGGAACAGCTGATCTCCTGGTCATCCATTGCCATTCTGATCGGTATCGCGCTCTCGATCATCATGATCTATCTGGTGTTCAAGCCGCTCACCTCCATCAAGCGGGCGGCTGAATCCATTGCCCGGGGCCGGTTCGTCAAGATCGAGGTCATCAACACCAAGGACGAGATCCAGCAGGTCATGGAGGCCTTCAACATCATGGTTTCCGAACTGGAACGGCGCCAGGACCAGCTCATCCAGGCGGAAAAGCTCTCCTCCCTGGGCACCCTGACCGCCGGCGTGGCCCATCAGCTGAACAACCCCCTCAACAACATCTCCACCTCCTGCCAGATCGCCCTCGACGAGTTCGACGCAGGCGACGCGGCGCTGCACCGGCGGATGCTGCACAACATTGACCAGGAGACGCTGCGGGCACGGGACGTGGTCAAGAGCCTGCTGGAATTTGCGCGAACCCAGGATTTCTCGCCGCGGGAGGCCTCCCTGGCCGACGTGGTCCAGAAATCGATCCTGCTGGCCAAAAGCCAGATCCGGCCCGACATCACGATTACGATAGACATTGCCGACGACCTGGTCATCCCCATGGATGTGCAGCGCATGCAGGAGGTCTTCATCAACATGATCATCAACGCGACCCAGGCCATCGAGCGGCAGGGGCAGATCACCCTGGCCGCCGCCATCGACGCTGCTGCCCGCGAGGTGGTCATCGAGATGAAAGATACCGGCAAGGGCATCCCGGAAAAGCAGCAGGCCAAAATCTTCGACCCCTTCTTCACCACCAAGGAGGTGGGTGTGGGAACCGGTCTCGGGCTGTCGGTGGTCTACGGCATAATCCAGCAACATAGCGGCACTATTACCGTGCAAAGCAGGCCCGGTCAGGGTACATCGTTCTTCATTCGCCTTCCCGTTCCCGGTGACCGAACCCCCTGACCAGCTCGCGGCATGAACAACGGAAAAATCCTGGTGGTGGACGATGAACCCATCGCCCGCGACAACCTGGCCCACATTGTCGGCAAGGACGGTCACACGGTCCATGTCGCTGCGGACGGGCAGCAGGCCATCGACCTGCTGCGCCGCGAGGAGATGGATCTGGTCCTCACCGACCTGTGCATGCCGGGCAAGGACGGCATGGACGTGCTGGTCGAGGCCAGGGGGCTGTGGCCGGCCATCGAGGTGATCGTCATCACCGGGCACGCCAGCGTCGACACCGCGGTCGAGGCCATGCGCCAGGGAGCCTACCATTACCTGGCCAAGCCGTACAAGGTGGGCGAACTGCGGGCGGTCATCGACAAGGCGCTGGAAAAAAACCAGCTGCGCAAAGAGCTCCGGATCCTGCGCGAACAGATGGACGCCAGCCGGGGGGCGCAGCGGATTGTTGGTCAGAGCGGCAAGATGCAGTCGCTGCGCGAGACCATCAACCAGGTGTCGCAGCTGGACTGCAACGTCCTCATCCAGGGGGAAACGGGCACGGGCAAGGAACTGGTGGCGCGCACCATCCACGAACTCAGCCCGCGCGCCGGCAAGAGATTTGTGGCCTTCAATTGCGGCGTGTTCACCGAGGAGTTGATCACCAGCGAGCTCTTCGGCTATGAACGGGGCGCCTTCACCGGGGCCAACAAATCCAAGAAGGGGCTGTTGGAGATGGCCGAGGGCGGCACGGTGTTTTTCGACGAGGTCGGCGAGCTGCCCCTCTCCATGCAGGTGAAGCTGCTGCGGGTGCTCCAGGAACGCACCATCCGGCGGGTTGGCGGCACCAGCGAGGTCGCGGTGGACTTCCGGGTGCTGGCAGCCACAAACAAGGATCTCAAGCGCGAGGCCGAGGCCGGGACCTTTCGCTCCGACCTCTATTACCGGCTGGACGTGCTCACCATCAGCGTGCCGTCCCTGGCCGAGCGCAAGGAAGACATCCCCCTGCTCGCCAACCATTTCCTGGCCAAGCATGTCCGCCCGGGACTGGCGATTCCCCGTTTGTCGCCAGAGGCCGAACGACGGCTGATGCTCTACGACTATCCCGGCAACATCAGGGAACTGGAGAACATCGCCCAGCGCATGCTGATCACCTGCGACGGCGACCGCATCGAACTGACGCACCTGGCCGGCGTGTTCGGCGACAGCGAGGGCATGCCGGTCCGCGATCAGCGCGAGGACTGGCCCACCCTGGAAGAGCACGAAAAACAGTACATCCTCGAGGTGCTCGACGAGGTCGAGGGCAACCGCTCAGCGGCGGTGAAAATCCTCGGCATCGACCGGGTCTCCCTCTGGCGCAAGATCAAGCGCTACGGCCTCGAGCATCCGGACGCCTGACCCTCCCCTGCCCGCCCCGACATTTCCTGTGTCGAACAGCCTGCCCTAATTACGACAGGATGAAGGTATGGAGCGTGAACAGAGGCTCGATGACCTCCTCCGCCTGCGCCACCATCTGCACCCGCACTCCCTCGACCACATCCGCCTCCAGGGCCTCGATCTCCTCCCGGTTGGCGCTGGGCAGGAGCACCAGGTGAACCCCGGCCCGTTTTGCGGCCAGCACCTTCTCCCGGATGCCGCTGACCGGCAGGATGCGACCGGTCAGGGTCATTTCCCCGGTCAAGGCCACGTCCTGCCGCGCCGGTCGCCGGGTGAGCAGCGACAGCAGGGCTGCGAAAATGGTGACCCCCGCCGAGGGGCCGTCCTTGGGGATGGAACCGGAGGGAAAATGGATATGCACGTCGGTATTCTTGAAAAAATCAGCAGCCACGCCAAATCGTTCTGTCTGACTGCGGATGAAACTCAGCGCCGTCTGCGCCGATTCCCGCAGCACCTCCCCCAGGGAACCAGTCAGCAGCAGGGTGCCGGTTCCAGGCATGAGCGCCGCCTCGACGCTGATGATCTCCCCCCCTGTCTCGGCCCAGACCATGCCCGTAGCCACGCCCCGCTGCGGCTCGGCCTCGGCGGCCTCCCGATAATACTTGCGCGGCCCGAGCAGTTTGGTCACCAGCGGGGCATCGATCAGCACCTGCTCGTCCTGGCTGCCCGATCGCAGGCAGAGCATGGCCAGCTTGCGGCACACATCGGCAACCTGCCGCTCCAGGTTGCGCAGGCCGGATTCCCTGGTGTAGTCATTGATCACCCGCGACAGCGCCTCCTCGGTGAACTGGACCGAGGCCTTGGACAGGCCCGCGTCCTTGAGCTGGCGGGGGAGGATGTGCTGCTGGGCGATGACCAGTTTCTCCCGCTCGGTGTAGCCGGAAAACTCGATGCACTCCATGCGGTCCAGGAGCGGCCCCGGGAGTTTGCCCAGGTCGTTGGCCGTGGCAATGAACATGACCCGGCTGAGATCAAACGGCAGTTCCAGATAATGATCGGTGAAATGCACGTTCTGCTCGGGGTCCAGCACCTCGAGCAGAACCGAGGCGGGATCGCCGCGAAAATCCTGGCCGATCTTGTCGATCTCGTCGAGCATGAACACCGGGTTGTTGACTTCGACCCGCTTCAATTCGTTGATGATCCGGCCGGGCAGCGCCCCGACATAGGTGCGGCGATGGCCCCGAAGTTCGGCCTCGTCGCGCAGGCCGGAGAGGGAAAGGCGGATGAAGCGGCGCTGCAGCGCCTCGGCGATGGCCTTGCCGACCGAGGTCTTCCCTGTGCCGGGAGGACCGGTGAAGCAGAGGATCGGTCCCTTGCCCATCTGCACAAACAGCTTCTTGTCCAACACCTCCTTGACGGTTTGGCGCAGTTCCTCCAGGTTGACCGGCTTGCCCAGGTAGTGCGCCGCCCCCTTCTTGAGGGCGTCCACCGCCGAACTGACCGTGGCAAAGCCGGTGACCATGATCACCGGGATCTCCGGGGCGGTGCGGTTGATCTGCTCAAGCAGTTCCAGGCCGTCCATGCGCTCCATTTTCAGATCCGTGACTACCAGGTCGATCTCTTCGCGCGCCATCACCTCGAGCGCCTCGGCGCCGTTGCCGGCGTCATGGCAGATGTAGCCTTCCTTGGCGAGCACATGCTTCATGTTGGCGCGGGCGATTTCCTCGTCATCGACGATGAGGATGGTCTGTTTCGCCTTGCTGCACAAGGTTTTGGCAGCCAGGAACTCGAAAATCCGCTGTTTGACCCGCACCAGGCCGTGGTGGCGGGTGTCCAGCACCGACTGCGCCCGGGCCAGATCCAGTTTGCACTGGCTGGATTTGTTCCACGGCAGGGCGAGTACCAGTTCGATATAGTTGAGCCCCAGCGAATATTCGGCCAGGGCGGCATCGGTTTTTTCCAGCTTGCCGAGTTCTGCGGCCAGCGCCTCCTGCACATGATGGGGCAGCTGTGCCTCGGCGATCCGGGCGCGGAGGCTGTCCAGGGGCGAAGGCGCGACTTTGCGGGCTGATGGCTGCTCCTGCACGGGCTCGGCTCGTTTCTTGAAAAACATAGGTTCTCCTGTTCTGCCTCGATTCGGGGGTACATCCCCCCACTCCTGCACTAAACGATAAATTTTTGCAAAAACAGTGCCGTCAACGACGACCAAAGGTCAGGCTTCGTTGTCGAGAAACTTCCCTTGTCAAACCCGTTGTCTGCCCGGTTGATAACAGTTGTCTCTGACCAGGTCCGGTTTCGCCGCCAAACCAACCTCCTACCCACCTGTTCCCGGTTTCGCCCCTCCAAAACCACCTTCACCTTCCAGCCCTTGTAACACAAGGATTTTCGTCCGTTGCACTTTGCAACACGAGAAACTGCCGAAAAACCGTGTTTGCGATTGGGCCGCGTTTCTTTTTGCAACGCGGCGCGCGGCCGCCGAGGACAGACCCAGCCGGAGAGAAATCAATAAAACATACTAAATCAATTGGTTAGGACGAAAAATCCGTCTGGCACGCTATTTGATAACTCAGGGTGCAGGAACATACCCCCAGGCAATCACCGAGCCGAGCCATGAACGACCAACGCCCTTCTTTCCACCCTGCCCCGCCCAAGCACAGCCTGACCGGCAACAGCGTCGCTTGCGAGCCGCGGCGTGAACGCCCCTGGATCATGGCCGTGACCCGCAACGGCCACATGTCGGAACATGTGATGGAGTATGCGCTCAACGTCGCCCACCGTCTGGGCTACGGCATCCTGGCTGTGCATGTCGATACCATGCCCCTGTTCAACCGCGAGCGGCGTGCCCGGCTGTTTGCCGCCGCCATGCGGGAGAGCACCGCCCTGTTCAGGGAGAAGGCCGCTAGGATGGGGATCGCAGTCGATCATCTCGGCGAGACCGGCAAGATTGCCGCCATTGTCGGCCGGTTGTGCCGGGCGAAACGGCGGATCGAATTCGTGGTTATCGACAAGGGCGTTCGCCTGGAGGAGATCCTCAGGCAGTCGCCGGTGCCGGTGTTTCCAGTCATCAACTGTCAGCAGGGTCTCTTTATCCGGACCTTTATCAACCATACAACAAAGAAAGGAGCGTTCGCCATGACCACTATCAGCAAAAAACGGCACATCAACCATTGCCTGCTCTTCGGCGCCCTGACCTCCGGCCTGTATGCGTCGGTCTTCGCCTATCAGGATCTGGTAATGACCTATTTCAGCAAAGGCGGGCTCTATGCCGCCCTGCCGGTGGCCACCGTGTTCGCTGTGTCTTATTTCCACGGCAACTTCACCAGCTCCTTCTGGTCCGCGCTCGGCATTGAAGCCTCCAAGAAGGTCGCGGTCAAGCGCACCGCCCCCGAGGCGACCATTGGCG
>JBGSPP010000348.1:0-5192 GCA_041738515.1 Desulfobulbus sp.
CGCCGCCCAGCAGGCGCTCGTCGACTCGCAGCGGCAGTTCGGCCGCAGCGCAGACCATCTGCGGGCCTGCGATGCGCGGGTTGCCGGGGTGCATGGTCACCGGCTCTGCGCCACGGGCAAAGAAATCCTCGGGATCGCGCATGAAATGCTGGTCCAGGGCGTCCTCGTGGCCTATCAGCACTACCAGCGACTGTTGCTGCTGACGGCCGACGCGCCCGGCCCGTTGCCAGGTGGCCATGATCGAGCCCGGGTAGCCGACAAGCAGGCAGATGTCCAAATGGCCGATGTCAATCCCCAGTTCCAGGGCCGAGGTGGAGATGACCCCCAGCAGGCTGCCTTCGGCCAGCCGCGCCTCAATGCCGCGCCGCTCCTCGGCCAGGAAGCCGGAACGGTATGAGGCGATCAGGCCTTTGCGTTCCTTGAGCCGTTGCTCGGTCCAGATGGTGATCAGCTCGGTCATCTTGCGCGACTGGCAGTAGACGATGGCCCGCAGCCCGCGGCGTATCGCCGCCTCCAGCATCAGGGTGGCGGTGGTGGCGGCCGAGTCGAGCGGGTTGATCAGGAGCACGTGGCGCGCGGCCCGTGCCTCGCCTGAGCGGGTGATGGCCTCGACCGGGGCATCAAGCAGTCGGTGGCCGTGCTCACCCGGGTTGCCGATGGTGGCCGAGGTGAGAACAAAGGTCGGCCGGCTGTCGTACAGTTCGCAGATCCGTCTGAGCCGCCGCAGCACCCAGGCCACATGCGAACCGAAGATACCCCGGTAGGCATGCATTTCGTCGATGACCACATGCTTGAGGCCGGCGAAGAAGGCGGCCCAGGTGTCGTGGTAGGGCAGCAGGGAGAGATGGAGCATGTCCGGGTTGGTGATGAGGATGGGCGGCGACTGGGTGCGGATCTTTTTGCGCTGGTAGCCGGAGGTGTCACCGTCGTAGATGGCGGCGGGCTGTCCCGTCCCGCGCACCGAGTCCGGCAACTGCCGCCACAGCCCCTCGATGGTCCGCAGCTGGTCCTGGGCCAAGGCTTTGAGTGGAAAGAGATACAGGGCGCGGGCCGAGGGGTCGCTCAGCCAGGTCTGCAGCACCGGCAGGGTATAGATCAGGCTCTTGCCCGAGGCCGTGGCCGTGGCCACGACGGTGTGGTGCCCGGCCAGGATCCGTTGGATGGCTTCATGCTGGTGGCTGTAGAGGCCATGAATGCCCATGGCCGCGAGCAGGTCCCGCAACTCCGGCGCGAGCAGGTCAGGCGGCGCCATTGTTGCCTCGGTCGCGGCGAAGGTCCGGTGCGCCACCACCTGCGGTCCGAACCGGTCGGACGCCTTCAGCGCGGTGATATATTCGGTGACTGTGCCGCTTTCCGGTTCCTTCTCTGCCGGTGGAACATTCCCGTTTGTCATTTCACGAAAAAAAAATTATCATCCCGCCGTTCACCGCCGCCATGGAAGAGGGGGCAATGCCAGGCCCGACCACGGGCCGTCCAATTTCAACCCCGGGATTTCCCCATCATGACCACCATCGCCATTCTCGGTCCGGAGCAGTCGCACTCCTGGCAGGCCGCCGTCCTTTATGACGGCACGGCCACGATCCGCCTGTACCCGCACGTTCAGGGCCTGCTCGATGCCTTTGACGCTCATGAGGCCGACCTGGCCATTCTGCCGGTGTATAATACCCGCGAGGGGGAAAAGAAACAGTATTTCCGGTTTTTCGACCGGATCAAGACCGGGTTCTGGGTGGACAACATCCTCCTGCACTCCAACCTGTCGCTGGGCGTCTTTCACGAGGAAGACAGTCTGGAGAGCCTGGAGATGCTGGTGGGCAAGCGTGAAATGTTCAGCCAGTGCGAGGAGTTCATCGAGAGCCGGATGCCGGGTATCAGCGAGATGAGCGTCCAGGATCTCGGCCGGACGGTTGAGGAACTCCGGGCCAGCGGCCAGACCCGGGGGCGGGCTGCGATCGACAGCGCCGAAACCCTGAGCGGGCTCGGCCTGCGCATCATCGAGCGCGAGGTGGCGCCGCACAATCGCACCCGTTTCGCGGTGCTCGGACACAAACTCGCCGAGGCCACCGGCTACGACGCGACCACCTTCATCACCGATCCCCTTGACGATCGGGTCGGCCTGCTGGTGGACATCCTCGGAGAGTTCTCGCGCCGGGGCATCAACATTCTCGACATGCGCTCGGAAAACGACATCAAGACCCAGAAACTGCGGATCTACCTCGAGGCCGAGGGTCACATCCGCGGCGAGACCATGGCCAGCGCCATCGAGCACATCGAGTCCAGGGTCATCCAGCAGAAGGGCGTGGTCCGGATTCTGGGCAGCTTCCCCCGGCTGGACATGCGGACCAAGCACATCAAATCGTTTGGCTTCATCGGCACCGGCGCCATGAGCAAATGGTTCGCCCGACGCCTGGAGAGCGAAGGCTACGAGGTGCTGCTCACCGGCCGCAGCACCGACCTGCGGCCGGAGGAGATGATTCCCAGGGTGGATGTGGTGGTGGTCTGCGTACCCATCTCCGTGACCTCGGCCACGGTGCGCCGCTACGGCCCGCTGATCGCCGGCGGCAAAGCCTTGATCCTGCTGGCTGGCGAATCCGAGGAGACCATTGCCGGCGCCATCGAGGCCACCGACGACGAAGTCGAGGTGATGCTGGTGCACAACCTCTGGGGGCCGCAGGCCGCGACCATGAAGGACAAGAACGCCATCGTGGTGCGCACCTCCCGCAGCGGGAGGTTTTGCAGTGAATTCGAGGCATTCCTCTACAAGCACGGGGCCGACATCTTCCATGACTCGCCGTCCCGGCATGACCTGCTCATGGGCATCGGCCAGAAACTGCCCACCGTGATCTCGGTGGCTCTGGCCATGACGCTGGGCGAGAACAACATCACCAGCGAGGACATCGCCAGCCACTGCACCCTGACCTCGCTCTACCCGATCCTGGCCATGTCGCGGGTGCACTCGCAGAACCCCCGGACCTATGCCGAAATCATGTCCACCTCGGGCGACAGCCGCAAGATCGTCAGCGATTTCGCCAAGAACCTCGACCGGGTGATCCGCATGGCCGACGCGGCCTCCATCCCCGGACTCTGCTCGCTCATCGACGCCAATGCCGAGCACCTGACCGACCAGTTCCTCAAGGCCTGCATGCGTCAGGCCAAGGCCGTGGACGAGGTGCTGGGCCGTATGCTGTGAGGCCGTGAAGCGTTGCAACAGCGGGTTGACCGGCGACATGGGAGTGGTTAGTATCCCCGCATGAACAACGATCGGAAAAACAACTGGTTTCTCCTGGCCATCCTGCTGCTGTGGTGCGCCTTTCTCTTTTTCAGGCCACCCGGCCGCACCGGGGTCGGCTGAATCAGCCAGATGGCGCCGCCGGTCGGCGGGCCTCCCTGTCCCTTGCCGCAGTCCGTGTCCAAACCTCTACATTAAGGAAATAGAACCCACCATGCTGTCCACGGTCATCAAGTACATCGAAGAACAACACGCCTGCCCGCATTGCAGCGGCCAACTCTCGCTTTGCCATGCCCCGCCCGTGCACGTCGGCGACGGCCTGGGCTGGGGCTCGGAGTACCTGTTCATCTGCCTCAACGACGCATGCCCGCTCTTTGTCAACGGCTGGGACTACATCGAAAAGCAGTACGGCCATGTCGGCTCCTACCGCTACATGGAGATCCCCAACTCCAAGGAAAGCTACAGCATGATGGTGGTTGGCAAGGAGGCCTTCACCGGCAGCGTCGTCGATATCGAGACCATCAAGCTGCAGAACAAGCGCTATCAGCAGCAGCAGGAAGCCCTGGCGCAGCTGGATGACTGCGTTGCCCAGAAACGGCTGGAGCCGGCACTGACCGTGCTGCTCGACGACGGTGTGCGCATCGAGGATCGCAAGAAAGCGGCCGGTCTGCTGGTCAAACTCAATGACGTGAGCTGCATCGAACCGGTGCGCAGTCATGTGTTCAAGGATCCCCATCTGGAACAGGAGGTCAACCTGGCCATCGGCCGGGTGCTGGCCAACAACTTCCTCAAAGAGTGCCCCTCCTGTGCCGAGTTGATCAAGGCGCGGGCGAAGGTCTGCAAGCACTGCCAGCGGGAGCTTACCTCCTGACTTTCTCCTTGCGAAAAAAGCGGCGTGCGGGTATATAAGCGACGCTTGCGCGGTGAGCGTAGCTCAGCTGGTGGTAGCACCGGGTTGTGGCCTCGGAGGTCGTGGGTTCAAGTCCCATCGCTCACCCCATAAAATATTAAGCCGGTTCAAGGAGTTAGCTTGAATCGGCTTTTTCTTTACCCGGTTTTGTCCCCGCACTGTCCCCGTTTCCTTGTTCGCGCTATCCCATCTCCATAAGAGGGTTATCTGAAAATGACACTGACCAAAGCCGATTTGATAGCGCGGGTTTACCGGGACCACCCCCCAATTGACCAAGGCACAGAGCGCCGAAATAGTTGAGGCTTTCATTACGACGGCCAAGGCTATACTGGTATCTGGGGAAGATTTGATGCTCTCAAGCTTTGGCAAGTTCAACGTCAAAGACAAGAACCCCCGTCGAGGGCGGAACCCACAGACGGGTGAAGAGGTGGAATTGCCATCTCGCCGGGTGGTCACATTTAAGCCGTCTGGCCTGCTCCGGGCAAGGGTGAATGGCAAGTGACCCGGGCGAAAAAATGCGCCCGGGTGGGTTGACCCGTACGCAGAATTGTGGGCGGGCCTGCTTGGCCGTGATCTCTTCGCCAGCGTCTTTGCGGGTGGCTGCTTCGGTGAGGGCGGCTTGTGGGTCGGGGGATTTGGAGAGTTCGATTAAAGCCCTGGTAGAAAAGTCCGGCGTGCCGGATATTTGCCCAAAGTTCTGGTAGATGCGCATCAAGTCGCTGCACTGAGATTTCTTCAGCACGCAGAATTTTTCAGACATTTCCGCGAACTCACCATGGCGGCAGGCCTCTTTCAGCTCGGTCAAGCGCTGACCGTTACAAATTCAAAAACAACGTCTTGGCACTAGGTGATCTTGCCAAATATTTCCAGTTACCTACCATACTCACCACCAGCTTCGAAACAGGTCCTAACGGAAGGGTGTAAAAAAGTTTGTGTAAATGGCCAGAGGAGGATACGGCAAGTATCCCCCATTCCAAGGAGCGTGTATGGCCATTGAAAAAGAACTGCTGGATCGTTTGCTCGCCGACTATAATCACCTCAAACCCGAAGAATTGA
>JBGSPP010000350.1:0-10498 GCA_041738515.1 Desulfobulbus sp.
CCGGGGGAGCGCTCCGCGGCCAGGGGCGGGATGCCGCCCGCGGCCAGCATGGCGGCCAAGCGGGGGTAATCGGGCTCAAAACTGATCGAACCGAACACCAGGGGAAAGTCGGTCAGGGGTCGGGATGATTCAAGCGAACGCAGGGGCAAACCGCCTTCCGGGTAGACGAAGCGTTCGCAGACCACCTCCTCCAGCCCGTTGAGCAGGCTGTAGACCAGCTGCCAGCCCAGGTTGGAGACGGCCACTGCATAGGTGTTTGGGTAGAGCAGGGCCACGGGCAGCCTGCCCTTCCATTTCTTGCGGATGGCTCCTGTTTCTTGATCAAGGTGCGAGGACAAGGGGGGTTTCCCAGCGATCAGAGGTGAAATAACAGGGAACTCAACGCCGAAATCGGCAGGTCAGGCATCCCGCCGGCCTGTTGATGGGCGGTGTGCGGATGGTGGAAACAGCACAGGGGAATACCCGGTGGATATTCCCCTGCACGACGCTCTTGCCGACCGGACCGACCCAGCGTCCCGGCCCTGGCCGCCAGTCTGTCAGTTGGCCTTCTTGCGCAAATAGGCCGGCTCGTCAAACTCGGTGTACTCGCGGTCGTCGAAAATCGGCATGGGCATGCGCGGCATGCCCTTGGGCAGGGGATTGGGCTTGGCAGGGGCCACCGGGGTGTTGTCCGGCATAATCGCCTCCTCTTCCAGCACCCTCGGCATGCGCGAACGGGTCGTTTTGGGTACCGGCTGGGCATGCTGGTTGCGCACCACCTGAATCTGCGAGATCTCCGACTCCTCGATGCTGGAGATGCCGGTGGCAATCACCGTCACCCGCAGTTCCTCACCCAGGGACTCGTCGAAGAGGACGCCGATGATCACGTTGGCGTCGTCGTGCGCCTTCTCCTGGATCAGGGCCGAGGCTTCCATGTACTCGTTCATGGTCAGGGTGTCCTTGGCCGCACTGATATTGATGAGGATACCGCGGGCGCCGTCGATGCCCACATCCTCGAGCAGCTGGTTGTCGATGGCCCGCTTGGCCGCCTCGGTGGCCCGGTTCTCTCCAGCGGCCACGCCCGTGCCCATGATGGCCGGCCCGACCTCCTTCATGACCGTCTTCAGGTCGGCGAAGTCGGCATTGATATGGCCGGGCAGGTTGATCAGGTCGGTGATGCCCTTGACCGCCTGCAACAGCACGTTGTCCACCATCTGCATCATATCGACCAGGGTGGAGTTCTTGTTCATCAGGCTGAGCAGCCGGTCGTTGGGCACGGTGATGATGGTGTCGGAAAACTCCTTGAGTTTCTCCCAGCCGGCCTCGGCGTTGCGCATCCGCCGCTTGGCCTCGAAATAGAAGGGCTTGGTCACGACCGCCACGGTCAACGCCCCGATATCCTTGCTCAACTTGGCAATCACGGGGGCCGCGCCGGTGCCGGTGCCACCGCCCAGGCCGGCGGTGACAAAGACCATGTCCGCCCCCTTGAGCACCCCCTGCAGATCTTCCAGGCTCTCCTGGGCGGCCTCCCGACCCATTTCCGGATCGGCGCCCGCGCCCATGCCCTTGGTGATGCCCGGCCCCAGCTGCAAGCGGATATCGGCCCGGGATTTTTCCAGGGCCTGCATATCGGTGTTGGCGGCGATGAACTGCACGCCTGACAATCGGCTCTCGACCATGGTGTTTATGGCGTTCCCGCCACCGCCACCTACGCCTATCACCTTGATAACAGCGACAGATTCTTCTTCAGCCATCCTGAAAGTCATGATTCTCTCCCAAGAAACAATCCCTGATTGTTATCCTCAATCTATACCATCAACTTCGGCCGGACTAAAGGGAAAAGCCCCCCGGCTCAGACGATATTCTTCACCCAGTTTTTCAACTTGCCCAACACGCCGCCGCTCTCTTTGGCGACATAGGTCTTGGCCTTGCTTCCATAGAGTACAAGGCCCACGCCGGTGGTGCAGCGTGGCGACTTGATGTCCTCAATCCGGCCACCCACGCCCTGCGGGTAACCGATCCGCACCGGCAGGTCGAACACCTGCTCGGCCATCTCCACCATATTGGCCAGCAGCGCCGTGCCGCCGGTGATGACGATGCCGGCGTTGATCCGGTTGCGGTAGCCGGAGGTGCTGATGTTCTTGTTCACCATCTGCAGGATCTCCTCCATCCGCGCCTCGAGGATCTCGACCATGATCCGCTGCGACACCTTGCGCGGCTTGCGGTCGCCGACCGTGGGCACTTCAATGATGTGGTTTTCCTTGATCATCGACGAGAGCGCACCGCCATACAGATACTTCAGTTCCTCGGCTTCCTGCAGGGGCGTGCGCAACCCCACCGAGAGGTCGCTGGTCAGGTTGTTTCCACCCAGGGCCAGTTCCCAGGTATGCTTGATGGTACCGTTGCAGAAGATGGCCAGGTCGGTGGTGCCGCCGCCGATGTCGATCAGGGCCACGCCCAGCTCCATCTCATCCTTGTTGAGCACGGACAGCGATGAGGCCACCGACTCGAGCACGATCTCGGCCACGCCCAGACCGGCACGGTTGCAGCTGGTGACCACGTTGTGCAGGGCAGTGACGTCGGCGGTAACAATATGGACGTTGGTGACCAGCCGCACCCCGGTCATGCCCAGCGGGTTCTGGATGCCGGTGTGGTCGTCGACCATGTACTCCTGCGGCAGAACGTGGATGATCTGCTGGTTATCCGAGATCTTGACCGTCTGCGCCGCCTGGATGACCGCCTCGATGTCCTGTTCCTTGATCTCCTGGTTGTTGATGGCGATGATACCGGGGGAGTTGAATCCCTTGATATGGTTGCCGGCGATACCGACATAGACCGATTCGATATCGCAGCCGGCCATGTCCGAAGCCGCGTCGACCGCCTGGCGGATCGACTGGACCGTGGATTCGATGTTGACCACCACGCCCTTCTTCATGCCCGAGGAGGCGGCGGTGCCGACACCGATGAGTTCGACCCGGTCGTCGAAGACCTCGCCGATCATGGCGCTGACCTTGGTCGTGCCTATGTCGAGGCCGGCGACCAGTTCCCCGGGTTCCCGGATCTCGCGGCCCTCCTCCACATCCTCATCCGTCGATTTGTGCTCCGACAACCAAGACTTTATCATCTGCATAATCCATGTTTATTTCTTTCACCGCATCGATCAGTTTCTTGGCGTACAACTGCTCCAGCACCCTGACCAGACGAAAATATTTGGTCTGCATCCGGTCCCGGCCAAACCGGATGGGAAAGGGCCGGTCCACCAGGTAGATCACCAGTCCCTTCCTTTCATCCAGATGCACCTCCGAGACCGCCTGCACGGGCAGAATGGCGTTGCCCTTGGCGGCCAGGAGGAGGAAGGCATGGGCCGCCTCGCCCAGGCTGCCCTTGATCAGTTGGTCGGCCTCGTAGTCGCGCTTGGGTGCAAGCCCGGTAATCACCGGAAAATCGATATCCTGGTCCGGGCCGATATCGGCGAAGATCGCACCCTCCCGGTTCAGGTAGCGCAACCGGCTCTCTTTGTCAGCCTCCAGGTTCACCAGAGCCAGCGGTTGCTGCTCATAGACCGTGATGGAGACACCCGAGGGCCAGAGCCGTTTGACCTCCGCATGCTCCACCCAGGGGTGGGCGGCAATGGCCTGGGCTACCTCCTTGGGTCGGAAACGCAGCAGGCTTGTTCCTTGCTGCAGCCCCGACAGGTCCATGATCTGCCGCTCGGTGGCGATATGGGCTCCGAGGATCCGGATATCCATCAGCCGAAAGAGGCCGGCATGCATCAGGGCCTGATATCCCAGCCAGCAGGCCGCCAGCAGGCCGCCGCCAAAGGCGAGCATCAGCAGGGTGGAGCGGGAAAACCGCTTCAGCCTCCAGACGCGCTGGGCCCCGCTGACCACGGCCTGGGCCTTGAATCGAACCGCCTTCTTCTTCCGCTTGAACAGTACGCCCAGCACCTCACCCAGGGAGCGCCGTCCGCGACCCTTGCCTCGGATACGCGGCGGCTGCTTCCGCGGGGTGTAGATCGCCATACTCGCCTGCGTCAGGGGCCTAGAGGATATGAACCTCGGGCTCCAGGAGCACGCCGGACTGCTTGAGCACCCGACTGCGGACCTCCTGCATCAGTTCGACGATATCTTCGGGTGCGGCCCCGCCGGTGTTGACGATGAAGTTGGCGTGCTTGGGCGAGACCATGGCCTTGCCCCGGGTCAGCCCCTTCAGTCCCGCCTGCTCAATCAGCCGGCCGGCATAGTCTCCTTCCGGGTTCTTGAAAAACGAGCCCGCCGAGCCGACTCCGGCGGGTTGCTTGCTCCGCCGCTGGGCGATAATGTCGCGGCAGCGCGCCGCCATCTGGTCCTGGTCGGCCCTCTTCAGGAGAAAGACGCCCCGGGTGATCAGCAGCCGCTCGGCCGGTTCTCCCGGCAGCCGGGTGCTGCGGTAGGTAAAGACAATGTCCTGTTTCGCGGCCAGGCGAATCTCACCACGCTCGGTGATGCACTCAACCCCGTCCAAGGCCTCGTCGATGGCGTGGCCAAAGGCACCGGCATTCATGCGCATGGCGCCGCCGACGCTGCCGGGTATGCCGGCCATGAATTCCATCCCGGTCAGGCCCATGCCGGTGCACCAGGAGACGAAGGCAGGCAGGCTGCAGCCGGCGGCAACCGTCACCCGGCAGCCGTCGAAACCTGGGTAACACATCGGCTCCAGGGCGATGTTGGCCACCGTGCCGAGAAGGCGGATAAACACCCCCTCATGGAAGCGGGTGGCCACCAGAATGTTGGAGCCTCCGCCGATGGGCCGCCAGCGAATGCCGCGCCGGCCAAGCCAGCTTAGCAGGGCAGCCAGTTCATCGCTGTCGCCGCTCTCCACCATGGCCTCGACCGTGCCGCCGGCACGGAAGGTGGAGTAGGCGGCCATATCCACATCCCACTGCACCGAGGGGCAGAGAGCCGACAGTTCCGCGCGCTGTTCGATGGTCATTGGCATCTGCTCCCTCCCGTGGTGATGTTGTGAGGCCGAAGCCCCTGTGGGTGGTTCATTGGCCGGCCTGGCGGCCTATTCCCGTGTCACCGCGCTCCGCCAGCAGTTCCAGCAGCCGCTCGCCGGCCCGGACGATATTGCCGGCCCCCAGGGTCAGAAGCAGGTCGCCGGGCTGCAGGTGCTCAAGGAGTGCTGCCGGCTGCTGCACAAGGTCAGGAATGTACAGGGTCTGCCGCTGGCCGTGCTGCTTGATCGCTTCCAGCAGCCGCTCCGCGGTCACGCCCTCCATGGGCTGCTCGCTGGCAGCGTAGATATCGGTGAGCACCAGCACGTCCGCCCGGCGGAAAGCGGTGACAAAGTCGTTGAACAGGCCGGCAGTGCGGCTGTAGCGGTGCGGCTGGAAGGCCACCACCACCCGCCGGTCGGCCCAGCCCTCGCGTACCGCCTCCAAGGTGGCGCGGATCTCGGTCGGGTGATGACCGTAGTCATCAATCACCAGGACGCCGCCGGCCTCGCCCTTGACCTGCAGGCGCCGCTGCACGCCCTGAAACCCCTCCAGGGCACGGGCGATGACCGCGAAATCGATCTCCAGTTCCAGGGCCACGGCAATGGCGGCCAGGCTGTTGTAGATCACGTGCCGGCCAGGCCGGTTGAGCCGGACCGTACCGATCACCCGGTCGCGAAGCCGAACCGTGAACTGGCTCACACCGCCGCCGGTGACGATTCTGGTCGCCTGCAAATCTGCCTGCTCGGTCAGGCCATAGGTGCAGATCCGCTTGCGGATACTGGGCAGCAACTGGGCGACGTGGTCGTTGTCAAAGCAGACAATGGCCACGCCGTAAAATGGCAGACGGTTGATGAACTCGAGAAAGTACTCCTTGATGTGCTCGATGTCGCGGTAATAATCCAAATGCTCGAGATCGATGTTGGTGATCACCTCGATCACCGGCGACAGCTTGAGAAAGGAGCCGTCGCTCTCGTCGGCCTCGGCCACCAGAAAATCGCCCTCGCCCAGCTTGGCGTTGCTGCCGAACCCGTGCACCTTGCCGCCCACGACCACCGTCGGGTCCAGCCCGGCCTCGGCCAGGATGGTCGCCACCATGGAAGTGGTTGAGGTCTTGCCATGACTGCCGGCAACGGCGATGCCGTACTTTTTCAGCCGCATCAGTTCGGCCAGCATCTCCGCCCGCTGGATGACCGGGATGTGCTCCTCGTGCGCCGCCACCACCTCGGGATTGTCCGCGGCAATGGCGGTGGAGGTGACCACCACGTCCGCGCCGGCGATCCAGGCCGACTCGTGCCCCTCGTGGATGACGCCGCCGAGCCGCGCAAGCCGCCGGGTGATATCGGTGGAACGGAGGTCGGAGCCGCTCACCCGGTAGCCCAGACTGAGCAGCAGTTCAGCAATCCCGGACATGCCGATGCCGCCGATACCGACGAAGTGGATGTGTTTGGTTTTTCTGTACATACGAACCCGTGTTCCGCTCCCGCCCGATCAGCCGCGTTGCCGCCCGCCAGCGACCAGATGAAGACACTCATCGACAATCCGCTCGGCAGCGTCCGGCAAGGCCAGAGCCTTCATTTTGGCGGCCATTGTATGTAACTCTTCCTTGTTATGCAAGCCTTCGCTGACACTCCGGGCAAGAATTTCTCCAGAAAGAACGACCTCTTCCATCATCCGGCAAGCTCCCGATTTAGCGTAGTGTTCTCCGTTGGTTACCTGATGATTGTCAGCCGCGTACGGAAACGGGATGAGCAGGGCCGGCAACCCCATGACCGCCAGTTCCGCAAGCGTCGTGGCGCCTGCCCGCGAAACCGCCAGATCGGCCCGGCTGTAGGCCCCGGCCATGTCGGCGACAAAGGCCGAGACCTCGGCTGCAACACCCAACCTGGAGTAATGGGTGCGGACCATCTCCTCATCCGCCGCGCCGGTCTGATGGATGATCCGCAACCGCATGCCAGCCGCAGTCAAATGCTCTACTGCTTCCATCATCAACAGGTTGACCCGGTGGGCGCCCTGGCTGCCGCCGAGGACCAGCACGGTCGGTATCGACTGCTCCTGTTTTTCCCGCGCCCCGGCCTCCAGGATCTCCTGCCGCACCGGGTTGCCGGTCAACACTGTTCTGGCCGCTGGAAAGGGCGGCCTGCAGGGCAGCGAGATACAAATCCGGTCGGCCAGGAACCCTGCCAGCCGGTTGGCCAGGCCGGGCACCGAGTTCTGCTCGTGGATGACGATGGGAACCCGCAACAACCGTGCCGCCAGGAGTACCGGTCCGGTGACGTAACCGCCGACGCCGAACACCAGATCCGGCCCAAACCGTTTGATAATCGTCCGCGCTTCCGCCACCGCTCCTGGCATGCGCATCAAGCTCTTCAGTTTGGCCGCCAGTCCCAGTCCCTTGATGGCGCCGCAGTCCAGGGCTGCCAGTTCAAAGTCGCGACCGGCCAGCGCCTTCTGATCCATCAGCCGCTGGGTGCCGATGAACAGCACCCGGGCCTCGGGCACGCGCCGTCGCATCGCTGTCGCCAGGGCAATGCCCGGGAAGAGATGGCCGCCGGTGCCGCCGCCGGTGACGATCAGACGCACGGATGGTGCAACGATAGTTGGCCGGACAGCCTGCGCCCGTCGCGGACACCAGTGCCTCTGGCCAGAATATAGGTCTCGATCTCGGCCATGGCCACGGCGTAACAGTCGGGGCAGTAGCCATGGGTTACGGCCCGTCGCTCGGCCGCTATCCGCCGGGCCTCCCAGACGCCGTTGTGCTCAACTCGCTCGCATTTGCAGCATTTCTTTGTCATCGCAATCCCCTTCAACCCTGCCGGCCTGCAGCGCCGAGACGCCTGACGCAGTCGGCAAAAATCCGACCCCGCTCGGCATAGCCGGAAAACATATCAAAACTGGCGCATCCTGGGGCAAGCAGCACCAGATCGCCACTCACCGCCGCTGCCATTGCCTTCTGCACCGCCTCCTCCATGGAGCCTGCCGACTCACACTCGACCACCGGCGAGAGCGCCGTGCGCATCACCCCCCCGGCCTCGCCGATCAGCACCATCCGTTTGACCCGGCGGGCGACCACCTCCCGCAGCAGGGTGTAATCGCCGCCCTTGTCGCGGCCCCCGGCTATCAGGACCACCGGTTCCTCGCAGCCTGCCAGCGCCGCCTGCAGGGCGCCAATGTTGGTCGCCTTGGAGTCGTCGATGAAGCGGACGCCGTCGATCACCGTCACCTCGGCCATGCGGTGGGCCGGCGGCTGGAACTCGCGCAGACCCCGCTCGATGGCCGCACGGTCGCAGCCATGGACTCTCGCGGCCAGGATGGCAGCCGCCGCGTTCAACTGGTTGACCGAGGAGTTCATCCGGGTTCCGGCCAGGTCATACACCGCCTCCTCCGTTCCGTCCAAACGGAGGTGAACCTTGCCGTCCTGGATGCGGGCCTCGCACGAAGCCGCCCGGCCAAAGCGAACAGCGCGGACGCCGGGGTTGGTGGCCGCCGCGTCGACTACGGGATCGTCGGCGCCAAGAATGGCGACATCCCCTGGCTGTTGGGAGGCAAGGATGCGCATCTTGGCTGCGGTATAGGCCGCCAGCGAGCCGTGCCGATCGATGTGGTCGGGCGAGATGTTGAGCAGCAGTCCGATATCCGGACGAAAGTCACCGGCCAGATCGAGCTGGAAACTCGACAGTTCGAGCACCACCGAACGGTACGCATGCGGATTGGCAAAGTAGTCGAGCAGCGGCGTGCCGATGTTGCCACCGACAAAGGGCGCCCTGCCGGCCGCGGTCAATAAGGCACCAATCAGGCCGGTGACTGTGGTCTTGCCGTTTGCGCCGGTCACTGCGATCACCGGCGCTGTGTATTGCCCGGCCGCCAGCGCCAATTCGCCCAGCACCGGGATACCCTGGGCGTGTGCCTGGGCAAGTATGGGCAGATCAAGCGGTACCCCGGGCCCGGGCACGACCAAATCCGCCCCGGCGAGAAAGGCGTCCGTGTGGCCGCCGGTCTCCAGTTCCACCCCGGCCTCGTGGAGAAAGGCGACTATTGAGGGATCGATCTGGTCAGCGCGGTTCAAGTCCGACACCGCCACCCGCACCCCGCGATGGAGCAGGTACCGAACTGTGGCCAGCCCCGCCACGCCCAGTCCTATCACCACCGCTTTCATGCCGCGCCGTACCTGCATGATTTACCTCAGCTTCAGGGTTGCCAGGGCAATAAGCCCGAGGATGATGGACACGATCCAGAAGCGGACAACCACCTTTGGTTCCAACCAGCCCTTCTTCTCGAAATGATGGTGGAAGGGGGCCATGAGAAAGATCCGCTTGCCGCCGCTCATTTTGAAATAGCCTACCTGGAGGATGACCGACACCGCCTCCATGACGAAGATGCCGCCGACAATGACGAGGAGGAACTCCTGCTTGGTTATGACCGCCACCGCGCCCAGGGTGCCGCCCAGGGCGAGGGAACCGACGTCGCCCATGAAGATCTGGGCCGGGTAGCAGTTGAACCAGAGGAATCCCAGGCAGGCGCCGACGATGGCCCCGCAGAAGACGGTCACCTCGCCGGCTCCGACGACGTAGGGAATCTGCAGGTAGCTGGACACCACCGCGTTACCCGCCACATAGGAAAAGATGAGGTAGGTCGAGGCAGTAATGACGATGGGTCCGGCCGCCAGGCCGTCAAGGCCGTCGGTCAGGTTGACCGCATTGGAGGCCCCGACAATGACCAGTGTTGCAAAGGGCAGGTACCACCATCCCAGGTCTGGATGGAACATCTTGAAGAAAGGAAAACTGAGCGTCCCGTCGTAGTTGGGATTCTGCAGCAGGTAGTAGCCGACCAAGGCTGCCCCACCGAGCTGGAGCACCAGCTTTTCCTTGGCGCTCAGGCCCCGGGAGTTCCCCTTGCGGATCTTCTTGATATCGTCAAGCGAGCCGATGGCACCAAAAAAGAGGCTGATGCCCATCAGCAACCAGACCAGGCCTACGCGCAGATCGGTCCACAGCAGGGTCGAGACGGTCAAGGCGAACAGGATCAACACCCCGCCCATGGTGGGTACACCCTTCTTGGAAAAATGACTTTCCGGGCCGTCGTCCCGAATCACCTGGCCAATCTGCTTGCGCTGCAGCCAGGCGATGAACCACGGCCCGACGATGACCACGATGAGAAAGGCCGTCACCGCGCCGCCGATGGAGCGGAAGGTGATATAGCGGAAAACATTGAGCCAGCTGAATTCCGTATGCAGGGGATAGATGAGATTATAAAACATGGTCGTCCTGCCTGTTCAGTTGGCCGTTTGCAGCCTTCGTTCCAATGCCTCGATGAGTCGTTCCATGCGCATCCCGCGCGATCCCTTGACCAGCAGCCAGTCGCCAGGCCCGACAACACCTTCCGCCAGCATGGCGCAAATCCAGTCGGCCATGGCCGGCGGATCAGGGAAGGTCCTGACCTGTTCCGTCCGCATGCCGGCGGCGCGTGCCGCAGCAGCAACTTCTTCGGCCTGTGCCCCGGCCACGGCCAACCGGTCATAGCCCAATTCGGCCGCCAGCCGCCCGA
>JBGSPP010000022.1:0-5287 GCA_041738515.1 Desulfobulbus sp.
GCGGGGCGGTGGTGGTCAACCGGCCCATCGACCTGGCCACGGCCGAACTCATGGCCGCCAACTATCTCGAGGTGGTCTGCGCCCCCGAGTTCGAGGAGGGCGCGCTCGCCATCCTCGCTCGCCGCAAAAACCTGCGGGTTATCCGGTTGGGCGCCATCGACCGGCTGGCGGAATACGAGCGCCACCGGTTCGTGGATTTCAAGTCGTTGATCGACGGCGGCATCATCGTGCAGCGATCCGCGGTCAACTCGATCCGCTCGGCCGCGGACCTGAAGCCGGCAACCGCCACCTCCAAGGGCGCAACCTATTCCTGCGAGCGGGAACCTACGGCCCGCGAGATCGAAGACATGCTCTTCGGCTGGGCCATCGAGCACGGGGTCACCTCCAACTCGGTGCTCTATGTCAAGGACGGCTGCACCGTGGCCATCGGCGCGGGCGAGCAGGACCGGGTCGGCGTGGCCGAGATCGCGGTGCACAAGGCCTACGCCAAATACGCAGACGTCCTCTGCTTCGACGCCCACGGCCTGCCCTACGTGGATCTGGTGGCCGAGGTCGAGCGCGGCAAGCGCGACCGGGCCGACCAAGAGGCCATTGATGCCCGGGTCAAGGCCGACCGGGCCGGGTTGCCGGGTTCGGTGATGATCTCGGACGCCTTCTTCCCCTTCCGCGACGCCGCCGATGTCGGCATCCGCCAGGGCATCTCGGCCATCCTCCAGGCCGGCGGCTCGATCCGCGATTTCGAGTCCATCGAAGCCTGCAACGAGGCCAATCCGCAGGTGGCGATGATGTTCACCGGCCAGCGCTCATTCAAGCACTGACATCACCCCGGTCCCTCCTCTTCCGCTCGGGCCGCCCGGTTGTTTCCCCCGGGCGGCCTTCTCACACATCTACCCAGGTTCCCTTTGCTGCGGAACGCACACAGGCGTCGCTGACCCGGACCGCGGCCAGCCCGACCTCGGGAGGCACCGGGTTGGCCGCATCGCCCTGCAGAAACCGCAGCCAGTCGGCAAGCAGCGGCGCAATGGTCGGCGTCGGCTCGCCCAATTCAATAGGCTGCCGCGCACAGCCATCGACCCGCTCGCAGCGATGGTGCACCTGATCTCCCTGGAGCAGACCGTCCGCACCAGTGAACTCGAAGCGACCAGAACGGGCCATCCCGATCTTGGAGCAATCCACCGTGCCGAGCACCCCACCCTCCAATTCCAGCAGGGCGGTCAGGTGATCCTCAAGCTGTCGCGTATGGATGCGGCGGGTCCGGGACGTCACCCGCACGATCTCCCGGCCGGTAATGAAGCGGAGCGCGTCGAAAACATGGATTGCCGTCTGGTGGCTCACTCCGGCGCCAGCCAGTTCCGGGTCGTCCATCCACCCCAGGGGGGAGGGTTCCAGACGCTGGTTGGCAGAAAAACCAAGAAGCGGCCCGATCTGTGCCAGTCGGTCGCGGAGCGCCCTAATCACCGGGTTGTAGCGCAGGGTCTGGCCGATGGTCAGGGGCACGCCGACCCGATAAAACTCCTCGCCGATGGCCTCGGCGTCGGCCACGGTGCAGGCCATGGGTTTTTCCAGCAACAGCGGCTTGCGGGCCATGGCGCAGGCGACGGCCACCTCCCGGTTGAGCATCGGCGGCAGAGCCGCGATCAGGCAATCGACATCTGGATCGTTGACGAGATCGCGCCAGTCCGCATGCCAGCGACAACGCCACTGCCCGGCCAGCACGCGTCCCTCCTCCGACCTTCGGCTGATGGCCGCAAGCTCGAACCCCTCGGTATCATAGACAATATGACGCGCATAGCGGCTACCGTGCTTGCCCGCGCCAATGACGCCCACCCGCCAGACGCGGCCTGTGCTCATGCCTCTGCCCCGCAGTTCTGCCGCCGAGCCTTCCAGGCAAAAAACCGAAGCGCCGCCAGGTAACTCGCGATCGCCAGCGGCAAGGCCAACGCCAGCCCACCCGCCAGCAACACCAGGCCCATGTCCAGCCCCATCTGGCCGGCGAGGGTCATGCCCTGCACCAGGCCCGCCTCCCGCATATTCCCGACCGTGGCCTGCAGGATCTCCCAGCTCACCCGGCCCGGCAGGAGCAGATCGCCGATCAGCCAGGCTATATAATAGAGAGGCAGGTAGGTCAGCGGGTTGCAGATGAGGGTGCAGACCAGCAGGGCCGCCACCGTGCTGCTGCGGGCGGCCACGGTGATCATGAGAATAAGCATGGACTTGAATGGCATCACCGGGGCAAAACCGATGAACACGCCCACCGCAGTACCGCGGGCGAGCGAGGCGGGCGAGCCTTGCAAGTGCTTGAATTTTTCCAGGAGTGCAACGATCGTGGCGCGCATGGCGAACAAGGGAAAAACAGAAGGTCAGTAGTGCTGCTCGCAGAGGCTGGGCCAGCCGTCCGGCAGTTGTGTCTGATCGAGTCCCAGGTCCCGGGCAAAGGAGAGCAGGGCCGCAGAGGAGCAATTCACCGACGGACCGCGCTCGCCGGAGCGGACCTCCTGCACCTCCTGCCAGAGATAGCGCTGCAGGGCCTCGGCAACCAGACGGCGGAAGTCGTCGTTGCGCTGGCCGGTATTTTCGCCGAACCGGCAGCAGCGCTGCCAGTTGGTGATGGCCCGTCGAATGCCGCGAAACAGGGAACGGTCGCGGTTGGCCGGATCCAGGTCGCGGAGGATTATTTCGCGGTAGCGGGCCAGGGCCGCCTCCTGCAGGGGCCTCAGCTCCTCGTCCGCAAGGATGAATCGGGGACCGTCTGCGTCCTCGCAGAGATAATGCAGGCTGGCGTGCAGGGCCACCTCCGGGATCTCGCCCGAGTGGCGGACCAGGAGAAGCTCCTCCTCCAGTATGTACTCGCGCTCATTGTTGATCACGATCAGCGGGCCGGTCGGCATCGGCATCAAGCTGAAACAGGGTGCGCACCGTGTTGATGCGGTCCTGCAGCAGGATGCAGTGGTTGTCGTTCTTCAGGTAGTGCAGCGGGTGATAGAGCATTTTTCCGGCGATGGCCGCGGCCATCTTTTCCAGGTCCTGACGCTGCTGATCCGGGAGTTCGGCAAGACGGCCCATGGACTTCTCGACCTCAGCCCGGACAAGCCCCTCGATCTGGCTCCGCAGTTGGACGATGGTGGGGGTTGACTCCATGTTCGCCAGCCACCGGGTGAACTTGAGCCGCTCCTCGTCGATGATCCGCCGGGCCTTGACCGCCTCCTTGTCCCGCTCCGACTTGTTCATCTCGACCACGCCGTGGAGGTCGTCGATGTCGTAGAGGTAGACGTTGTCCAGTTGGTTAATGGCCGGATCCAGGTCGCGGGGCACGGCGATGTCGATGAAGAACAGCGGGCTGTTGCGCCGCTCACGCATCACCGAACGCACGTCCTCCTTGCGCAGGATGAGGTCAGGCGCACCGGTGGAGCTGATGATGATGTCGACCTGCGCAAGCTGGCCGAGGATCTCCTCCAAGGTCACGGCCCGACCATTATAGCAACGGGCCAGGTGTACCGCTCGCTCCAGGGTGCGGTTGGCGACAATCACCTCGGCCACGCCCTGGGCCACCAAGTGCTCGGCCGCCAACTCCGCCATCTCGCCGGCGCCGATGAGCAGCACCTTCTTACCCGCCAGCTCGCCAAAGATCTTGCGCGCCATCTCCACCGCGGCGTAGCTGATCGAGACCGCGCTGGCGCCGATCCGGGTTTCGGTGCGCACCCGCTTGGCCACGGAAAAGGACTTGTGCAGCAGCTTGTTGAGGATGAACCCGCTGCACCGGGCCTTGGCCGCGTGCCGGTAGGCCTCCTTCAGCTGGCCGAGTATCTGGGCTTCGCCGACGATCATCGAATCCAGGCTTGCGGCCACCAGGAACAGATGCTCCACCGCCGCGTCGTCCAGATGCTGATAGACATGGCGATCCAGCTCTTCCCTGGAGACCGCGCCGGCGAACAGCCGGTCAAGCACCTGGGCCTTCGCCCGCTCCACGTCCCGGCAGGTAAACAACACCTCCACCCGGTTACAGGTGGAGAGCAGGTAATATTCGCGCAACTCTTCCAGTTGGCCCAAGGTGCGGAGCGGTTCCTCGTAGCCACCGGAAAGCGCCATCTTTTCCCTGACCGCCAGCGGCGTCGTCTTGTGATTGACGCCAAGCAGCACGATGGTGTCACGAGGCATATGTGTGCACCCCTTCCAGCAGAAAGGAAACGCCCCAAAGGGTAAACAGCACAGCCAGGAAGGCGATGATGCTGAGCACTGCTGCCCTTCGACCTCGCCAGCCGACGGTGAAACGCTGATGGACCACGGCGGCATAGAGAAACCAGGTAACGAGCGACCAGGTTTCCTTGGGGTCCCAGTGCCAGTATGCACCCCAGGCCTGCTTGGCCCAGATCGAGCCGGTGATCAGCCCCAGGGTGAGCAGGGGAAAACCGATGCTCAGACAGTGGTGGTTGAGCTTGTCCAGGGTGTCAAGCGAGGGCAGGCGCGAGTAAAACAGGCCAAACCGCTTGCTTTTGATCTCCCGTTCCTGCAGCAGGTACATGATACCGCCGATGCAGGCCAGGGCCAGAAAGCCGTCGGCGATCAGCGAGACCGAGGCGTGGACCGGCAGCCACCAAGATTGAAGCGCCGGCGCCAGGGGAATGATCTGTCGGGAGGAAAAGGCCGCCACCAGCATCAGCCCCACCACCAGCATGCTGACAAAGGCGCCCAGGTTCTTCACCGTGTAGCGCCAGCGGAAGGTCAGGTAACAGCAGCCTACCGACCAGGCGAAGAAGGAGACCGTCTCGTGGTGGCTGGTAATCGGGGTATGCCCGGCCTCGATGTAGCGAGCGATGATATTGAACGTATGGGCGATGACCGCGGCGAGGAACAGCCCCTGGCCGATGCGGCGAATCTGATTTTTTTTAGTCAGGAAGAAAACCAGGTAGGCCGCGGCGGAGAGCAGGTAGGCCGCGAAACTGCCTTGAAAGAGGACAAAACTCATAGCGTCTCCTTGATCAACGCGTCCAGGGCGGGATCGACAGGCCGCCCGAGCGTCTGTTCCAGGTGCTCGCGAATTCTGTCGCCGCTGCCGGCGCGCAGCCAGTCGATCAGGTCTTCATGGAGCAGGTCCCGGAACAGGTTCCGCCTGGTCGCCTGACTCCCGCCCTCGGCGAGGAGTTGGTCGCGAAGGGCGGCCATCAGGGCGGTGATCCGGCCGTATTCCTCGCCAAACTCTCTTTCCAGTTGCCGCCGGACCATGGCCGACACCGCCGGGCTGCGGCCCCGGGTGGAAACTGTCAGGGTCAGGTCGCCGCGGCGCACGGCG
>JBGSPP010000025.1:0-6826 GCA_041738515.1 Desulfobulbus sp.
TGGCCTCGGCCATGCCCGCACGATTCAGACTCTCGTTCATGCCAGTCGCTCACGCAGAAGAAACGACCGCCGGCAGGGAGTCCGGGTGACTCCCTGCCGGCGGTGCAAGGTTTGTTGTCTTTATTGTATGTCCCGTTGCCCGGTTTATAAAGGCAGGATGTGCACTTCTTCGCGCAGGGGATAATTGCCTTGGATGAGCAGGCCGTGGCGGCCGTCGATGGCCACGGGGTCGCCGAAGCGGATGCGATAGCCATTGATCTCGGCATACTCTCCGGTCTCGTAGACCTGCATATCGCGACAGCCGACTACGCAGGTCTTCTCCAGCCGTGTGGCCACCACCGAGGCATGCGAGGTCTGGCCGCCGCGTGAGGTGACCAGCCCGTCGGTCATGGAAATCTCGCGGATATCCTCGGGCACCGTATCCTGGCGGATAAGGATCAGGTGGGCGCCTGGCTCCTCGCGCCGCAGTTGGCGGATGTTCTCCTCGTTGAAGACCGCCTTGCCGCACATGGCCGAGCCGGAGACGCCGATCCCCTTGGCCAGGATTGACCGGTGCGCCAGATCCGAATCGGCAAACACGGTAAGATGTTCCTTCTTCTTGATGGTGATCATGTCCCGGGTCTGGAGGATGAACAACTGCTCCGGCTCCGGCCCCTCGAAGGTGAACTCGATCTCCTGGGGATTCCACTCCTTGTCGTAGACCAGCTCGCGGCTGATCTCCAGGAGCCGCTGGTAGGTCTTGGGAAAAAGGCGCTCAAGACTTTTGCTCTCGTCGCGGCCGTCAATCTCGGCCTGCTCCACCGAAATCGGATGGCTGGTGACCAGGCCGGAGACGATGTCCTCGCCTTGGTCGCCGGTGGCGTAATCGCCCCACAGCGCCACCCGCCGCACCTTGCGGTAGGGGTGGGCGGTGAAGAGGACGCCGCTGCCCGACTGTGGGCTGAGGTTGCCGTAGACCATGGCCTGGACGATGACCGCGGTGCCCCAGTCGTCGGAGACCCCCATGAGGTGACGGTACTCGCTGGCCTTGGGAGTGTGCCAGCTGTCGAGCACCATGTCCACCGCGCCGATCAGCTGCAGCCAGGGATCATCAGGCATGCCGTAGCCGCGCTTGCGCACCGCCTGCTGGTAGTTGAGCGCCAGTTGGCGCATCTCCTCTGACGAAAAATCGCGTTTGTAGAGCACGCCGTGGCGTCGCTTGTGCTGGTTCATCAGTTCCTGGAAATCCTCCCGCTCCATGCCGTTGCCCATGCCCCAGGACTGGAGGAAGCGGCGGAAGTTGTCCCAGGCAAAGTATTTCATCTCCGGATTGAGGACGACAAACTCCTCGACCATCTCCTCGTTGGCGCCGACGTTGTGGATGGTGGACATGATGCCAGGCATGCTGATGGCCGAGCCGGATCGGACCGAGAGCAGCAGCGGCCGTTCCGAGGCTCCGAACACCCGCCCGGTCAAACCCTCGATGCCGGTGATCGCCGCCCGTACCCGCCGCATGTACTCATCCCGGGCCCGGTCGAATTTGCGCACCGCCCGGTAGCAGCGGAAGATCTCGGTGGTGATGATGAAAGCCGGCGGCACCGGCAACCTGTCCCGGTTCAGGACCACCAGGTTGAAGCCCTTGTTGCCCAGGTGGATCAGGTTGTGGGTGCGCAGGTTTTCGTCGTGCAGGCTGCTGATCGCCTTTTCCGGGTTGTAGGTCATCAGCAGGTCCAGTGTCTTTTCGTCGAGGATGTCCTTCTGCGCCTCAAGGGTGCGGATGACCTTGCCGATGAAATTGTCCAGATGCTGCAGGCCGAAGGTGGTGGAGATCAGGTCGCGGAAGAAGATCTCCGAGAGCCGGAGCACGTTCTCCGGCATGTTCCTGTCGTCCCAGGAGCCATGATGTTTGGGCAGCAGGTTTTCCTTGCCGATCTGGGGCACGATGATCGAGAGGTTGTTCTGGTGAATGTTGGTGTAGTAGGCGTAGATGATGTCCTTGACTCCCTCTGACAGCCCGCGCATGATGTCCAGGTGCTGGGTGTAGGAAAAGCGGCGGATGCCGATGGACGAGACCAGGAGGCTGATATAGGTGTCGATCCTGCGGCTGGAGATGCCGTCGATCTGCAGGGCTCGGGTGAACATGCGCAGGCACTTGAGAATGCGGATGAAGGTCGCCTGGGTGATGAAGCTTAAATTCACCGTGTCGAACAACCGCTCCAGATAGACGTTGGCCAGGCTCTCCAGGCGGAAAGTCAGGCCCAGGGCGTCAAACTTGCGCTCACTGTAGCGGCCGTAGACCGAGGGGATGTCAACGGCAATGTGCCGCTTGTAGTAAATCTCCTCCTTGGGTTCGAACCGCTCCGGACTGAGGATGACCTCACGCAGGTGCTCCAGCTGGCTGAGCAGGGCCTCGAGGCAGTGGAAGGGGTCGTTTTCCCGCAGCACCGCAAAGAGCTGCTCCAACTCGGGAAAGCCGGCGTGGATGGCGTGCTGCAGCTGGGTGTGAATCTCGGGCAGGCTGAGGTTGTATTTGAGGTGCAGCAGCTTGTACATCCGCACCATCAGCGAGAAGCGCCGCCGCTCCACCGCCGAAAGGTCCTCCTGGGCATCGAGGAACCGCTGCCGCTCGTCATCCGGCCAGGCCAGGATCTGGGCCATATGGGTGAAGCGCAGTTGCTGGCGGATGCGGCCGGCCAGATGGTGCTGATCGTCGACGAACGGGCCGCTGGTCTCGATCTGGGACAGGACCTCGTCGGGCAGGTATTCCCGGAGATACCCTTTGTCCAGGGTGATCCAGAAGGTGAAGATGGCCTCGATAAAGCCGACGATGAGGTTGTTGGACTCCACGTGGGCCTGCTTGCGCAGAAAGTGGATGAGCTGATCCTTGCGCTTGTGGATCTCGTCGAGTTCGGTGGAGACGTCGCGCAGTTCTCCCTCGGCGCCGATCTCGTTGAAGAAGACCGGCATCAGCTTGGTGAACTGCTTGGCCAGGTTGTAGATCGGGCCAATGGGGTGATTGAGCAGATCGGTGATGTCGCGCTGGAAGAGGTCGGTGTCGCGGACGCAGGTGCCGGAGAGCCGCAGGTTGATGATCAGGGCGGAAAACAGGGTCGAGCACCACTTGGGCTCCTGCTCGATCAGGCTCAGCCAGACGCGGATGTTGGTGAGGTGGGCCGGGTTGGCGATGGGCTGCCAGTCCTCGTCGACGCCGCGCACGCCGGCGTACTGAAAGCCAAAGCGCACCGCCTCCCAGAGAAAGGCCTCGACCAGGCGGGAGTTGCCCCGCTTGAAGACCTCGTTGCCGATCACCTGGATACACTGCAGCGAGGTGTGCGGGTAACGGCGGACATTGGCCTTGAGCAGGTGGAAGGCGGTGGTGAAGAACTGCTCGATCTCCTCGAAGCTCTGCTTGCGGATCAGCTGCACCAGGCTGCGGTTGATCTCGCGCAGCGTCTCCTCGTGGATGAGCGACAGCCCGGAGGTCTCCATGATGCGAAAGAGAAACAGCAGTTTGCGGTTCTCGATGAAGTTGGCCCTGGACTCCTCGGTCGCCTCCCCGGCAACCATCTTGGCCGGGATATCCTTGTACTGGCGGACGATGTCCATGTGGGTGGGCAGGGTGAGCATCACCTCCAGCGCGGCCTCGGTGTTCTCCAGCGGATCGATGGCCGCCAGGGTGCGCAGGCCATCGTGCATGCGCGCGTGCGAGATGGCTGCCAGCAGATCCTTGCCGTGCCACTCGCTGCAGTAGTCGCCGCACCGCTCCGTAAACCAGGGCAGGGGATCCTCCTCGCCGAGCCAGTACTGGTAGTTGCGTTCGAGGATGGTCCGCATCAGCCGGACCAGAGGCTGAAAATCAAAGGGCTGTTCCGCCTGGCCGCGCCGCAGCTCGAGCATCCGCATCGCCATCTTGCGCACCGGATGGTGCCCCTGGACAATGGACATCATCACCTGGGGCTCGGAATCGTCCAGGCCGCGCATCCGCTCGAAAAAGTCGGCAAAGGCGCGCTCAAAGCGGAACAGGCCTTCCGCTGTCAGCGACTGGATCAACTTGTCGGCATAGGCCAGCAGCGCTTCCATGATCTTGGGCACCAGCTGCTCGTTCTTGCTCGAATCCCGGATGGCGTCAAAGAAGATGGCGGTAAACAGGGTAAAGGCCTCGGGCCCCTGCTCGTGATCGCGGTAATGATTGAGGTTTTTCAGGACAAAGGCGCGCAGCTCGGGGATGATCAGCTTCCAGTTGCGATAGGGATGGCTGATCTCATAGAGCAGCGCGTCAAGCTTGACCGAGAGCCCCTGGAAACGGGCGACAATCTCGCGCAGGGGGGCAAAGGCGGAATCGATGACCACCGGGGCGGCGGTCTCGGCCAGGTTGGCCTTGAGCGCATCGGAGGCTAGCGGCAAGGGAGCGGGTTCGACGGACATGTGGGCAACCTCAACGGATGAAAGGGAAGTGCAGCGGTGGTCTATCGCGGCTAAAAACTGCTGATCATTGAATATTGTATAGTTGATCGCGGAGAAAGTCAGCACAAGTTTTCCACGGCTTTGGGGACGGATGGAAATTGGAGCGAATTGAGATGGCACGACAAGACTCTTCTTGGAACTTTCACCAACCGTTGCTACTATATGGCGTTATTCGACATCTCTCCGTCCCCGATCCGCCTGTTGCGACCACGCAGGCGCGGGATGCGCGTGGTCGGAAGTTCCTGTCAATAAATTTATGCCGTTGCGACCACGCAGGCGCGGGATGCGCCCGAGACGCACTTAACCACCGCAGCCGCCATGAACCGCTACACCCTGACCATCGCCCTTTTGGCCGCAAGCAACGTCTTCATGACCTTTGCCTGGTACGGCCACCTCAAGAACATGGCGCACAAGCCCTGGATCATCGCTGCCCTGATCAGCTGGGGCATCGCCCTGCTCGAGTACATGCTCCAGGTGCCGGCCAACCGCATCGGCCACAACGTCATGTCCGTGGGCCAGTTGAAGATCCTGCAGGAGGTCATCACCCTCTCGGTCTTCGTTCCCTTCTCCGTCCTCTACCTCAAGGAGCGGCTGACCCTGGACTATCTCTGGGCCGGGCTCTGCCTGCTCGGCGCGGTCTTTTTCCTCTTCCGGTCCAAGATCATGGGCGCCTGAGCCCTGTGATCGGCCCATGCTCGCCTGAAGCCCCCATGGAACTGTCCCCGCCTGCTTGTACCCTTGACCTGCCTCCGTGGGCCGCGGCCGAGCTGCGACTGCTGCCCGCCTGTCTCCCCGACCCGGTGGCGCGGATGGCGACCGTGCTCCGTTTTGCCCGCCTGAACACCCGGCATGCCACCGGCGGCCCCTTTGCAGCCGGCGTCTTCGAGCGCGATTCGGGTCGGCTGGTGGTGATTGGGGTCAACCGGGTGGTGCCGCTCTGCTGCTCATCGGCCCATGCCGAGGTGATGGCCCTGTCGCTCGCCCAGCGGATGCTCGGCGTCTACGATCTGGGCGGTCCCGGCCTGCCCGCGTATCAGCTGGTGGTCAATTGGGCCCCCTGCGCCATGTGCTTTGGCGCGGTGCTCTGGTCGGGCGTGCGCTCGTTGATGATCGCCGGCGCAGGCCCGGATATGGAACGGATCACCGGCTTTGACGAGGGGCCCATGCCCGCGGCCTGGAGGGACGAACTTGCCCGGCGCAGCATTGAAGTGATCGAGGGAGTGCTCCGCGACGAGGCTTTGGAAGACTTTCGGGCCTTTGCCGCCAGCGGCGCGCCGGTGTACAACGGCCGCCAGGGAGAGGCAAAATGACGGGCCACCTGTTTCCCCTGCCGTACGCCGCGAGCGAGCCGGCATGATCCGCCTGATGTGCACCGGCCTGGCAGCCGGCTTCTTCTTCAGTTCGACCTTTGTCCTCAACCGGCTGATGAGCCTGGAAGGCGGCCACTGGTACTGGACCGCCGCCCTGCGCTACCTGTACATGGTGCTGCTGCTGACCGCCGGCCTGGCCGTGTTCAAAGGACCGGGGCATCTGCTCCGGGTGCTGGCCGAACTGCGAAGCCACTGGGCCTTCTGGACGATCAGCGGCTCCATCGGGTTTGGCTGCTTCTACGCCCTCATCTGTTTTGCCGCCGACTTTGCCCCGGGCTGGGTGGTGGCCACCACCTGGCAGCTGACCATCATCGCCACCCTCCTGGTCCTCATGCTCTTCGGCGGCCGGTTCGCCCGGCGGATCTGGCTCTATGCTGCGGTGGTCTTTGCCGGCGTCAGCCTGGTCAATATCAGCAACGTGGGTACAACCGACCTGCGCCCCGCCCTGCTTGGCGCCGTCGCGGTGCTGCTGGCCGCTTTCTGCTATCCGCTCGGCAACCAGCTGGTCTGGGAGGCCCAGCGCGGCCGGCCGAGCCTGCCCCGCCTGGACGCCGACCTGATGGCCAACAGCTTCACCCGGGTCCTGCTGCTGTCGGCCGGCAGCCTGCCCTTCTGGCTGCTGCTCTTCCCGTTCACCGATGCGGCTCTGCCCTCAACCGGCCAACTGCTCAACACCGGGCTGGTGGCCGTCTTCTCCGGGGTGATCGCCACCACGCTGTTTCTCCAGGCCCGCGGCCGGGCCGACAATGCCAGCCGGCTGGCCGCGGTCGATGCCACCCAGTCGAGCGAAGTGCTCTTTGCCCTGACCGGCGAGATCCTGCTCCTCCACGCCCCCCTGCCCAACCTTGCCGGCCTGGTCGGCATCGCTGTCACCATAGTTGGCCTGATCGCCTTTGCCCGGCACGAGCACGGCTGAACCGCTGGGCCCCGGTCGGTGGAAAGCGCCCTGCCTCGGCCGCAACCCTTGTTCGCCAAGGCCTGGACGTGCTATGCTGGAGGCATGAAGCTACGCG
>JBGSPP010000028.1:0-2331 GCA_041738515.1 Desulfobulbus sp.
TCCTCGCCATCGCGGCCGTAGGTGGCCAGCAGTTGCCGTCCCTCGTCCCAGCGCTCCAGGTCGGCGCGGCGGAAGCGCACCTCCTGCTTGCCGGTCACCGGGTTGAGCACCAGTCTGTGCGGCAGTCCCCGCTTACGGTAGCGGCTGATGGATTTGGTCGAGACCTGAAGAAAATCTGCCGCCTCTTTCTGGGTTACCTGAAAATCGTTGTCACTCATGGTCTTCTCGTTACTGCGTGGTAATTTGCCGCTCCGCCAGCAGGATCCGGCCGGAAAGGACCACATCCTGGAAGAAGCTGTCGATCTCGGCCCGGCCGACATGGACGTTGGTGATCAAAAGCCGCAGGGTCAGCTGGCCGCCGGCAAACCCGGTGCCGACCAGATGGGTGCCCTGCCGGTGCATGCGGTCCCGCAGCTGCCGGTTGAAGTCGGCCGGATCGACATCCTCCGGGGCGCGGAACCGGAAGCAGACGTTGAACGATTCCCGGGGCACGACCATCTCCAGGTCCGGGTGCCGCAGCACCTGCTCCTCGGCGTACCGGCAGAGGGCGAGATACTCCTCCACCCGCGCGGCCAGTCCGGCCTGGCCGTAAAACTTCCAGTCGAGGAACCACTTGAGGCTGTCCACCCGGCGGCCGCACTGCAGGGACAGGGTACCGAGGTCGCGTACCTCCCCGTCCGTGCCCTCGCGGAAGATGTAGGATTCGTCGCCGGCGCTGCACACCTCGCGCAGCAGGGTCGGCCGGTTGTTGAACAACAGGGCGTTGCACATCAGGGCCGTGCCGAGCATCTTGTGGAAATCAAGGGTGAAGCTGTCGGCCTGTTCGAGCCCGGCGAGGAACTGCCGCTTGAGCGTGGGACTGAAGAGCACCGCCCCGCCCCAGGCGCCGTCCACGTGCAGCCAGAAGCGGTAGCGCTCGCGCAGTTCGACCAGCGGCTCGATCTGGTCGTAGGACCCGCGGACCGTGGTCCCGGCAGTAGCGGCGACGAAAAAGGGCAGGCCTCCCGCGGCCACGACCCGCTCCAGGTGCGCCTCCAGGGCAGGCAAACTCATGCGGCCATGGTCGTCCACCTCGACCTTGACCAGATGGCCGGTTCCCAGGCCGAGGATGTTCGCCGCCCGATCCATGGAGTAATGGGCGTCGGCGTTGACAAAGCCGAACATCTCCGGCCGGCCGAACAGGCCCCACTGCTTGATGCGCGAATCGATGGTGTTGCGGGCCGCCATCATGGCAATCATGTTGGCATTGCTCGAACCGGTGGTCATCTGGCCGATGCCGTGCCTGAACCCGGCCAGATCGAGCATGGTGTTGAGCATGTACTTTTCCATCAGCGTCGACACCGGCGCGGTCTCGAAGGTACAGGCCGAAGTGTTGGTGACCGCGGTGACCATCTCGCCGATCACCGATGGCAGGTTGGCCCCGGCCCACATCCGGTTGAGGTAGCCTGGATGGCTGGTCTTGACCGCGTAAGCAAGGTACTGCTCCACCCAGGCGAACAGCCGGTCCCAGTCGCCGGGAGCGCCCTGGGTCTCGAGGCCAAGCCGCTGACGCAGCGGTTCGGGGTCGAGGTAGTCGACAAAGGGGCCGGTCGTCTGCTCGCGGCAGTACCGGCCGAGAATCGCCAGCAGCCGTGCGAAGATCTGCTCCTGCTCGATGTGTTCCTGCTCCATGGCTGCTGGTGGTTCCCCCTGTGCTGGGTTAGGATGCACAACCTGCGCGAAACAAGCCCGAAATCCGGCGGCCGAATGGTGTCGGCGGCCAGGTGGCTGCCCGGAGGGCAAATGCGCCTATCTATACTACAATAGTCCCGGATTATCGAACGGAAAGTGGCAATAGGGGTGGGGATGACCGGCCGCTGCTGCGGCAGGCAAGCTCAGCTGCGAAACAAGACCTCGGCCAGTTCGGCCACCGTTCGCACCGGCACGACCTGCATGCCCTCGCGCGACTTGCCCTTGAGCTGGCGGGTCGAGGAATCGGGCATGAGGAAGGTCTTGAACCCGAGCCGGCCGGCCTCGCGCAGCCGCATCTCCATCTGGCCCACGGCCCGCACCTCGCCGGCCAGGCCGACCTCACCGCAAACCACTGTGGCCGGATCGATGGGCCGCTCGAAGAAGCTGGAGAGCAGGGCTGCGACCACGCCCAGATCCAGGGCCGGTTCATCGATGCGGATGCCGCCGGCGATATTGAGGAAAATGTCGTGGTCAAACAGGGTGACGCCGAGCTTCTTCTCGAGCACCGCGGTCAGCAGGGAGAGCCGCTGCTGGTCGGCGCCGATGGCCGTGCGCCGAGCCGTGCCCAGGCTGGAGCGGCTGACCAGGGCCTGCACTTCG
>JBGSPP010000084.1:0-2444 GCA_041738515.1 Desulfobulbus sp.
CGCCTCACCGACCGCGCCCGCAGCCGGGGCGTGTCCACCTCACCCGGGGTCCTCACCCCCTACGGCAACACCATCCTGCCCGAGGACGCCGAGCCGATCCCGCCCGAGGAGTCCTTCCTGGCCCGCAACGTCGCCGCCTTCGTGCGCTGGAACGCCATGGCCATGGTCGCCCGAGCCAACAAGGGCGAAAAGGGGCTGGGCGGCCACATCGCCACCTACACCTCGATCTCGGCCCTGTACGAGGTCGGCTTCAACTGGTTCTTCCGCGGCCCGCAGGCGCCCGGCGGCGCCGACCTGATCTACTTCCAGGGTCACAGTTCGCCCGGCGTCTATGCCCGCGCCTTTGTCGAGGGCCGGCTCAGCGAGGAGCAACTGGCTCATTTCCGCGAGGAGGCGGACGGCCTGGGGCTCTCCTCCTACCCGCATCCCTGGCTGATGCCTGAGTTCTGGCAGTTCCCCACCGTCTCCATGGGCCTGGGACCGATGGCGGCGATCTACCAGGCCCGGTTCATGCGCTACCTGGACAGCCGCGACCTCAAACCGGCCGGCGACCGCAAGGTCTGGGTGTTCATGGGCGACGGCGAATCCGACGAGCCCGAATCACTGGCGGCACTGACGCTGGCGGCCCGTGAGGGGCTTGACAACCTGATCTTCGTGGTCAACTGCAACCTGCAACGGCTGGACGGCCCGGTGCGCGGCAACGGCAAGATCATCCAGGAACTGGAGGGCCGCTTCCGCGGCGCCGGCTGGGAGGTGGTCAAGGTGCTCTGGGGCAGCGAGTGGGACCGCATACTCCGCCGTGATACCGAGGGGCTGTTGCTGCGCAAGTTCGCCGAGATGGTCGACGGCGACTTCCAGACCATCCACGCCCGCGGTCCGGCCTACCTGAGGCAGAAGCTGTTTGGCGACGACCCGGCTCTGGCCCGACTGGTCGAGGGCATAAGCGACCGCGAGCTGTGGCAGATGAGCCGGGGCGGCCATGACCCGCGCAAGGTCCATGCCGCCTTCACCGCCGCCGTCCGCCACCGGGGCGGACCGATCGTACTCCTGGTGCAGACGGTCAAAGGCTTCGGCATGGGCCAGGCCGGCGAATCGGTGATGGTGGCCCACAACGTCAAGAAAATGGACCTGGAGTCGCTCAAGGTCTTCCGCGACCGCTTCCAGGTGCCGCTGAAAGACGAGGAACTGGAAGCCCTGCCCTTCATCCGTCCGGCCGGGGACAGCCCGGAGGCGCGCTTCCTCCGTGAGCGCCGCGAGGCCATGGGCGGGCCGGTGCCGTTCCGCGACACCCGACCCATGCCGCTGGTCACGCCGCCTCTGGAGCGCTTCGCCCCCCTGCTCGAAAGCTCGGGCGAGCGCGAGTTGTCCACCACCATGGCCTTTGTCCGCCTGCTGACCACGTTGGTCAAGGACAAGACTATCGGCGAGCACGTCGTGCCGATCATCCCTGACGAGGCCCGCACCTTCGGCATGGAGGGGCTGTTCCGGCAGCTGGGCATCTACGCTCCCAAGGGCCAGCTGTACGAGCCGCAGGACGGCGAGACCATCGCCTGGTACCGGGAGGACGTACGCGGCCAAATCCTCGAGGAGGGCATCACCGAGGCCGGCGCCATCTCCTCCTGGCTGGCCGCCGCCACCGCCCACGCCAATTACGGCGTGCCCATGATCCCGTTCTACACCTTCTACTCCATGTTCGGTTTCCAGCGCATAGGCGATCAGCTGTGGGCCGCGGCCGACAGCCGGGCACGGGGCTTCCTCATGGGCGCCACCGCCGGTCGGACTACCCTCAACGGCGAAGGCCTGCAGCACCAGGACGGCCAGGGGCTACTCCTGGCTTCGCCCATCCCCACCTGCCGTGCCTATGACCCGACCTTTGCCTACGAGGTGGCGGTGCTGGTACAGGAGGGGCTTGCGCGAATGTATGGCCGCAATGAGGACTGCTACTATTACCTCACCCTGCTGAATGAAAACTATCCCCAACCGGCCATGCCCGAGGGCGCGGCCGAGGGTATTGTCCGAGGACTGTACCTGTTCCGCCGGGGGGGCGAGGGCGGGCCGCGGGTGCAGCTCATGGGCAGCGGCGCCATCCTGCGCGAGGTGATCGCCGCCGCTGATCTGCTGGCCACGGATTTCGGCGTACAGGCGGATATATGGTCGGCGCTCGGCATCAACCAGCTGCACCGCGACGGTATGGCGGTGGAGGACTGGAACCGGCTGCATCCGGGCCTGCCGCGCCGCCGTTCCCAGGTCGAGGACGCCATGGCGGGCTTTGAGGGCCCGGTGGTGATCGCCACCGATTACGTCCGCGCCTACGCCGAGCAGATCCGGCGGCTCCTTCCCGCGAGGGCGACCATCCTGGGCACGGATGGATTCGGCCGCAGCGACAGCCGCGCCCGATTGCGGAATTTCTTTCGCGTCGATCGCCGCCACATTGCGGTCGCCGC
>JBGSPP010000194.1:0-2287 GCA_041738515.1 Desulfobulbus sp.
ACGAAGCTGCCCACCTGCAGCCGCCGGAAACCGGCCGCGGCCAGCTGCCCCACAATGGCCAGCTTCTCGTCCAGGGTGAACAGTCGCATCTCCGCCTGCAGGCCATCGCGCAGGGAGACATCTTCCAGCACCGCCGTCATCTCTCACCTCGAACCCAGTGCAGCCGCCGCCCGGACGACCAAGCCTGCATGGAGATTATTCCCTGGAAAAAAACCGGGCATGCCTTTACAATTGCGCCGGCAGGCGCGAATGCGCACCAACTCCACTCTTTTGCAGCAAGGAAGTCTTTGTGAAGATCGTCAACATTCTCGGCAGTGCTCGAAAAAACGGCGTCAGCGCCCGCATTGCCCACGCCTTTACCGAAACAGCCGCCACCTATGGCGCCCTGGTCATCGACTATTATCTCAACGGCATGCAGTACCGGGGCTGCCAGGGCTGCGAAGGCTGTCATACGCGCGCCGACCACTGCGTCCTCCTGGACGACCTCACTCTGGTGCTCGAGCAGTTGCAGGACGCCGATATCGTCGTATTTTCCGCGCCGGTGTATTTTGGCGACACCTGCGGTCAGTTCAAGTCCTTCTTTGACCGCCTGTGGTCGCTGATCAGCCTGGGCGAAGAGGGCAGGGAGCATGCAAGCCGCCTGGCTCCAGGTAAAATTGCGGTGCTCATCCTCTCCCACGTCACGCCCGCTGGCGCCCACCGGGAGGTGCTGGACCGGTATGCCATGTACCTGGAACTGTTCGGCTTCGAGGTGCGGAGCATCCTCGCCCCGGGCCTGGGCATCGAGCCCAATACCGAGATTGACGCCCACCTGCGGGAGGCCGCCGGCCTGGCCCGGGAACTGATGCGGGCCGACTGACCTGGGCGTCCGGTGCGCGACGACCGGACAGCCTGCTGCCCGCCGCGCCAAGGCCTGCTATCCCGAATAGCTTCCCGGTGTTGCGGCCCATGCCGCATTCGGGAGGCCCCAACCTTTTCTCCCCACTCTAGCCCATCGCCGGGGTCGGGGCAAGCACAGGAGTCTCCATGGACCTCCGCTTCACCATCGACCACGACCTCTGCCTGCAGTGCGGCGACTGCGCCGACGACTGCCCCTATCACATCATCGACATGACCTCGTGCATTCCAACCCTGAACCCGGCCCGGGTACACCACTGCATCGGCTGCCAGCACTGCCTGGCGGTCTGTCCCACCGGGGCGCTGTCCATTTTCGGGCTCGATCCGCGCGATTCCCTGCCCCTGCCGGAGAGCCTCCCGACCCGAGAACAGATGGCAGCCCTGCTTCGCGGGCGTCGCTCCGTGCGTCGGTTCGGATCGGAACCGCTGCCCTCGCAGGAAATCGATTTCTTCCTCCGCACCGTGGCCAACGCCCCCACCGGCAAGAATCGGCGGCAGTCGCTGGTGACCCTGATCGACGATCCGGCGGTGATGGACGCGCTTCGGCAGCGGACCATGGCAGCTCTGAGCCGGGTCGTGGCTGAACGACGGCTCCCCAGGGAGTTCTGCTACTTCCGCCACGTGGTCAAGGCCTGGGACCGGGGTCGCGACATCATCTTCCGCAACGCACCCCACCTGCTCACCGTTTCCGCGCCCGCCGGGGAGGATTCCGCCCCGGCCGACATCCTCATCGCCATGACCAACTTCGAGCTGCTGGCCTCCGGCGCAGGCGTTGGTGTCCTGTGGAACGCCATGATCCCGCAGGTGTTTTCGCTCATCCCGGAGGAGGACATGGACGGCCTGCTGGGCATCCCGGCGGATCATGTGCGCGGCCCCTTCCTCCTCTTCGGCCGGCCGGCGGTGCGCTATTACCGCACCGTGCAGCGCGACCAGATCCAGGTGAACCGGGTCCGGCTGCCTTGAACGCAGAGAACAGATAAAAACGGAGCTACCCACAGGGGAAGGATATGAGGTTGCGACTGGCCAGGATTGTGCCGACTTCATGCCGTTTTCTGGCCAAATCCGCCTGCATGCCCATGAGGATACCCATGCCCGAAATTGATCAGTTAAAGAAAATCTTCGAGGCTGCCCTGCACCGGATCGACCCCTACCGGATGCTGGTCGAGCACGTCCGCCTGCAAGGTAACACCCTGGTGGCGGCCTTTGACGGTCTGCACCACGAAACCGACCTCTCGCCCTTCGCCCGTATCCTGGTGCTGGGTTGCGGCAAGGCGGCCAGCCGCATGGCCCTGGCCATGGAGCACATCCTCGGCAACCGGTTGAGCGGCGGTCTGGTCTGCACCAAGTACGATCACTCCGAGCCGCTGGCCGTCATCGAGCAGGTCGAGGC
>JBGSPP010000253.1:0-14400 GCA_041738515.1 Desulfobulbus sp.
GGGCCGTGCGCGGGTCAGTGGAGCATGCCCCGCTTTTTGTTGAACGCCTGGCCGATGGTGTCGAGCAGCTCGTTCAGCGGTGCGGGCTTCATGACGTAATCAAAGGCCCCCAGCTGCATCCCCTTGAGGCCGAACTCCACCGAGGCATGGCCGGTGAGCATGATCACCTCGATCTCGGGTTTCATCTTCTTCACATGCCTGAGCGTCTCGATGCCGTCCATGTCCGGCATTTTGACATCCAGGACCATGACGTCGAAATCGTTGTCCTTGAGGACTTCCAGCGCCTTGACGCCGCTTGCGGCGCCCATGGCCTGGATCTTCCGCGCATTCAGCCGCTTGACGATGGTCTCCCGGAAATCGTCCTCGTCATCGACGATCAACACCCGCAACGTGTCCATGCTCCCCCTTTACTGTTGTTTCGGCAGGAGAATGGTAAACACCGTCCCCTCGCCTACCTTGCTCTGCACTCGTATCTTGCCGCCCAGTTTCTCGATGATGCTGTACGATATGGAAAGTCCCAGGCCCGTGCCCTTGCCTACCTCCTTGGTGGTGAAGAACGGGTCGAAGATCTTGTTCAGTTCCGCCTCCGGTATGCCCTTGCCGGTGTCCGCCACCCAGAGTTCCACCTCGTCGGTCTTGTCGAGATAGCGCGAGCCGACCGTGACCGTGCCATTGTTGCCGATGGCGTCGATGGCATTGTTGAGCAGATTGAGCACCACCTGCTGGATCTGGGACAGGTCGCTGGTGATCACCGGGACGTTGTCGGCGTATGCCCTCTCGATGCGGATGTTGACGTACCTGGCCTCGTTCTCGAGAAAGCCGGCGGTCTCTTCGAGCAGGTTGTTGACGTTGATCTTCTCCTTGGCCGGTTCCATCCGGCGGGCAAACCCGAGCAGATTATGGATGATTTTACGCGCCCTGTCCACATGCTGTTCGATCTTGTCCACCGATTCGTTGAATTCGGCGAAATTGGGGCTGGCGGCCAGGTCCTCCTCGACCAGCAGATCCTTGAGCCAGCCAGCTTTCTCGGCGATGGCGGCGAGCGGGTTATTGACCTCGTGGGCGATGCCGGCGGCCATCTTGCTGAGCGCGATCATCTTGTTGGCCTGGAGCAGCATGTCGGAGTTGGCGGCGTTCTCCTGGTCCGTGACCTTGATCCGGTTGATCAGGCCGTTGGTGAACAGGGCCGCGCCGGCGCCGATGATGGCCAGGCCGACGGCGGTGAACAGGATCATCCAGTATTTGCTCTTCATCAGGGGCGACAGGATCTCGTCCGGGTTTTCCTTGATGATCAGCACCCACTTGGTGTTCTGCACCGGGGTGGCGGCGATGAAGGCCTCGTAGCCGCGGATGGACAACCGTTCCACCTTGGTGTTGGTGGTCAGGGAATAATCCGGGTAGGCGACGGGTTCCATGGTGTTGGTGGCAAACTGCGGCAGGGTCGGGGCCTCAAGAAATTCGCCGCCGAACCGGGGTACGGTCTGCAGCCTGTTCTTGCTGTTGATGAGGAAGGCGTCGCTCATCTTGCCAGTCCAGGCCTTCTGCATGACGTCGTCAATGTTCTTCAGGTTGATCGTCACCCGCAGGATCCAGGAGGTGGACTTGTCCCGGACCATCACCGCGATGATGAAATGCGGGAACTTTCGGTATCCCATGAAGATGTCGCTGATATAAACGCCGTTGGCCCGGACGGCGTTGAACCAGGGCTCATTCTTGTAGTTGACCGTCTTGAGCAGGTCGTGATAGGGGCCGATGTAGGCAAGGTGGTTGCCCTCGCTGTCGATGATGCCGATATCCATGTAGGAGTTGGACTTGGCATGCATGATTTCAAAGAGCCTGCTGAGGTAGGTCTCGTCGGTCAGGTTCTCGAAGGTGTTGGTGTTGGCGACGGTGTACAGCTGGGCGATGCGTTCGCTGAAGAACAGATCGATGGCGTCGCGGCGGTTCTCCGCGGTGTTGCGCAGGGTTTCGGTGACCTTGTCGGTATAGATCCGGTCGAAAAGCGAGTAGAGGGAGAGGTTGACGAACAGCAGGGGCACAACGGAAAAACAGACGATGGCCAGCCAGTGCTGCCACCAGAGCTTGCGGTAATTCCTTTCCATCGATTCATCCTCGCAGCCGCGCCGTCGGGTGCACCCGGGGGGCGATCATTCCTGCTCACCAGGCCGGGAATGGGAAAATCGTTCCGTCCGGTGGGTTTGATGCGCCTGTAAGCACTACCTAACAGGCCGGTGAATGTCAATTCATTTTCCGTGGCTGGAACGGGCCGTCAATCCGCAGCGGTCAGGACCTTGTCGCCCGCGCCGGAGGGCGCCAGGCAGGCAACGTCGCCGAGCCGGACTATCCCAGGAGGTTCGGCCAGCAGCACCACTTCGTTGTCCAGCAGCGCGGAGACGCGGGCCTGGCAGAGCGCCTCGCCGGTGGGGCGGAAGATGGCGCAGTCCATGCCGGGGCGGATGGTCGCATCGGGCGTGAGTTCACAGGTGACCTCGGTGCCCTGATCCGTGTGCCGCAGCTTGAAAATCTCGCCGCAGCGATGGGTGGCCAGGTGCCGCGCCCAGAGGCGGCCAAAGAGGAAGTTCACGCCACCGGCCATAAGGCCGCAGACGGTGAACAGGAAGGCGAAGACAAAGGGACTCTGACCGGTGCGTCTGGTCAGAAAGGACGGTGAGTTGGCATTGCGCGCCGCGAGGCTGGGCCAGACCTGAACCGTGAAGACCAGGGCCGGATTCTGTTTTTCGCCGAACCGGTCCTTGACGCTGAGGACATGGCGACCTTCCCTGGCCTCCGGGCTGATCTCGATGGCGCCCCGCCACATGGGGCCGCCGAACCAGAAACCGGAAAAAATGGATTTGGGGAGGAGCCGGACCGAGCCGTCGGCCGGTATCCCGTCAATGACAAAGTCTCGGATTTCCTCGGTTCTTGGCGGCATCGGGCCGCTGATGGCAAAGCTGTCGCCCGGAATCAGCTCGACCAGCCCCTTGCTGCCCTTGAGGCCGCCAACCAGGGCATCGGCCAGGGAGAGGAGGGCGGCCATGAGCAGCACCATGGCCAGGAGGCCGGCGCGTCGCTGCCAGAGGATGAACCGGGCGCCGGCGATCATGCGATCAGCGGACCGCGATTGCGCTGGAGGAACCATTTTCCGGCAAAGCCCAGGATGGCGGTGGGCAGAAGCAGGCTGAACAGGGTCTTGAAGAAGGTGGGCGTGAACTCGTCGGGAACGAGCGAGGCCCGGTACATGGCGATGAACAGGGCCGCGAGCACCAGGCAATTGATGCCGACCACCAGCAGTTTGTGCAGCAGGAAGAATCTGTATTCGGACATGGCATTTGCTCCCAGCTGAGGCGGGCGGGAGATATTCCTCCCGCCCGCAGGTTGTGCATCGGGTTATTTCTTGAAGATATCGGTCTTGGAGACGTTCATGAACCGCAGGGCCTGACCGGCGGTCTTGTAGTAGATCCGCACTTCGTCGCCAGCATCCCAGGTGCTGTCGGGATAGGCGAAGTAGTTGTCCGGCACGGTAAAGGTGCAGAGCATCTTCTGCCGGCCCGAGTAGACGGTGATGGTCTTCTTTTCCTTGTCGACCACCGGGAACTTCTTGGCCTTCTTTTCGGCCTTATCATAGACCAGCGGATGTTCCTTGTCGATGGGCTGCTGAAGATCGACGATATTGATCGGGATATAAACCAGTTTTTGGGTGGTGAAGTCGAAAATCTCGATTTCCTTTTTGGTTGTGTCCAGCTTCATCCGCTGACCGACCTTGGGCTCCGGACCGGTTTCCTTCGGATCCACGGGCAGCTTGAAGACCGAGGGAGGCAGGACGTCGTACACCGGCTTCAGGGTATCCATGGCGCTGTCATGGATCAGGGTGACCTCTTTCTTCTCCTTGTCAAAGGCGATGACCCGGCCCTGTTCCACCTTGCCGTAGTTTTCCTTGCATCCCACGAGAGCCATGGCCATGGCAACAGCGCCCAGAGTGAGCAGTATATGTCTGATGTTCATCATGTTCTCCTTGTGCGATTCCTGTGGGGGTTCACTGTTTCTTCTGCGCCAGTTCCTGCTTCACGCCCTGGATCATTTTAACGAAAATGTAGAGCGACATGCAGCTGACCAGGCCAAGGACCAGGACGGTGGAACTGAGGTCGAGGGCGGCCTTGTACTGCGGTACCCAGGGCTGGACCAGCTTCATCAGGATGGAGAGGGCGCAGCCGATGACCGCGAGCCCGAAAGCGATGCGGATGCCGTAGCCCTTGATGTACTTGGTGGCGACTGCGCCAACCTGAGCGCCCATGGCAGCGCCGACCAGCATGACCATGGCGGCGACCAGTTCGGTCCGTCCCTTGAAGGTGTAGGTGGCGGCGCCGTAGAGACCGGAAATGGCGACTTCAAAGAGGTCGGTGCCGACGGCGACATGGGTCGGGCAGCCAATCATGTAAATCAGGGCGGGCATACGGATCAGACCGCCGCCGATACCAAGGATACCTGCGAGCCAGCCGGTGAGGAAGCTGACGAAGATCGGCAGCCAGGCGGAACAGTAGATGCCGGCTTCCTTCAGGTGCACCATCGGCGGGATCTTGATCTTGTGCAGGGTCTTGTGCCACTCGACACCGGTGGCGCCGGCTTCCAGCTTTTCGCCTCTGGCAGCCGCTTCTCTTTCTTTCTGGGCGCGTTTGGCCACATCGTGGAAGACCATCCAGGCGATGAAGGCGAGCAGGCCGATATAGATCCAGCGGACAACCTTTTCAACTGAACCCAGCCGTTCGAGCCACATGACCATCTGGGCGCCGCACTCGAAGCCGACGACCGTGCCGACCAGCATGATCATGCCAAGCTTGTAGTCAACGTTGCCGAACTTGCCGTGGCGCATGGTCGAGATCAGGGATTTACCGGCCATGTGAGCGATGTCGGTACCGATGGCAAAGGCCATGGGGAAACCAAGGATGTTGAGGCCGGGGGTCACCATCCAGGCGCCGCCCATGCCGAAGAAACCGCCAATGATGCCGACGCCGATACCGAGAATGATGAGGCCGGGCCAGAAAATCTTAACGCCGGCAATGGGCATGAGAATATAGAGCCAGTCCATGAGTGTCTCCTCCGAATCGAATTAATGTTCCGCCAGTTCGCGGGATTTGAGGTCAATGCCGATCCATCCCATGATGATGTCAGCCAGGACGCCGAAGATGACACCGGTGACCGGGATGATGATAACCGTCAGGATCATGAACTGCAGGTGACTTTCATTGTACAGGTTGGACCACCAGGCCATGAGGCCGTCCAACTTGCGGGTGTCGGCGACAATGACGACCGGGGCGGCCTTTCCTCCCGCAGCCAGTGCCAGGCTCGGAGCGAACAGAACCAGAGTGACAAGCGCCAGCCATAACCGCTGCAATCTTCTTTTCATCGTGTTCTCCTTGTGGTGGTTGCTCTTGTTTTCCGTCCGGTTGTCCAGTCCGGAACAGTCTCCTTTCAGGAAGCGGGCGCGGCGGAGGGGGATTCCGCGCGCCCGCTCGTCGTTTTCGTTCCTTGAGCGGGGGAGTGCATGCCCGAGTCAGAGGAATTGAACTGGTCTTCCCTATCCAACTTGTGTGCCACAAATTGTGCAATTCTATTTAGGTCGAAAAAACAGCTGTTTTGCATTTCGAATCTTGTCATCTTGCGCAATATCGGGTAGGGGTTCGTCAGCCTTCGCTGTTCTGCGACCCAATCCCGCAAGGAGAACCGCCCATGCGCTATTCCCATCCCCCGGCACTCAATCCGGTCATCCGGGTCGAAAGTTCCATCTATGCCTGGAGTATCGGTAAATTTCTGGTGCTGTTCGGGTCCCTGGTGATGGTTCTGGTCTTCGCCTTCTCCATCGTGCTGACCTACAGGGTGGCATCTTCCTATCTCAACCAGGCCTATTCGCGGAACGCGCAGGTTAGGGCCCTGGCCCAGGCCCATGAAATCAGCCAGATGCTGATGGCGGCGCGAAACGAGTTGGAGTACCTGTCTCGCGGCCCCCTGACCGGGGAAAGGATAGTGACCCATTTCAATGCCAAGTCGGAGCAGGAACGCAACCGCTACCGGGAGGTGGCCTTCCAGGGGCAAGCCGCGGATGAGCGGTTCGTCCTGGTCAATACCGGATCCATGGTGGCGCCTGTTCCCCTGGATCAGGCCATGGGGAGCAAAAACGGGGTCTTCGCCAATCGGGACCAAGTGGAGGGCAAACCGGCCGAGTATGTGCATATCGGCGATCCGGTGGAGGTGGTCTATCCATCGGTGCCCGGTCCGGGCGGCATGCGCTCCGTTTCCATGCACGTCCTCCGCCTGTCCATACCCGTCTATACCGGGGACAAGGAATACCGGGGACAATTGACCCTGTCGGTCGATCTGCCGCGGTTGCGCGACATCATCTCAGTGCACAGCTCGATTCAGTCACCGCTCTTTCTCTTCCCGCAGGAGAGCGAACAGAAGAAGAGTTTCTTTTTCGACGCCTCCGGCTGGCTGCTCTTCCAGTCGGAGTCGCCTGAGGAATTGGGAAAGGAGTTGTCGGTCGATCTGCTCCGCGTCGGGCTCCAGGGCGATGTGGGCCGCCCGGGCTTCAACACCGCCTTTCGCCCGGGCTATGAGCATGACCTCTACTGGGCCATGGTCACCGATGTCCAATCCGGCAAGAGCGGCCAGTCCCTGGTCTCGCGACCATTCATGCCCCCCACCGGCAACGACCGGACGCTCTATCTCAGTTATGTGCCCGTCGTCTTCCAGGAAAGTGCGGATGCGCGACGGATTGTCGGCGGCATCGGCTGCATCGACACCAGCTTTGTCTTCATGTCCTCCACCTACCGCATCGCCGGCCTGCTCTCCCTCTGCTTCGGTCTGAGCGTGATCCTGATTTTCCTCGCCATGTTCTACATCAGTCGCCGCATCTGCAGACCACTGAACCAACTCTCCGAAGCGGTCGAAGTCCGCGTCTCCGGCGACGACCCCACCCCGGTGGCCCTGAGCCCGCTGTTTGCCGAGATCAACCAGTTTCAGCAATCGATCAACATCCTCCTGCTGCAACTGCAGATAGCACGCAACGACACCCTCTTGCGCGAAGGCCTGGACGAGGACGACCGCATGCGCCAGGGCGTCAACCTGGAGCGGGAGATCCGAAATTCGCAGAGCCTTGATCCGCAACTCCTGGCCATGCCGCTCTACGGCATCGTCGGCGGCAGCCAGGCGGTTGCCAATCTGCGGCAGCATATCCACAAGGCGGCCCGGGTGCTGGCCGACGTGCTCATCATCGGTGAAACCGGCACCGGCAAGGAACTGACCGCTGAGGCCATCCACTCGGTCAGTCATCGCGCCAAGGGGCCCTTTCTCTCCATCAACTGCGGCGCTCTCGACGAGAACCTGCTCATGGACGCCCTTTTCGGCCACGTCAAGGGCGCCTTCACCGAGGCCCAGACCGACCGCCAGGGCGCCTTTGTCGCCGCCTCTGGCGGCACCCTGCATCTGGATGAGATCGGCAACGCCTCGCCCAAGGTGCAGCAGGCGCTGCTGCGGGCCCTGTCTGTTCGGCGCATCCGGCCGCTGGGCTCGGACAAGGATCTGGCTTTCGACGCCCGGATCATCGCCGCCACCAACGTCGATCTGCTGCAGATGTCCCTGAAGGGCGCCTTTCGCGAAGATCTGTACTATCGCCTTGCGGTCATCACCATCAACACTCCGCCATTGCGGCAACGCAAGGAGGACCTGCCGGTGCTGATCAAGTACTTCCTCGACGAATACGCCGATCGCGCCGGTCGGGAACCGGTCGGCATCAGTCGGGGGGCGCTGGAAAAACTGGTCAACCACCACTGGCCCGGCAACGTCAGGGAGTTGAAGAACTGCCTCACCCGCTCGCTGGCCTTTGCCGAGGGCGACCTGCTCCTGGCCGAGCATATCCTCTTTGATGAACGCGGCGTGGAGGCGATGCTGCCGGCCCAGCAGACCCGGGACCTCCTTCTCGGCATCCCCTCGCCGTTGATCGATGCGGAAGCTGCGATGGCTGTAAAGTCTGCCGGTAATAGCGCTGTTGGCGGAAATCCTGCCCAGGACGAATTCAACCCCCGGCAGCGCAAAGCCTGGCCGGTCATTGCCCGCCAGGGGGGCATAAGCCGCAGCGAGTATCAGGAGGCTGTGGGCGGGGCCATCTCGGTTCGCACCGCCCAGTACGACCTGCTTGATCTGGTCAACCGGGGGCTGTTGAAGAAGTCCGGCCGTGGTCCGGCATCACGCTATCAGATCACGCAGCCCTATGTGCTCTAACATTGGCATGTTGACTGATTCATTCTGGGAGAGAATTTTTTCGAGGCAATTGGACAGTCGCGCAACACGAATTTGCGCAATCGGGACTGGGGTGGTGCGGGGGGGGCAGCCGGCTTGCGCCTTTTGGGTGGGATTGGCCGGAATGTACGCCTTGCGGCGCCACATCTTTGTGGGCTTGAAGCGGGTGAAGTGCGTTGCGAGCTGCCAGACAGGGAATCCGGCCGCTATGAATCACTTCCGGTGGTCTTTTCGAGCAACGGCCGGCCGCCGCTTATGTAGCGATCCACCGGTGCGAATTCGTCGGTCAGGGGCGGCGGCAGGTGTTCCGGCAGCGGCAAGGCATGTTGCAACATCGCCGCGATCGCCTCGTCCGCGGGTGGCTGTGCCGCCTCCGACTCGCCGGTCAGGGCGACCAGCATCAGGTTCTGCCACTGCTTTGTATCCTCGGGGTTGTGGACGGCATAGGTCCGCACTTCGGGAAACACCGCCTGGAAGGTGGCGTACAGGGCCTTGTAGAACTGGCTCGACTCGCCCTCCGGCGAGGCCAGGATGTTGACCAGCACCACTCCGGAGGGTGTCAGGTTTCGGCGCAACTGCCGCACCGCCTCGATCGTCACCAGATGGAAGGGGATGGAGTAGTGGGAGTTGAAGGCGTCCAGGAGTATGACGTCATAGCGCCGATCCGGCTGGTTCAGGAAGGTGCGGCCATCGTCCTCGATGACCCGGAGCCGGGGGTGTTCGGCCAGGCCAAAGTGGCTGCGGGCCAGGGCGGTGATGCCTGGGTCGATCTCCACCACATCCACCCGCACTTCGGGGTAGTGGGCCAGAGCATACTTGGGAAAGGAATAGCCGCCGCCGCCGATGACCAGCATGTCACGCATCGCCGGCCGATAATATTCGGCCAGGCGGTAGAATCGGGTGTAGGGAAGGGCCAGTTCGGTGGGGTCGTCAAGGTACATGGCCGACTGTCGGCCATGCGGGCCGGTGACCATCTCGCGCGTCAGCCGTGCGGCGTCCCCCTCCCGGCCGGTGTAGACCAGCACCCGGTTATACGGGGTGTCCCGGTCAAGGAAGCCAACCTGTTCGAGCCGCCGGTCCTGCTGATGCACCAGGAACAGGGCCAGACCGAAGGCCAGCAGCGACGCTGCCTTGATGGCCCGGGCCGAAGGGTCGATCATCCAGGCGGCCACCACCAGGGTCACGGCGGTGATGAAAAGGATGGCGGTGCTGCCGACCCAGGCGATGAGGACAAAGCCGGCCAGGAAGGTGCCGGCAATGGAACCGATGGTCGAGATGGCGTAGAGGCTGCCCGCGGTCCGGCCGATCCGTGCCGGGTCCACCATCTGCAGCCGGACGGCGAAGGGCGCCACCATGCCGAGCAGCACCGCCGCCGGGGTGAACAGGGCCACGGTGGCCAAGATGGCGACCAGGTGGAGACCGCCCATCCCCTGCAGGAACTGCAGCACCCAGGTCTTGGACAGGCCGATGGCGGCCGTGGCCCAGGCAGCAAGGAGGACGATCCTGCCAAGCAGTTGTATCCTGGGGCTCCGGTCAGCGACTATCCCGCCCCACCAGGCGCCCAGGCTCAAGCTGGCCAGGATGATGCCGATCAGGCTGGTCCAGACCACCAGTGAGGTACCCAGAAAGGGGGCCAGAATGCGCGAGCCGGTCAGTTCGATGATCATCAGGGCGGCGCCGCAGAGGAACAGGCAGCAGTGGAGCATGGGGAAACCCGGTCGGTTGGCGTTGATCGGTTGGATTGGGACTCGGAGCGCCGGTGCAAACGGCCCAGGGTCAGAGGTACCGGAGCGCGGCCAATTCCGCCAGCGAAAAACGCGACTATAACCCCACTTTGCCGCAGGCGTCATGGAAGGCGCCCTGCCCTGTGTAATAATGGTGACGAAGGGGCCAACCTGCGGGTAGTATTGCGCAGCCTTTGCACAGAGGGGGAGATGGCCATGCATGACCAGGCGATACGGATACTGGAGAAGCAACGGGAAGACCTCGTTGTCCGGGTGTTGCGCAAACACGAGGAGATGGAGGCCAGCCGCTCGTTCACCGAGCGCATTCTGGCTGGCATCTCAGAGCTTTTTCTGCTCCTGGACCAGGACTTCACCATCATCCAGACCAACCGGGAGTTCCTCCAGCGGACCGGTTTCTCCCTCGACCCGGAGCAACAGCTGCGCCTCGACGACCTAGTCGAACCGGCCACGGCCGCGGCCATCCGGGCGGCCTTCGCCGACGGCGAGTTCGACGAGTTCGAGGCCCAGCTCAAGACCGGTACGGGCGCGCCCCTGCCGGTGAAGATGCGCGGCTCAACTCACGTCAACCCCAACGGGCTGGTGCTGCACATGCTCATCTGTTCCGACTGCAGCGAGTTCTACGACCTGATGTCGCAAATGCAGGAGGGACAGAAGCAGCTGATCCATTCCAGCCGTCTGGCCAGCCTGGGCGAGATGGCCGCCGGCGTCGGCCACGAGCTGACCCAGCCGCTGAACGCCATCCTCCTCTTTGCCCGCAACTGCCTCAAGGCCCTGGAGACGCCGGGAGACCAGAGCGAACTCCTGCGCGAGAATCTGCAGATCATCATCGACCGGGTCAGCAAGGCCTCCTCGATCATCAGCACCATGCGCAGCTTCGGCCGCAAGGTAGAGGAGGAGCAGGCCCCGGTTGACCTCAACGCCCTCATCCGCAAGATCCTCAACTTCCTCGAATCACAGCTGCGCCTGAGCGAGATCAGCCTCGACCTGCGCCTGTCCGATCGCCCCTGTGTGGTCATCGGGGTCGAGGTCCGCCTGGAACAGGTCTTCCTCAATCTGGTGCAGAACGCCATCCAGGCCATGGGCCGGGTGGCCGAACCCCGGCTGACCATCACCAGCCGGGTCGCCGACCGGCTCAACCCCAAGACCATGGCCCAGGAACCCTATGTGGTGGTTGCCGTGGCCGACAACGGCGAGGGCATCGCCGAAGAGTTGCAGAAGAAGATTTTCGATCCCTTCTTCACTACCCGTGAGGTGGGGACCGAAACCGGTCTGGGGCTGTCCATCGTCGATCGCATTGTCCGCGGTTTCGCCGGCTATATCGAGGTGGAAAGCCAGGTGGGCCAGGGTGCCTGTTTCACCGTGCACATCCCCCATTACCGGCCTGGTCCGGGCGGGAACTCCGCCGGCTATGGCGAACAGGTGCAACCGAGACCTGGAGGGACGAAATGAGTGGAACGGAGGCTACGCCCATCCCGGAAATCCTGGTGGTCGACGACGATCTCTACCTGTTGGCGGCCATCAAGCAGACCTTGCAGCTCAATGGTTTTGCCGTCCAGACCTTTGCCAATCCCGTCCAGGCCCTGGCCGGACTGGATGGCCGCCCCTTTGACGCCGTGCTGGCCGACATCCGCATGCCGGAGATGAACGGCATGGTCCTGCTGGAGCGGATTGTCGAACGCGACCCGGATCTGCCGGTGATTCTGATCACTGGCCACGGCGACATCAGCCTGGCGGTGGAGGCGGTCAAGAAGGGGGCCTATGACTTCCTGCAGAAACCGGTGGACGAGGACATCATCCTTGCCACCCTGGGCCGGGCCCTGGAGCGCCGGCGACTGGTGCAGGAGAACCGTCTCCTGGAGCGGAAGCTGCACCAAAGCCGCCAGGGCCGGTCCCGCTTTTGCGGTCTCGTCGGCAGTCACCCCAGCATGCTCGGCCTCTACACCCTGATCGAGACCATTGCCGACCAGACCGACCCGGTGCTGATCATCGGCGAGACCGGCACCGGCAAGGAACTGGTCGCTCGGGCCGTGCACGAGCTCGGCCGTCGCGACCGGGGCCCCTATGTGGCGGTGAATATGGCCGCCCTGCCGGCGGAAATGATCGAGTCCGAGCTGTTTGGCCATGAGAAGGGGGCCTTCACCGGCGCCATCCAGCGTAAGGTGGGCAAGTTCGAATATGCGGGCGAGGGCACCCTGTTCCTGGACGAAATCTGCTCCATGCCGGCTGCCTTGCAGGCCAAGCTGCTGCGGGTGCTGGAGGATCGGAGCTTCACCCGACTTGGCGGCAACGCCGCCATTCCGCTGAAGGCGCGGATCGTTGCCGCCACCAACCGCGACCTGGCGGCAGAGATCGAACGGGGCGCCTTCCGCCAGGATCTCTATTTCCGCCTCAACGTCCTGCCGGTGCAGCTGCCGTCGCTGCGGGAGCGCCGGGAGGACATTCCCCTGCTGGTGCACCACTTCCTCGACGAGTACTGCGACGGACACGAGGGCGAGGCCAAGCCCTGCCCGCCCGAACTGATAGGGCAGCTGATGCGGCGCGACTGGCCGGGCAATATCCGTGAACTACGCAATGTTGTCCGCAGGTATTGTGTCCTGGGAAAACCGGAGATGGAGCAGGAACAAGCCGATGCCGGCGTGGAGATGCCAGACTGCGGCATCAGCCCCTGGAAGGAATATATGGAGGAGCAGGAGCGGCGCTATCTGGAGGCTGCACTGCGCCAGGTTGGTGGGCAGGTGAGTCTGGCCCACCAGCGCATGGGCATTTCGCGCAAAAGCCTCTATGACAAGATCAACAAATACAAGATCGAGCTGGGATCGTTCCGGGACAAGGCGGGTGCAGGCGAGGGTAGTTGACCATTGGTCCTCGGGGGATCAAAAAAAAGCCCCGATGCCGGCAGTGCGGCTGCCGGCATCGGGGCGAGTGAAGACGGGTGACGGGGTCTGCAGTCTGAGGCGAGGAATCGCCTGGTGCAGGGAAAAAACTACAGCCCGCCTCCGCTGAGCATCGAGACCTCGCCGGTTGCGAGATCGTAATAGGTGGCCACCACCAGCACCTTGCCGGCCGCAACCAGATCGGCCACGATCGGCTCGGATTCCTCGATCTTGCGGGCCGTGGTCAGGGCCAGTTCCTTGGCGGCGTTGTTGGTCCAGTCGCCGGGCAGCCCCTTGGTCTTTTTCAGGGCGGCGTCTATGGGCGGCGTCAGGGTGGCGATGTGGCCTTCCAGCTTCACCCCGTGGGAGACTGCGGTGACCGCGCCGCAGCTGGAGTGCCCCATGACCATGATCAGCGGCGAGTGGAGATGGGCCACCGCATATTCGATGCTGCCGAGGATCTGGTCATTGACCAGATTGCCGGCCACGCGGACCACGAACAGATCGCCCAGACCCTGATCGAAAACGTCCACCGGCGGCACCCGACTGTCGGCGCAGGTGAGGACCACCGCCATGGGTTCCTGGCCACCGACCAATCCCCGGCGCGACTCTTCGCAATGGTTGGGATGCTCAAGCCGGCCCTCCCGGAACCGCTTGTTACCGGCAAGCAGCTGCTGGAGGACTTCTTTTCCTGAGGTGTCTTTCCTGGTCGCTTTCATGGCTTGGATCCTCTCGTTGGTCATTGGTGCATTTCCGTGCTGAAACAAATCAATGGCCTTTCCAGGAAGCAACGGTCCCGGCCTGGAACAGGACGCCAGAAAATATCAGGAAAAGTGAAAACAAGCCACAGCCAAAGTGAACGGTATGGAGAATTTTCCCGTGCCCTGCTTCCCCGGCGCCCTTCTCCCGCTCGCTTTTTTGACCTCGCCAAGCCGTGCGGAGCACGTACTGTCGTAAAACCAAGCCCCGCCGACCGGCATCACCAGGCCTTGGAGCCAAGGATGGAGCGGATTGTCTCCTCGGCCCGCTTTTCGACCAGAATAATCTTCTTGGCGTGCGCCTTCTTGATTTTCTCGGTCAGCACGCCAATGTCCGCCGGTTTTTCCATGACGTCGTCAGCGCCGAGCTTCATCGCCTGCACCCCTTTTTCCACTGTGGCGTGACCGGTGAGCAGGATGACCTGCAGGTCCGGATTGATCTTCTTCAATCGCTCCAGCGTCTGCAGGCCGTCCATCTCCGGCATCTGCAGGTCGAGGATGATGGCGTCGTAGGATTCATTTTCCACCAGCCCCAGGGCATCTTTGGCCGAAGCCGCCGTGGTGACGTCAATGTCCCGGTTCTTCATGCGCTCGGACATGATATCGAGAAAATCCTTTTCGTCGTCGATCAACAGTACGCGTTCAGACATGGCATCCTCCCTTGGTTGGGTTGCGGGTAGGCGAATTGATGGTGATTCAGGCTGTCTGTTGCCGGGGCAGGGTCACCTGCAGCAG
>JBGSPP010000280.1:0-6657 GCA_041738515.1 Desulfobulbus sp.
TGGCCGTCGGCCGTGGCGATCAGGCCCGGGCAGGCGGGAGCGCCCGGTCCCTCGACTGCGGCGAGGTGGTCGCTGACCAGGCGCAAGTTGCGCATCACCGGCAGGGGATCGGGAAAGACCAAAGGGTGCAGGCGCTGGAGAACCCGCCGGTCGCCATCCGCCAACTCCACCAGCCAAGTGTCGTTGATATTGCCCTGCCCCAGCGGCGCAAGCCGGACCGGCAAGCGGCCCGGAAGAAAGGCTTCGAGCACGGTCCCAGGCGGCCGCAGAGGCGTCGGGCTCTCCTGCTTATCCATGCTCGGGTGCCGGGTGCAGCGGCGGGTATTTGATCGCGTTCAACACCATCTTCGCCCTAGCCACCTCAAGCAGGTCGATAGCCATCCGGTCGGCCAGCCGGGTGAGATAGATGAGCACATCGGCCATCTCCAGGGCCACAGCCTCCCGCGACTCGGGCCCCAGCCGGTCGCTCTCCTCCGCTGTCAGCCACTGGAAGTGCTCAAGCAACTCGGCCGCCTCGACACTCAGGGCGGCGGCCAGGTTCTTGGGGGTGTGATAGGGCTCCCAGTCGCGCTCGGCGGCGAACCGGCGCAGGGCCAGGGCCAGTTCGTCGAGGCTCTGCAGGCGGTCCGGTGCGGCCCGATGCGTTGTGGACGGAGTCATGGATCAGGGTTTGCTCGCCGCGTCATGGATCAGGGCAAACAGCGCGTGCGGGTCGGTCTTGTGGGCCTCGGCAATCTCCTTGAGCGATTTGGCGGGGTCGGCCTGGATGCCCTTGGCGGCAAGCGCGGCCAGGATCCGCTGCTGATCGAGCGCGTACTGGCTGCAGAGGTCGGCCAGCAGCATGCGGCCCATGCCCGGGAAGGGTTCGCTGGGGAAGGCGGGAGCGGCCTTGGTTTGTTTTGCTGTGCCCGACTGCATGGCCTCGTATATCGCCCGGGGGGTGACGCCGTTGGCCTGGGCGATGGCAAGCAGCGTCTGGTCGTCTCCGGTGAAGCGAATCCCCTTGCCGGCCATGGACTGCTTGGCGGCCGCAAGGTCGATCCCGGTGCGTTTGGCGAACAGCGTCAGGGTGGAGAGCTCGGCGTGGCCGTAGGGCGGCTCTCCGTATTTGACGGCGGCCCGCTCCTTGAACCCGTGCCCGACATGGAGAATGGTGCTGAACGGCGGAGCCAGCAGCAGGGTGCCGACGACGAAGACCAGATTCACCGCCAGGGCGGCGGCGAAGGCCGGAGTGAACAGCGTGAATTCCCTGGCCTTGTTCTTCAGGTAGGCGGTGATTGGCTTCCAGTTGTACCAGAGATGCTGCAGACCGGCGGCAAGGAAGAGAAAGCCGGAGTTGGTGTGGATGTCGCCCCACTGGGTCTTGCTCAGCCACAACAGTTGCCAGTCGGACCAGTAGGCCACCCGTCCCTCGGGCACAATGTAGAGGACGATGCTGGTCAGCACCAGGATGACGAACGAAAGCAGCAGGGTCAGGGAGGTGATTTTGCGCAGTTCCATGGGGTACTCCGGGATGATGGCGGTTCAGTCGGCCCTGCCGCCGCAAGGTCGCTCCAATACGCCATCATACTGGAAGGAGGACCCTTTGTCACCGGACAAGGATCCCTGCCCCGAACGCTTTGCCGTTCAGGCCACGCCGCCCACCATGGCGGTGATCCGCGCCACCACCTCGGCCGCGGCCTTCTCCACCTCAGGCGACATCTGCTGGGTGAACTCGTCGATGGCCTTGACCTCGATGAGGATGATGCGCAGGTCGGTGGGCATCTCCTCGGGAAAGCAGATGTAGCCGGTCTTGAGGGTGGTGCCCAGGGTGATGGCGTGTGAGTTGACCAAGGAATGGGTGGTGAAGATCTCGTCCAGGGTCAGCTCCAGAATGGTCCCGGGTTCGTTGCCGAGCTTGCAGGCATCGACCACAATGGCCCGCTCATGGCCCCGCACCTTGTCCATCACTTCGAAGCCCACCGTGTAGACCACCTCGGTCCGGCAGGGCAGACCGGCCTGCTCCAGCTGTTCGACGATGACCACACCGGCGCGGTCATCCTGGAGATAGGGGTTGCCGATGCCGATTACGACGCATTGTTTGTCCATGCTCTCTCACCCATGAAAAAGGGCCGGAAGCGCCTTGCGCCCTCCCGGCCCGGTTGTGTGCGCGGGACAATCCCCGGTCAGAAGTTCTTCAGCGTCTTGTAGAGCCTGCCGTTGCTGTCGAAGATCTCGACTTCCAGCGGCGACTGGCCGCCGGTGACGGTGTGGGTGGCGCAGGCCAGGCACAGGTCATAGGGGCGGAAGGCCATCTCGACGTAGTTGAGCATGGCCGGTGACACGTTCCCGTTCTTGATGAAGTGCTTGGCCGCCTTCTTCACCGCCAGGTTGATCGGCGCGTTGTTGTGGGTGGTGGCGACGATCAGGTTGGCGTCGGTGACGATTCCCTTGCCGTCGGTGACATAGTGGTGGATCAGGGTGCCGCGCGGCGCCTCGATGATGCCCACGCCTTCGCCGGGGCAGGAGGTGGGTTTGTTCCAGGTGTCCTTGCTGGTAATTTCCGGGTCGCGCGAGAGCTCGAGGCATTTTTCCGCCGCGCTCAGCAGTTCGATGGCCCGGGCCCAGTGGTAGGCCAGGATGTTGTGCACCGGCCTGGCGCCGAAAGTGGCGTGGAACTTCTCGAAATGCTGCTGGGCCAGCGGCGTGTCCATGGACTTGACGATGTTCATCCGGGCCAGCGGGCCGACGCTGTAGATGTTGGTGCCGGGGCCCTCGACGATGCCCTTCCAGGCGCCGATCTTCTTCTGGTAGGGGAACTTGAGGTAGGACCAGGGCTGCACCCGTTCGGAGATGAAATCCAGGTATTCCTTGCCCTTGAAGGTGCCGATCACCTTGCCGTCGGAATCGATCACCTTCTGGGTGCCGTCATAGTAGGTGATCCGGTCCTGCTCGTCCACCGAGCCCATGTAGCCGACCTCGACCCGGTACATGTCGCCGGTGACCAGCTCCATGTACTTGTCGTTTTTCAGGACCACGTCATCAAAGACCTTGAGCGTCAACTCGCCCAGGCCGACCAGCTCCTTGGACCACTCCTCGATCTGCCGGCGCTCTTCCTCGTTGAGCTGCTTGGACCAGCCGCCGGGGATGGCCGCCACCGGGTGGTTGGGCTTGCCCCCCAGCAGCTCGAAGATCTTCACCGCCAGGCCGCGTTTACGCAGGACCTCGCGACCGACGTCCACGCCCACCGCGTTGATCAGGCCGACCACGTTGCGTTCGGCGGGGTTGGCCTCCGGGCCGACGACGAAATCGGGGAATCCCAGGGCGTAGAGGATGACCGAGTGATCCTCGACGTAGTGGGCATTGAAGAACAGCTCGCGCAGCTTGCGCCCGGCCGGCGGCGGGGTGACCCCGAAAACGCCGTCCGAGGCCTTCATCGAGGCGGTGAAATGGACGCCGCGGCAGACGCCGCAGACGGTGGACACGGTGCGGGGCACCTCCTCCATGGGCATACCCTGGAGGAACTTCTCGTAGCCGCGGAATTCCACGGTCTGGAAGAAGGCGTCGTCGACATTGCCGTCGTCGTCGAGAAAGATGGCGATCTTGCCATGCCCCTCGAGGCGGGTGATCGGATTGATTTCTATTTTTTTCATAGTGCTGCTCCTTGCAGTCGGTGCCGGCACGCTTGGCTCGGGGCCAAAGCCGAATGTTTTCTTCAGCGCTTCAAAGATACCCATGAACGAACCTCCCGGAGGTGTTCCTGCTGAGATCCTGGCGTGCTATTTCTCCTTGTGTTCGGCAATACGGTGATTGAGCTTCGAGGCCGTGTGCGCGTAGCGGTAGAACATCTTGGCCATGTTGTTGAACTTGTCGATGAACTGGGCGGCCACCTCTTCATTGGCCATGCTCGAGGCCAGAGTGGAGACGCAGCGGGCGCCGAAATCCTTGATGCCGGGAATCGGCCCGCCGCAGCCGCGGCAGGGGATGTTGACATTGAGGCAGGAGGCGCCGCAGTCGCCCTGGGTCACCGCACCGAAACACATGTAGCCCTGCTGCAGCAGGCATTTTTCCGGGTCGGGCCGGCCGTCGATGGTTCGCTTGATTTCGCCCACCGGCAACCGCTCCTGACCGGTGATGGCCGGGTTGCGCGTACAGGTGTCGCAGACCGCCTTGCCGCCGGTCAACCAGGAACCCGCCGGGGGCAGGTTGCCGCCGAGGATGGCGCCGACCAGCTTGCCGACAAAGGAGGGGTGCGGCGGGCAGCCGCCGACATAATACTCCACGTCCACCACCTGGTCGATGGTCGAGCAGTTGTCGAGGATGGTCGGGATGGTGAGGTGGTACTTGCCATCGAGCAGGTACTCCGGGCTCGGGTAGACGCCGTCGGGGTTGTCGGTGGAAAAGGTGTTCATGTATGCCTGGGCAAACAGTTCCTCCTTGGAATGCAGGTCGCCCAGGGCGGCGATGCCGCCCATGGTGGCGCAAGCGCCGAAGGCTACCAGGATCTTCGATTTCTGCCGCAGCACCTTGACCGTGTGCAGGTTCTCGCTGTTGCGGATCATGCCGTCGACAAAGGCCAGGTCGATGGACTTGTCGGGCATGTCTTCCAGATCCTTGTACTTGACGTCGGCCACCGTCGGGGCCCAGAAGACGATCTCCAGCGACTCCAGGGCATCGACCAGCGCCTCGGAGAGATCGACCACGCTCATCTCGCAGCCCGCGCAGCCGCCGGCGAGCAGAAAGGCAGTTTTTACTTTATTTGCCATGGCCATTTCCTCCCTTGAGCGGGTTCGGTCCCAACTCCTGCAACTCCTTGGTGAATTCCTCGACCACCTCGGCGAACCGGTAGCCCTCGGCGCCGGAGATCCATTCCAGACGGAACCGTTTGGTCTCGAAACCGGAATCATCGAGCAGCTTGGACAGAATCTTCATCCGGTTGGCCGTCTTGTGGTTGCCGGTCTTGTAGTGGCAGTCGCCGAAATGGCAGCCGCCGATAAGCACGCCATCCGCCCCTTGGGCAAAGGCCTCCATGACATATTCAGGCTCCACCCGCCCCGAGCAGGGCACCTTGATCAGCTTGATCGAGGGCGGGTATTTGGCACGCAGGTTGCCGGCGAGGTCGGCGCCGGCATAGGTGCACCACTGGCAGGCAAAGCCGACGATATTGGGTGTGAAGGACATTAGGCCACCTCCTTGACAAGACGTTGTTCACTCTGGATTTCGGCGATGACCCGGCTGCGGTCGATCTGTGAGATGGCCGCCACCTGGACCGGGTCGAAGCCCATGGCCAGTGCCAGCAGCTGGGTGTAATAGAAGGTCGGGATCGGATCGAAATCGATCAGGCCGCGCTCCTTGAGGATCGGCTGCGACATGTCGAACTGGAGAAAGCAGGATGAGCAGGTGGTGACGATCAGATCGGCGTCTGTCTCCTCCTTGATGGAGACCAGCTTCTCCTTGAACAGATGCAGCGATTTCTCCATGTCGGTGGAGCGCATGCCGCCCATGCCGCAGCATCCCTCCAGGCGGGAATAGTGGGGCACCGTGGCCCCGGTGGCCTCGCAGAGTTCCTTGAGGATGGTCGGGTAGTAGGGGTTCTGTTCCTTGACCTTGTAGATGTCCGAGGGCCAGAGGCTGTGGCAGCCGGTCTGGACGGCGATCTTCAGGCCTTCAAGGTTGAATTTGATATGGCCTCGGATCTTTTCGGCGCCAACCTTGCGGTGGAGCACATGGGCCACGTGGTAGATGTCGGAGGTGCCCTTGAACTCCCGGTTTATCGCCGCCAAGCTGGCGTTGACCGCCTTGCGTCGCTCCGGGTCGTCCAGGAAATGCTTGGCCTCCGAGAGCACGCCGAAGCAGGAGTTGCATCCGGTCATGATGTCCACGCCCTGGGCTTCGGCGATGGTGATGTTGCGGCTGGAGATTGCGCACCAGGTGTTGAGGTCAAACGACGGCGCCGTGCCCCAGGCGGGGCAGCAGGAGGCGCCCTGCAGATCCACCGGCTCGATGCCGAGCACCGGGAAGATTTTTCGAAACGACTGCTCGATGTCCGGCGCCTTGAGCGGAATATTGCATCCGAGATACAGACCTATCTTTTCCATGAGTTCCGTGCTCCCTTGTTTAGAAAAGACCCAACTCACCCATGGGGCTGTTGTTGATCAGGGTTTGAATTTCCTTGCGGGCAGCCTCGTCGAAAGCCGAAGTCGTGGTCTCCTCGGACAGGCCGACCTTCTTTCTCGCTACCTTGGGGTCGGTGTAGACCGCGTGGCCGGTCTCGAACAGGTTCATCTGGCTGGTCACCGAGCTGGTGGAGAAGGCCAGCTGGTTGGCCTGATAGCGGCGAAAGGCGAACACCACCTCCTGCGGCCTGACGCCCTGGGGGCAGACCTCGGTGCAGCGGTTGCAGGCTTGGCAGCCCCAGCTGGAGGAATCTTCGATGATCTCCTCCAACTGGCCGTTGAGCAGATGACGGATGAGGTTGCGGCAGAGCAGGGGAAAGCCGGCGCGGACGCCCGGGCAGACGGCCGAGCAGGCGCCGCACTGGACGCAGTTGAGGATGCCATGGCCGCCGTATCCTATGATCGTGTTGACGGCCTCGTCGATCTTGGTCTGGTCGATAATCATGGTGCGCTCTCCTTACGCCGTTAAGGCCTCGATTTGGGCAAAAATCTGGGCTTCGTC
>JBGSPP010000291.1:0-2034 GCA_041738515.1 Desulfobulbus sp.
AGGCCGTCGAGCCGGTCGCGATTGAGCGCCTGGGGTATGGAACGGGCGTAGCTCTCCCGGAAAAATCGCTGCAGGTCGAAAATGGCGAACAGATAATTCTGGTACTCCCGGGGCGGCAGAGCCTGCTCGCGTGCCATGATCAGCTGTTCGATCTCGTCGCGGGATTTGTCCAGCAGCACGGTATAGAGGACAGCGGCATTGTCCACGGTCTCAGCCGAACCGCGCCCCAGGCGGAGGAAATGGAGCCGGCGCCGGTCCATGGCATGGGTCTCGGCCAGCGCCCGACGGCGGATCTGGGCATCCGCGGGCTGCCAGTTGCGGTAGCGGCTACGGTCGCGAAACGGCTGCAGCCTGCCTCTGATGTACGGGTCTATGAAGGGAAAGAGCAGATCTTCCAACTCGGCGTAGGGAGCGGTGACGCCGGACTCGCGCAGCCGGCGGAGAAAGTCCTCGTCGATGTGAAAGGAGGTCTCGCCGCTGTAGACGACCACGTCGCCTGGGTCAGGACCCAGGTCGGCCAGGTCGCGGGAACGGTAGAGGTCGCCGTCGAGGTAGGATTCCCGGAGGATATAGTGGTGAGGCCGGCGGTGGCCGGCTTCCTTTCGGGCCAGATACATGGTTGTGCTTCACTGCGGAAAGGACGGCCAGATTCTCGACCGCGAAAAAACCGCCGGTGCTCTAGAAGAACCGGAGGATCAGGTTCTCGACCGCATCGATGGAAAAGGGCTTGGCCTGGGCGGTGGTAAACTGGTGTTCGTCCGCCCGCAGTATCACCGCGTTGCCCTCGTCGCCGCTGATGGCCACGGTGACTGCGGCCGGCATCAGCTCCCGGATGGGCACAACGGCGTCGATCCCGCCCATGCCGCCGTCGATCCACAGATCGAGCAGCACCAGATCAAAGGGCCGGCCGCTGTCCGCCGCCTGCCGGCACAGGGTCAGCGCCTCCTCGCCTGTGGCGGAGAGCACGACCTCGCAGCCGAAGTGCTCGAACATCTTCCTGATGATCAGCCGCATCAGCTCCTCGTCGTCCATGACCAGCACCCGCCGGCCCTGTCCCCGCTGCCTGGCGGTCCGCTGATCGCCGAAGCGCGCCTCGGGCAGGGGAAAATAGAGGTGGACAATGCAGCCCTGGCCGGGCGGGGCGTCGATCCAGACCAGGCCGCCGTGCTTTTTGACGATGGAATGGACAATGGTCAGCCCCAGCCCCATGCCCTTCTGGGAACCCTTCTGCTTGGTGGAGAAATAGGGGTCGAACACCTGGCCGATGATGGCCGGGCTGATGCCTGGGCCGGAGTCGCGAAAGGTGACGCGGACAAACTCGCCGGCCGCCAGCGGTTGCGTGGTGCGGGCCGCCTCCTGGGTGCCGTCCACCTGCTCCACGGCGACCTCGATGCTGCCGGGTCCGTTGATGGCGTCCATGGCGTTCTTGGTCAGGTTGACGAACACCTGCCGAACCAGGTCCGGATCCAGGGTGACCGCACATTCGTCGGGCTGGGCGGTGATCCGGTAGGTGATGGCGGTGTCAGCCAGGTCCCGCGCCAGCACCTCCTCAATCAGGTCACGCAGGCTGACCTGGGATTTACGCGGCAGATAGTTGTCGGAGAAGGTGGTGAACTGGCGGATCAGCTGCACGGTGAGATCCAGGGCCTTGACCGATTCGTTCAGGAGTTTGCCCACCTCGGCTTCCTTGGACACAAACCGGGCCATCTCGATGTTGCCGCTGATGATGGTGAGCAGGTTGTTGAAATCGTGGGCAATGCCGCAGGCCATCACCGACATGGCGTCGAGTTTCTGGATCCGCTGCAGTTCCTTTTCCAGCTGGCGCTGGCGCTGCTCGAGCAGCTTGCGGCGGCTGACATCCTGAAGGATGCCGATGAGGAAAAAGCCTTCTCCCTCGGCCACCGGCACCAGGTTGATCATCACCTGCCGCTCGCCGAGCAGGACCGTGTTGTCGTAGCCGAACACCAGGGGCGCGAAGGCTGCGGCCGGTTCCAGCCGGTCCAGCCACCCGGCCACCTCGGCGCCGGCCCGTTC
>JBGSPP010000228.1:0-6744 GCA_041738515.1 Desulfobulbus sp.
AGTTCGGCCGCGGCCAGGTTCTGGCGCAGCCGCTGCGGATTGACCGACTTGGGGATGGCCGCGGTGCCACGGCCCAGAGCCCATGCGAGCAGCACCTGGCCGGGTGTGATTTTGTGTTTGGCGGCGATGTCGGCAATGACCGGGTTGGCGAGCAGGACCGGCTCGTCGCTCTTCTTCAGCGCCTTGGGCCGGTCGCCCGAGCCCAGCGGTGAGTAGGCGGTGAGCAGGATGCCGTGTTGCCGGCAGTAGTCGAGCATGGCCGTCTGCTGCAGGTACGGGTGCAGTTCGATCTGGTTCATCGCCGGCTTGATGGTTGCCAGCTGATGCAGGGCGTCGAGTTTCCTGACGCTGAAATTGCACACCCCGATATGCCGCACCAGCCCCTGGGCAACGCATTCCTCCATGGCCCGCCAGGTTTCGATGATCGGGATCTCGGCCAGAGGCACGTACTGCTCGGCCTTACCCGCGAACATCACCCCCGGTTTGAACATCACCGGCCAGTGGATGAGAAAGAGATCAAGCGAGTCCACCCCCAGATCGGCCAGCGTCTTTTCCAGAGCCGGCCGCACCAGTTCGGGTGCATGCGCGTTGTTCCATAACTTGGAGGTCAGCCAGAGATCACCCCGCTGCAGACCGCTGGCAAATGCCTCGGTCAGGGCGCGGCCGACCTCTGGTTCGTTCATGTAGATCGGGGCGCAGTCGATGTGGCGATAGCCAACAGCCAGGGCCTCTTTGACGGCTGTCTGGACGGCGCCGGGAGCCGATTTCCAGGTTCCGAGTCCAAGGGCGGGGATGCGGCCCCCACCAGGCAGCGTGTAATGGATCATGGCATGCTCCTTCATTCGGGTGTGAGAACGGGGAACCTTGTCGGTGCATTTCGGGGTCGGGGAGTTTTCTCCCCCGCCGGCAAGGTTTGGTTGGCCAGAGGACTATTTTGCTATACAATACTTCCAGTGGTTGGTCCATGGGGGACGACGTCCGCCGGCCCCGAAATATAACGGTCGCAAGGAACAATGGCTGCACACGGCATGGCAAACGGACCGGGACAGGCCCCACTGGATGCATCCAGGCCCCTGACGGTGGTGGTGGTCGATGACAGCGCCACCATGCGCGCCATCATCCAGAAGGAGTTGGAAGAAGCCGGGTACAGTGTCGTCACCTTCAGCAACGGCGTCGAGGCCCTCTCCTCGCTGTCGTGGATGGAGAAACCGCCCGACCTGATCACCATGGACATCGACATGCCGAGGATGGACGGCTTCTCCTGCTACGAGAAATTTCGTGAGCAGGAAACCCAGGGGCTCTACGGCGCCCGGGAGGCCCGCACCCCGATCCTGTTCGTCTCGGCCAACGACTCGCTCGACAACCGTATCCGCGGCTTTCATCTGGGCAGCCTCGAATTCATCTCCAAGCCCTTCTCCCGCGGCGACATCGCCAGGGCGGTCGACCGGGTGCTGCGGCCCGTGCCCGCCTTTGCCGGCATGACCGCCCTAATCATCGACGACAACCGCTCGCTGCGGCGGATGGTGGGCTCCTGCCTGGAACGGTCCGGCCTGGCGATCATTGAGGCGGAAAACGGCCGCGAGGCGTTCAACCTGCTCAAGCGGAACCTGGACCGGATCGATCTGGCCATCGTCGATTTCGACATGCCGGTCATGCGCGGCGACGAGTTCATCCATCTCGCCCGCCAGATCCCCGAGGTTGAGCACCTGCCCCTGATATCGCTGAGCAGTCACGGCGCCCCCAACGCGGTGCTGCAGATGTTCCGCGTCGGCGCCACCGACTACCTGGTCAAGCCGTTCATCGGCGAGGAACTGGTGGCCCGGGTGCAGGTGCACCTGCAGCTGCGCCGGCACATGCAGCGCCTGGAGGAGATGAACAGGAACCTCTACGAGAGGGCGGTCAACGACGAACTTACCGGCCTGCGCAACAAGCGCTACTTCCAGGAGGCCTTCGAGGAGATGTTCTCCCGAGCCCTGCGGGCAAAGCTGGACTTGAGCTGCCTCTTTCTCGACCTCGACCACTTCAAGCAGGTCAACGACACCTGCGGCCACGGCTTTGGCGATTATGTGCTGAAAACCCTCGGCGCGCTGGTGAAAAACAACATTCGCGGCGGCGATCTCGCCGCCCGCTTCGGCGGTGAGGAATTCGTCATTGCCCTGCCCACCAGCTGCCTGGACAAGGCCCTGATCGTGGCCGAAAAGATCCGCTCGCTGGTGGCCGGTTGCCCGTTCCGCGATCAGGGGCAATCCTGGGCGGTGACGGTCAGTATCGGCGTGGCCTCGCTGCTCGCTCACCAGCCCGCCAGCGCGGCCATCCTGCTGCAGCAGGCCGATCAGGCCCTCTACCGGGCCAAACGCACTGGCCGCAACCGGGTCGTGCCCCTGTAGTCACCGGTCCATTGCTGGCTGCGGACTGGCCGTACCGACCGGATGGTAATGCACGTACACCCGGCGCATGAATTCCATCCGCGCCAGCAGGCGCTCTTCCACCTCGGTGGCGATCCGGTCACCCTCCCGGACGCTGAGGCCGCCATCGACGCCGATGGTGATGTTGGCGACCAGGTAAGGCCCGAACCGGTGGGCGTGCATCTCCTCAATGGCTCCCACGCCCGGGATTTCCTCAATGACGGCCCGCATCTCCCGGGCCAGTTCCCGGCCAGGCAGGGTGTCCATGAGATCGGCCGCAGCCGATCGCAGAATCTCGATCCCGGTGTGGAGGATGATCAACGACACCACCGCGCCGGCCAGGGGATCGATCCAGGGGAATCCCATGCGGCCAAAAAAGATGCCGACCGCCGCCGCAGACGAGGCAAAGATGTCGTTGCGATGGTCGTGGGCCAGGGCGAGCACGGCGCTGTTCTGAACCCGGCGGTTGATGCTGTAGGTCCAGACGGTCAGGCCAAGTTTAACCGCCACCACCGCGAGCGCGATCCACAGGGCGATGATGCTTGCGCCCGCGGCCTCTGGACGGACAGTCAGAAGTTCGTAGACCGAATCGACGGTGTTCCAGAAGATGGCGATCGCGGTGGTGATGACAAAGGCGCCGACCACCACCGCGGCCACGCTCTCCAGCTGATCGTGCCCGTAGGGGTGCTCGTGGTCGGCCGGTTTGCCGGACAGGCGGACAAAGATGCTAACCACCACGCCATAGGCCACATCCGAAGTGGAGTTGATGCCGTCAGCCAGCAGCGCATGGCTGCTGCCCAGGATGCCGACCACGCACTTGACCACGGCGAGCAAGATATTGGCAAAGAGGCCGACCTGGACGGCCAGCATGCTGGTTCGCCTCCGGTTGCAGGTTTCGGTGGTCTCGGCAGGTGGTTGCATACAGGTCCATGGCGAAGGGGAAGGGCGGCGTCAGTCGAGTCGACCGCTGGGGTGATTGTATAACGCATCGCCAACCTGAGGCAACCGGTTTTCCGGTGGCGCGCTGGGTGCGCACCCCCGACATGAGCGACGCTGCCTACTCCTTTTTTGCGGACAGCGAAAAACGCTTTGCCTTGAGCCGGGCTTGCCGGTATGACACATCAAGGACCACTGCAACCGCCAAATTCCTTGTGCCGCAAGGAGAACAACCATGAACCACCGCATCGAACACGACACCATGGGCGAGATCGAAGTCCCTGCCGACCGGCTTTGGGGGGCCCAGACCGAGCGCAGCCGACGCAATTTCCACATCGGCCTCGAGCCGATGCCGCTGGCGCTGGTCCATGCTCTGGTGCGGGTGAAGCGGGCCTGCGCCGAGGTCAATCTCCACGCCGGCAAACTCACCGAACCGGTTGCGGATCTGATCATTCAGGTCTGCGACGAAGTCCTGGCCGGGCATCACGACGACGAGTTTCCGCTCTCCGTCTGGCAGACCGGCAGTGGCACCCAGACCAACATGAACGTCAACGAGGTGATTGCCAACCGGGCCTCGTTCATCGCCAGCGGCAGCCTGGAGGGGAGCCGGCCGGTGCACCCCAACGACCATGTCAACCTGTCCCAAAGTTCCAACGATGTCTTCCCCACGGCCATGCACGTGGCCACGGTCTTTGCCCTGGAGGACGAACTGCTGCCTGCACTGGCGGCCTTCCGCGCCACCCTGGAACGAAAGGCCGAGGAGTTCGCCGCCATCGTCAAGATCGGCCGCACCCATCTCCAGGACGCCACTCCCCTGACCCTGGGCCAGGAGGTGGGCGGCTGGGCGGCGATGATCGCCAGCAGCACCGTGCAGATCGAGGAGGCTCTGGAGCACCTCCGGAAATTGGCCATCGGCGGCACGGCGGTGGGCACCGGGCTCAACGCCCCCCCCGGATTCGGCCCACTGGTGGCCGAACAACTCAGTCTGGACACGGGCAGGGTCTTCCGCTCGGCAGAAAACAAGTTCCACGCCCTCACCGCCCACGATCCCCTAGTCTTTGCCAGCGGCGCGCTCAAGGGGCTGGCGGCCAACATGATGAAAATCGCCAATGATGTCCGCTGGCTGGCCAGCGGACCTCGCTGCGGCCTGGGCGAGATCGCCATCCCGGCCAACGAGCCGGGCAGCTCGATCATGCCGGGCAAGGTCAACCCGACCCAGGCCGAGGCGGTCACCATGGTCGCCTGCCAGGTCTTTGGCAACGACGCGGCCATCGGTTTTGCCGCCAGCCAGGGAAACTTCGAGCTCAACGTGTTCAAGCCTCTGATTATTTATAATTTTCTCCAGTCAACAACCCTCCTGGCGGAGGCGATCGACTCCTTTGACCAGCACTGTGCCGCAGGCATCGAGCCGATCCGGGAGCGGATCGACCAGCACCTGCGCAACTCGCTCATGCTGGTGACCGCCCTTAATCCGCACCTGGGCTACGAGAAGGCGGCGGCGATCGCCAAAAAGGCCCACGCCGAGCAACTGACCCTGCGCCAGGCCGCCGTGTCTCTCGGTCTGTTGCGCGAGGAGGAATTTGATCGCCTGGTCCGGCCCGAGACGATGATCGGACCCGCCGCCCCGGCAGGCGCCAGCAGTCGGCCGGACGTGGCCTGAACAGCAGTGGGCGCTTGCAGTGCAAGCCTTTGCGGCCAAAAGAATCTTTCGTCCCCGGGACGGATTTGCTTGAAGCCGGGGCACAATCCCCCTATATTTGATTGTTTTTTCGAACGCATACCGGCGGGCTGGCTCTGCCGGCCATGGACCAATGCACCGCGCAGGAGATTCCCGTGCCCATAGACCCCACCGTCACCACGCGCCCAAGGCCATGACCGATCAGTCGACCGAATCCCACGGCACCATCATCCGCCTGCTCCTCCAGGTGAACAAGCTCACCGAAACGCAGGTGGAGCACGCGCAGCGCATCCAGACCAAGCTGACCTCCTACCAGCCCCTGCTCAAGATTCTCAAAGATTTAAAGCACATCACCGACCAGGACGTCAGGGAGGCGCTCAGCCGGACTTCCTCGCCAATTCGCATCGGCGACCTGCTCACCGAACTGGGCTACCTCAGCCCGGAAGACCTGGAGGCCGCCTGCCGCATTCAGAAGGAGAGCGAGACCAAGGAGAAACTGGGTCGCGTCCTGGTCAAGCACAACTTCATCGACGAGCAGGTCTTCATCGAGGTGCTGTCCATTCAGATGGGCTTTCCCTTCATCGAACCCGGTCTCAACAACATCGACCGGGTCCGGTGCGACAAGGTTCCGAAGAACCTGATGTCCACCCACTGCTTCGTGCCGATCAGGAGCGAGGACGGCACGGTTCGAGTGGCCTTCGCCGACCCGCTGGACCAGGAGGCGGTACAGAGCGCCAAACGTTACTTCGGCCCCACGATGACGCCGGTCATCGCCCAGGAGCGGGCCATCCGCAAAACCCTGGACCTGTTGCAGGAGCGCAAGAGCGGCCAGGCCCTGGCGGTGGACAACACCACCGTGATCGGCACGGTCAACTCGATCATCCTGGCTGCCATTAAAAACAGCGCCAGCGACATCCATATCGAGCCGATGCCCGACCGGCTCCAGGTTCGCTTCCGCCAGGACGGCGTACTCAACCACTTCCAGGACTTTCCCCACGAGATCATCCCGGCCCTGGCCAGCCGCATCAAGATCCTGTGCAAGGCCGACATCACCGAACGCCGGCGCCATCAGGGCGGCCGGATCCTGTTCACCTACGACGAGGGGGAACTGGACCTGCGGGTGTCCTTTTTCATCACCATCCACGGCGAAAAGATCGTCCTGCGACTCCTGAACCGCAAGCAGGAGCTGTTCGACCTTCAGTCCATCGGCATGTCGCCGCGGATGCTCTCCCGGTTCATGGAGGACGCGGTCTATCAGACCAGCGGCGTGCTCCTGGTCACCGGCCCGACCGGCTCGGGCAAGACCTCGACCATCTACAGCTGCATCCACGCCCTCAAGAGCCCGCAGGTCAGCATCATCACCGCGGAAGAACCGGTAGAGTACGTGATCGAGGGCATTGCCCAGTGCTCCATCGATCCCAAAATCGACCTGACCTTCGAGGAAACCCTGCGCCACATCGTCCGCCAGGACCCGGATATCATCGTCATCGGCGAGATCCGCGACGCCTACTCGGCCGAGGTGGCGGTGCAGGCGGCCCTGACCGGCCACAAGGTGCTCTCCACCTTCCACACCGAGGACAGCATCGGCGGCCTGATCCGGTTGCTGAACATGGACATCGCCCCCTTCATGGTGTCCTCGACCGTGGTCAGCGTGCTGGCCCAGCGCCTGCTGCGCCGGGTCTGCCCCCACTGCGCAGTGGATGTCGCGCCCACCCCGATCCAGCT
>JBGSPP010000304.1:0-9337 GCA_041738515.1 Desulfobulbus sp.
GATGGCTGAATCGCTGAAACAGGAAGAAACCATGGCCGGGGCGCAGGGCAGGGGCGGGGTCTCGATCATCATCCCCACCCTCAACGCCGCGCCATGGCTGGAGCGGCTGCTGGCCATGCTCGAGAACCAGACCGTGCGGGCGGACGAGATCCTGATCGTCGATTCCGGCTCCACCGATGGCTCGCTGGAGATCATCCGGGCGCATGGCGTCCGCCTGATCGAGATTCCAAAGGAACAGTTCGATCACGGCGGTACCCGCGCCATGGCCATTGGCAAGACCTCGGGCGATCTGGTGGTCTTCCTGACCCAGGATGCCATTCCCGCCAGCCGCGAGGCGCTCGCTCGCCTGATCGCGCCCTTTGCCGATACTCCCCAACTGGCCGCCGCCTATGGTCGCCAGTTGCCCAGTGAGGATGCCAACCTCTTCAGCGCCCATCTCCGCCTGTTCAACTACCCGCCCCGGGACAGTCTGCGCTGCTGGCAGGACCGGGAGCGATACGGCTTCAAGACCATCTTCATCTCCAACTCCTTTGCCGCCTACCGCCGCCGCGCCTTGGAAGAGGTCGGCCTGTTTCCGGAAAAGCTGCTGTTTGGCGAAGATACGGTGACGGTCGCCCGGCTGCTCGAGCAGGGCTGGTGCGTGCATTATGTCAGCGGGGCCTGCGTGCATCATTCGCACAACTACTCCTTGTGGCAGGATTTCAAGCGCTACTTCGATATCGGCGCCCTCCATGCCCTGGAGTGGCGCCTCTTTGCGCCCTACGGCGCGCCCACCGGGGCCGGGAAACGGTTTGTCCGCTCCGAAATCGCTTTTCTTCTGGCGCAAAAACGGTATATGCTCATCCCTCAAAGCCTTGTCCGCAACGGCCTGAAGCTGGCCGCCTATGCCCTGGGCAGGCGTCATGGCCGATTGCCCCGATCCCTGGCCAGGGCACTGAGCATGCACCCCCGCTGGTGGCAATGACCGCATAACGAGCTGTATCGATGGCCCCTCTGCTTTCCTGGAACCTGCGCGAGCGCAGCTCCTTCATTTACCGCCTGCTGCACCTCTTCGACTGCGCCCTGGTCTGTTTTTTCCTGTGGTTGTGCGTCACCCTGTACAAGGTGCCCTGGAGCCCCTACTACACCCGCCTGGAGTGGATCGTGCTGGCAGCCAGTTTCCTCAGCTTCCATTCCTTCCAACTCTACCGGTCCTGGCGGGGCTGGAAGTATTACCGCGAGTTTCTGGTCATCATCAAGGCCTGGGCCGTGGTCATCGGGGTGCTGCTGTCCTACTTTTTCCTCTTCAAGATCTCCGAGGCCTACTCGCGGGTGGTGTTCATCGCCTGGTCGGTGACCACCCCCTTTCTCATCTTCCTCACCCACCTGATCGTGCGCAAGGTGCTGCGCGTCTACCGCGCCCAGGGCAAGAACATCCGCCACGCGGTCATCGTCGGCGCCGGCGACCTGGGGGTGCGGATGGCCAAGCGGATTGAGGGCATCCCCTGGGCCGGGATCGATGTGGTCGGCTTCTTCGACGACAAACTGGAGTCGAAAGAGAACCTGATCGATCTGGACAAACCCCTGTTCGGCAAGACCGACGAGGTGCAAGACTTCCTCAGGGTCAATGACATCGATTACGTCTACATCGCCCTGCCCATGCGGGCGGAGCGCAAGATCTTCAAGATCCTGCACGAGTGCCGCGACCTCGGGGCGCAGATCTTTCTCGTGCCCGACATCTATATTTTCGGCCTGCACCACGCCGAGATCCAGTCACTGGGCGATATCCTGGTGCTCAGCTTCAACCCGGACACCGAGTGGAAGCGCAGTTTCGACATCGTGTTCTCCCTGCTCGCCCTGACCCTGTTCTCGCCGTTTTTTCTCCTCATCGCCCTGGCAATCAAGCTCGACAGCCCGGGTCCGGTACTCTTCAGGCACCGGCGGATCATGGCCACCGGCCGGGAGTTCAAGTGCCTCAAGTTCCGGACTATGGAAATGGGAGCAGACAAGAAACTGGAACAGTTGCTGGCCGCGGACCCCGAACTGCGGCAGGAGTGGGAGCAGCACTATAAGCTGAAGAACGATCCCCGGATCACGCGCATCGGCCGCTTCCTCCGCCGGACCAGCCTGGACGAGTTTCCCCAGTTCTTCAACGTGCTCAAAGGCGAGATGAGCGTGGTCGGGGCCCGGCCCATTGTCGGTCGTGAACTGGAAGAGTTTTACAAGGGCAACGGCGAGCAGAGCGCCGGCCGCTACTGCTCAATGAAACCGGGAATCACAGGCCCCTGGCAGGTGATGAAGCGGTCGGACATCGACAACTATCAGGAGCGGGTGGAACTCGACGACTGGTACGTTCTTAACTACTCGCTCAAGAACGACCTCAAGATCATCGCCAAAACCGTGATCTGCATGTTCAGCGGCAAAGGGGCCTACTGATCCGGCCCGCACCGACCCGATTTTCGCCTGACGTCCGTCCGACTTTCGTTGCCATCCCGCTTTGAATGATTATTATAGGAGCGGAAAACCTCCCCTGACAATTCTTTTACCAGGAGCAGCAGACATGCAGACCCAGATTGGAACGCAGACCATGACCGTAGCCAAGGCGAGACAGGAGGCTTCGACCGTCTTTCTGGCCAAGGTGTTCAACTGGATGGCCATCGGCCTGGCCGTGACCGGCGGGGTCGCCTACCTCACTGCCCAGACCGGGCTGGCGCTCACCCTGGTGAGCAGTCCCCTGTTTTTCATCCTGGTGCTGGCCGAACTGGGCATGGTGTTCTACCTGTCGGCCCGCATCGACAAGATAGAGCCCGGCACCGCCACCGGCCTGTTTCTCGGCTATTCGCTCCTTAACGGCCTGACCCTGTCGGCGATCTTTCTCGCCTATACTCGAACCTCCATCGGCGGCACCTTCCTTATCACCGCAGGCATGTTCGCCGCCATGGCGGTCTACGGCATGGTCACCAAGCGCGACCTCTCGGGTATGGGATCGTTCCTGTTCATGGGTCTGGTCGGCATCATTCTCGCTTCCATCGTCAATATCTTTCTCAAGAGCTCGGGGCTGTACTGGATGATTTCCGGGATCGGCGTGCTGGTCTTCGTCGGCCTGACCGCCTACGACGTACAGAAGATTAAGGATATCGGTGAGCAGGGCATCATGGAACAGGGCGAGGTCGCCATCCAGAAGGGGGCGATCATTGGCGCCTTGGCCCTGTATCTCGACTTCATCAACCTCTTCCTCATGCTGCTGCGTTTTTTCGGCGGCAGCCGCGACTGAACGAAGCTTCATTCTTTTCCCTGCCCGGCAGGGGGTGCTACCCCGGCCCCCTGCCGTGTTTTTCCGCGGTTTTGCGGCCCGCCCTTTTTTCTGCTTGACGCATATAAGCGGACATTATAATGTCGATCAATTTTATTGTTTCCAGCCAGGTTCAGGGTTGGACAGGTAGAGAAGCGCACATGGTTCATGTGTCATCGATCAAGTTCTGGGAGGTATAACGCTATGTCTGTGTATGTTGTTGGTCACAAAAGTCCGGATACCGATTCTGTCACCGCCGCCATCGCCTACGCCGAATTGATGAAGGCCAAGGGTGAGGATTATGTTCCCGTGATGCAGGGCAAACTGAACCCGGAGACGGAGACGGTCCTGAAGCAGTTCGGTTTTGCCGCCCCCGAGATCATGACCGACGCGACCGGCAAGAAGGTTGCGCTGGTTGATCACAGCGATCTGGCCCAGGCTCCGGACAACCTGTCTGCCGGCGAGGTCGTGGCCGTGGTCGATCATCACAAGATCGGCGATGTCACCACCAACCAGCCCATCTTCTTCTGCAACATGCCGGTTGGCTGCACCTGCACCGTGCTCAAGATCCTGTACGATCTGGACGGCGTCAAGGTCAATCCCAAGGTTGCCGGCCTGATGCTGTCCGCCATCCTCAGCGACACCGTCAACTTCAAGTCCCCGACCTGCACCGACGCCGACAAGAAAGCGGTCAAGGAACTGGCCGAGATCGCCGGCGTCAAAGACACCGATGCGATCTTCATGGAGATGCTCAAGGCCAAGAGCGCCGTTGCCGGCGTTCCCCCCATGGAGCTGCTCCATCGTGACTACAAGGATTTCGATATGAAGGGCAAGAAAGTCGGCGTTGGCCAGCTCGAGCTCGCCACCCTGGACCAGGTCGCCGACATGCGCGAGGCTCTGTATGCAGCCATGAAAGAGCAGAAGGGCAGCGAGCGGCACAGCGTGCTCCTGATGCTCACTGACGTAGTCAAGGAAGGCACTGACCTGATGGTCATCTCCGACGATCCGGCCATGATTGAAGGCGCCTTCGGGGCCAAGCTCTCCGGCAATTCCATGTGGATCGACGGCATGATGAGCCGCAAGAAACAGACCATCCCCAATCTGCAGAAGGCGTTCGGCTGCTGATCCGCCGTCCCTAAGCAGTTCAGCAGTGCCAAGGCTGCCCATTCGGGCAGCCTTTTTTTGTCGGAATGCCCTCCACCGCCTTCGGGTGATGGGGGCATTTTTCTTGGAATGGTAATGCGGGTCCTGCGTCTACTGCTTACCCTCATCCAGGCGCCGCTTGGTCTGCTGCACGATTGCTTCGACCTGGGGATCGTTGGCAACGGACGGCGACAGGGCAATGAACCGGCCGGTAAAGGTGGTGGGCGGCCGGTCGCCGGCTGTCGCAATGGTCGTGACCATGCCGCTCCAGCGGCCGCGACCATTCCAGCCGATGTCCAGCAGGCCGAGGTATCGGCCCCGGGTGTCGGTCTGGGCGATCAGGGTCTGGTTGATGACGATGGGGTGCATGTTGCCGGCCACATGACCGGACTGAAAGAGGAGATCGACGTTGCCGTGCGCCCGGGCGATCTCCTTGTTCTCGACAAAGGAATAGTTGGACAGGAGCACGATCAGATCCGCCTTGCCCTCGACCTGGCGCAATGCCTGGGGCAAGATCTCCTGCCAGGGCAGGACGCTGAAATCTTTGGCCTGCGTATTCTGCTGGATCGTGTGATCGGTGAGCGCCAGGATGGCGAGACGCAACCCGTTCACCTCGCGCAGGAGCCAGGGCGTAAACAGCGGCTTGCGGCTGGCCGAATCGACCAGGTTGAGGGAGAGCCAGGCAAATTCGGGCGGCTTGTGCGACTGTCGCAGAAAGGACGCGCCCGCGGCCAGATCCCGGTTGCCGATACCGGCAAAGGCGCCGCCCATGGTTTGATAGGCCTTCAGGACGCCGGCGGCGGTGATCTTCGCCTTGGCCAGGCCTTCCGGCGGCAGGCTGTCCGCCTTAAACAGCAGGTTGCCGCTGTCGATCACCAAGCCGGGATTTGCCTGTTTGCTTGCCAGTTCCTTGATGGTGAATGCTTTTTTGGACAGACCGCCCAATTTGTTGTTGCCTCAGCCACAGGATTCGAGTTCGCCCACGTTGTCGTTGGCATAGAAGAATCGCAGCTCGGCGGCCCCCGCCCGATTGCTCCAGAAGAAGATGGTCGCCGGCGCCAAGCAAATGGCCAGCAGTAAAAGCGCTCTTGAAGTTTTGTACATCCTGTTCATGTCTTGTTTGCCCGTTGTTTGAGGATCAGTTTCCATTTATTCAGCCGGTCCCGGACGACCGCCTCGTAACCCCGGTTGGTCGGCTCGTAATAGGTGGTGCCCGCCAGTTCCGGCGGCAGGTGCTCCTGCAGCACCAGGCCGTCGCGGTCGTCGTGGGCGTACTGGTAGCCCTTGCCGTAGCCAATGTCCCGCATCAGCCTGGTGGGAGCGTTGCGCAGATGCAGCGGCGCCGGCAGGGAGCCGGTCCGTTCGATGTCGGCCCGGGCCTTGCCCCAGGCCATATAGACAGCGTTGCTCTTGGGGGCCGTGGCCAGGTAGATGGCAACCTCGGCCAGGGCCAGTTCACCCTCGGGCGTGCCCAGCATGTGATAGGCCTCGCGGCCGTCCAGAGCCATCCGCAGTGCCTGGGGATCGGCGATACCGATGTCTTCCGCGGCAAAGCGGATCATCCTCCGGGCCACATAGAGCGGGTCCTCGCCTGCGGCGAGCATCCGCGCCAGCCAGTAGACGGCCCCGTCCGGGTCGCTGTCGCGCAGGCTCTTGTGCAGGGCGGAGATGAGATTGTAATGTTCCTCGCCCCCGGCGTCGTAGCGCAGGGTGCGCTGTTGCAGGGTCTCGCGCACGAATGCCGCAGTGATGCGGGCTGGCGCGTCGGCATCCTGCTTCCGCGACTGCTTATCCAGGGTCAGGGCGGCCGCGGTCTCTAGCAGGTTGAGCGCCCGCCGGCAGTCGCCGTCCGCCGCCTCGGCCAAAAGCGCCATGGCCGCATCATCGATGATCAACCGCTCCCCGCCCAGACCCGCCGCCGGATCGGACAGCGCCCGAGCCATCACCTGCCTGATCGCCTCCTGGGGCAGGGGAGAGAGCAGCAGCACCTGACAGCGGGAGAGCAGGGGGGCGGTGATCTGGAAGGAGGGGTTCTCTGTGGTCGCGCCGATCAGGGTGAGGAGGCCGCTTTCCACGTGGGGGAGGAAGGCGTCCTGCTGGGCCTTGTTGAAGCGGTGGATCTCGTCGACAAAGAGGATGGTCTGGGCGCCGCTTGCTTCCCGAAGCGACCGGGCCTGCTCGACAATCTGGCGGATCTCTTTGACCCCGGAGAGCACGGCCGAAAAAAAGACGAAGTGAGCCTGGGTGGCGTGGGCAAGAATGGTGGCGAGCGTGGTTTTGCCCGATCCGGGCGGACCCCAAAGCACCAGCGAAGGAATTCGGCTGCTGTCGATGAGTTGGCGCAGCAGCTTGCCTTCGGCCATCAGGTGCTCCTGACCGACGAATTCTGCTAGCCGCGTCGGCCGCATCCGTTCCGCCAGGGGGGTATGGGTGGTTGGTGCCTTCATGGGGGAGACAATATACCCCACAATGGCCGGGAAGAACAGCGAAGAGCGGCCCTGCCCGCCCCTGGCCGAGCCTATTGCTTGCGCTGGGGTCCTCATGGTGCTACCATGACAATTACGGAAACGATTTGTCCCGCAAGGAGTCCTGCATGAAAGCAACCGTCCTTCTCCATACCGCCGACGAGGTTCGGACCGAGGCCATTGCCGCTCTGCTGGAGGGGTTTCCGGTTATTCGCTGCCGGGACTTGACGGAGTTGGAACAGGCCTGCCGGAAACACCGCGTCAGTGCGGTCTTGCTGGTGGAGGAGGCGGCCGGGACCGACCTGGACCGGATCGTGACCGACTTGGAGACGATCCAGCCGGGACTGGCATGCATCCTGCTCGCCAGCGCCGTCGATCAGCCCATGCTCCGCAACGCCTTGGAGGCCGGTTTCTCCGACGTGGTGCAACTGCCGGCCGAGGGCGCCCATCTGCGGCGGACGGTGGAACGGGCGACGGAGCGGTTCCGGCTGCGGCAGGAGAATATCCGCCTGCGCACCCTGCTTCCGTTCTACACCTTGGGTGAGCAATTCCTCGCCGCCTCCTCGGAGCAGGAAATTCTCGACGGTCTCATCGAGGCGGTGGATCGGCAGACCGGCGTCACCCAGATCACTGTCATGCTCTACAACGAGGCCGATGGCTGCCTCCATATTGCCGCCGGCCGGGGCATGCCCCCGGAACTGATGGCCTCGATCCGCCTGCATCCCGGCGACCAGATCGCCGGCTGGGTCTTTCAGCGAGGCAAACCGGTCATCCTCAACAAGGAGGACCAGGCCAACTCCATCTTCTCGCCGTTGCTGAAGAATCCCGACATCGTCACTGCCATCTCCTTTCCCATGCGCCTGCGCGGGCAGATCGTCGGTGTGCTCAACATCAGCCAGCGGCAGACGGATGAACGCTTTTCCGAGGCCGACATCGAGATGCTGTCCATCATCTGCAGCCAGGCTGCGGTCGCCATCGATAACCTGCGTTCCATCCAGCAACTGGCCGCGACCACGCGGACGCGGACCCTGTTTGAGCAGTACGTGGCGCCCGAGGTGGCCGAACTGCTCATTGCGGGGAACTCGGACCTGATGTGCGTGGGAGGCGTCGAGACGGTCACTGTGCTGTTTGCCGACATCCGCAACTTCACCCGGCTGGTGCAGCAGGTCGAACTGCCGCAGCTACGCTCCTTCCTCAATGAATTTTTCTGCTTTTTCACCGAGGCGGTGTTCCAGCATCGGGGGACGGTGGACAAATTCATGGGCGACGCGGCCCTGGCCATTTTTGGCGCACCGGTCAGGCTCGAGCGGCCCGCCCTGGCTGCGGCCCGGGCTGCCTGGTCAATAGGCCAGGCTTTCCAGGTCCTGCGCGATCGGTGGGCAGCAACGCATCCGAGCTTTGCCAGGGTCGATCTGGGCATTGCGGTCACCGGCGGGCCGGTGTTTCTTGGCAACATCGGCTCGGCTCGACGGCTGGATTACACTGTGATCGGCAATGCGGTCAATATCGCCCAGCGACTGGCCGCGGAATCCACCGCCGGCCGCATCTATCTCACCGAGGCGGTACGCGGCGAGATCGAATCGTGCTTCAGGGTCGGGGCTTCGGGAGAGATGCGGCTGCGCGGCGTGGAGCGCCCCGTCGACGCCTTTTTCCTGGAAGGTGAGCTGGCGTAGACCGGCCTCCCAGTCCTGGAATTCTGTCCACTGCAGTCAGGCGACCTGGGCGCTCAGCCGTTTGCGCCCAGCGCCGAAAGCGATCGCTGCCACCAGTTCGCCCGTTGTTGCTGATTCTGTCGGATGGTCCGCTGCAGTTCCATCATCTGTTGTGCTTCCGGGTTTTCCGTAAAGTCCACGCCTATCTTGAAGGCGCTGATCTCGCGCAGACGATAGAGATTCATCCAGACCGGCAGGGCGATGAGGGTGAACCCGGCCAGGTCGGGCGGTTGATCGAAGCTCAGGCGCAGGAGGGCGGATTCGTTGTCCCGGGTGGTGTGGAAGAGATGGAAGCCGTCTCGGAAGACCTGGCTCATCAGCAGGCAGGCGCCGTGACTGGAGATGTCGATGATCCGGCCGGCAAAGGGACCGGCAAGGATCTGGGTGCTGTCCCTGTCCAGAACATGCACCGTCAGGGGAAGGAAGTCGGTGAGGCGTGGTGATCTGCGGAGTTCGACGGTCATGGCTGCCGGGTGTTATCGGGATGCAAAGGGAAGCGGTTTTGTGTATAGTGGCACCTTTTCTTCCATGGTAGCATAAGCGGAAGATTTATTGAAAGAAATATCATTCCCGCAGGCAGAATCGCGGCGATGGCGACGGATGCCAGGTGGCCCGCGGACAGGCGGGGGTGGAGACGGGGCGATGGAGTTACATAATCAGGAGCTGTTGCGCTCCCAGTGCTATGTCAACGGCCGCTGGATTAATGGCGACGGCCGGCCGCGGCAGGCGGTGGTCGATCCGGCCAG
>JBGSPP010000345.1:0-2905 GCA_041738515.1 Desulfobulbus sp.
CAGCGATGTCGTCCATTCGGTGATCGACGGCCGGCTGGTGATGCGCGACCGGCAGCTCCTGACCCTGGACGAGGCCGCCATCCTGGCCCGGATCAGCGAGATCGCCGCACCCCTTGGCCGCCGCGGCAATGGCGGTTGACAGAAAAGCCGCGGCAATGCTATTATCAGCTTCTTTTTAAGTCTCTGCCCTGCAAAACCTACGAGGTGTCGCCATGTTCGGACTCGGAATGCCAGAGTTGATCGTTATCCTGGTCATTGTCGTCATTATTTTCGGGGCCGGCAAACTGCCGGAAATCGGCAGCGGTATCGGCAAGGGGATTCGCAACTTCAAGGATGCGACCAAAAAAGAGGAAGAGCCCAAAGCCCTGGACGCGGATGCGGACAAGGAGAAGGATAAAGAGGCCTGAATTTCCAGGCCGCCCCGCTTTACACCCACCAACCTCCACCACGCCCACTGCCATGTTTGGACTCGGAACACCTGAATTGCTCGTTATTCTCGCGATCGCCTTCCTCGTCTTCGGCGGCCGGAAACTCCCCGAAATCGGTGCCGGACTCGGCAAGGCCATTGGCTCCTTCAAGAAGGGGCTGGGCGAGGTCGAGGAGGCGAAAAAGGATCTGCAGAAGAGCCTGCCCGTGGTCAGGGAGATCACCGAGGTCCAGGAATCCATTGACCAGATGAAGGACGCCGCCAACCCGCTCGGCAAGTAACCCGCCTTCCACCCCACCGCCCACTGTCGAGAGAAATACTTCCGTTGCAACTCTTCCAGGCAGCGGGGGCTTTGTCCTTGACAACCATTTTCCTTTTCTGTAAATGCTGTTTTTCGCACTCGTTCTCAATTCTGTGAGGCAGTAGTTGCAAAACTGCAACCAACCTCACAATTTTGTCGATTTATTGTCCGGAGTTGTCGCTCCCGACCAAGATCGATCCTTCAGGAGCCGTTCATGTGCCGATTAGCTTTGAAAAGCGCGGATGAGCCGTTTTCCCCCTACGAGGTCCTCACCGCCATGGAGGCTATGCAGGAGGGCTATGATGGCAGCGGGCTCGGCCTGTTGCTGCGCGGGGTGGAATTCGACGAATTCAAGCTTAAACCCCACCATGTGGTTCTCTCCGGCATCGCCCACACCGAGGCGGCCTTCCACCGCCTCACCGACTGGATGGGCAGCCAGGGCTTTCAAATCCGGTACGTGCACGAGTTTGAGCGGCGGCCGGATTTGATCGAGGCTCAGGACCGGTTCGTCTATCTGGTCCGGGTCTACCGCATGCCGGAACGATGGAAAGGCCTGAGCCCCGAGGAGATTGATGACAAACTGCTGCAGATCCGCCTGACCCTGCGCCGCGACGGTGAGGAACATGGTGGTGACATCACCGTCTTTTCGCTGTACCGCGACGTGGTCATGCTCAAGGAGGTCGGCTGGCCGCTGGAAATCGGCAACGCCCTTGGCCTGGCCGACGGCCGTCTCAAGGCGCGGGTGGTCATGGCCCAGGGCCGGCAGAACACCAACTACGGCATCAACCTCTACGCCTGCCACCCCTTTTTCATCCAGGGGATAGCCACCATGACCAACGGCGAGAACACCGCCTTTGTGCCGATCAAGGAGTGGCTGCTGGGCAAGAACATCCCCGGGTACGTCGGCTACCACAGCGACTCCGAGACGTTCTGCCACATCCTGCACTACATGCTGAAGAAGCTGAAACTGCCGCTGGAACTCTACAAGCACATCATCACCCCGCTCAAGACCGCGGAACTCGACGTCCACCCCAACGGCGATTTCCTCAAGGGGCTGCGCACCGCCTGCCGCCGACTGATCATCGACGGCCCCAACGCGGTCATCGGCACCCTGCCCGATGAAACCTGTCTGCTGGTGATGGACCAGAAGAAGATGCGGCCGGCAACCGTCGGCGGCCGACCCGGCTCCTGGGCGATCGCCTCGGAGATGTGCGGCGTCGACGCCCTGGTCCCGGATCGCGATCCTTCCCTTGATTTCCAGCCCATGCGGGAACATACCGTCATCATTCCACCCGAGCGCAAGGAACTTGTCCTATGGTCTCAGTTCGATCAGTTTACACTTCCCCAAGCAGCCTGACCTACCACGATCTTCCCTGGATCATCGAGCACCGGGAAGATCGCTGCACGCTCTGCGGCCGCTGCACCTCCGTCTGCCCGGTGGGAGCCATCTCCCTGAGCTACTTCCGTCAGCGGACGCCCAAACTGGACGTGCTGCAGAAGAAGCGGGGCAACGACTATCGCCACTTCACCGGGATCCGTCAGAACACGACCATCGAGAAGCGGTGCATCGGCTGCGGCATGTGCGCTTCGGTCTGCCCCAACGAGGCCATAGGGCCGCATGCCAACAACAACGAGAATCGCTCGACCTTCCTGATCAATCAGAAGGGCGAGGCATACAAGCGCGGTGGCCGGCGCAATGCCCCCGGCAAGACCGTGCTCGACCGCATCTCGTTCGGCCGCATCTCAATGCTCACCGACCCGGCGCTCGACGCCGGCCGGCACGAGTTCAACATCAACACCACCCTTGGGCGGGTGCTGCAGCCGGAAGAGTTCCTCCGCCGCAAGATGGCGGGCGAGTGGATCCCGCCCACCCGGGAGATCTTCCCCTTCGTCATCGGTTCGATGTCGTTTGGGGCGTTGTCGCCCAACATGTGGCTCGGCCTGCTCCAGGGCGTGGCCTACTGCAACGAGGTGCTGGGCATCCCGGTGGTCATGGCCACCGGCGAGGGCGGCTGTCCACCCTGGGTGCTGAAGAGCCCCTTCCTCAAATACATCATCCTCCAGATCGCCTCCGGCTATTTCGGCTGGGACGAAATCATCCGTGCCATCCCGGAGATGCAGTGCGACCCGGCGGCCATTGAGATCAAGTACGGCCAGGGCGCCAAACCCGGCGACGG
>JBGSPP010000351.1:0-2274 GCA_041738515.1 Desulfobulbus sp.
CAGCCGGCCAACGGCACCGCCCACACCCTGGACGAAGCCCTGGCCGTGGCCGAGGCCATCGGCTATCCGGTGGTGATGCGGCCCTCCTACGTGCTCGGCGGCCGCGACATGCGCATCGTCTACAACGAGCAGGGCATCCGCAGCTTCATGGTCATCCCCGGCATGGCCGGCGGCGAGCATCCAGTGCTGCTCGACCAGTTCCTCAAGGACGCCATCGAGGTCGATGTGGACGCGATCTGTGACGGCCGCATGACTGTGCTCGGCGGCATCATGGAGCATATCGAGGAGGCCGGCATCCACAGCGGCGACTCGGCCTGCGTCCTGCCGCCCCACACCCTGCCGAAAGCGGTGCTCGACGAGATCACCGCCGCCACCAAGGCCATGGCCGAGGAGTTGGGGGTCATCGGCCTGATGAACGTCCAGTTCGCGGTCCAGGGCCAGACGCTCTTCGTGCTCGAGGTCAACCCGCGCGCCTCGCGCACCGTGCCCTTTGTTTCCAAGGCCTCGGGCGTGCCCCTGGCCAAGATCGCCACCAAGGTGATGCTCGGTATGAGCCTGGAAGAGCTTGGTTTCACAAAAGAAAAGGTGCTGCCCCACTGGACGGTCAAGGAGGCGGTCTTCCCCTTTGACCGCTTCCCCAACGTGGACACCCTGCTCGGCCCGGAGATGAAATCCACCGGCGAGGTCATGGGCATCGACGACGATCTCGGCATGGCCCTGGCCAAGTCGCAGATGGCCGCCAACTCGCAGCTGCCGCGCTCCGGCACGGTCTTCATCAGCGTCCGCCATCCGGACAAGGATGCGGTGGTGCCGGTGGGTAAAAAACTGGATGAACTCGGCTACACCATCCTCGCCACCCGGGGCACGGCCGCCCGGCTCAAGGAGCACGGCGTCGCCTGCATTGAGGTCAACAAGATCTCCCAGGGCCGGCCGCACATCCTCGACAAGATCCAGAACGGCGAGGTGCAGTGCGTCATCAACACCTCGGCCGGCAACCGCACCACCGAGGACTCCTACATCATCCGCCGGGCGGCGCTGGACTACCACATCCCCTACACCACCACCATCACCGGCGGCCTGGCCATGACGCTTGCCATGGAGTCCTTGCGGCACAAGGCGGTCAGCGTCAAGACCATCCAGGAATTCGCAAAGGGCATTGACGGAAAGTAAATCGGTATTACACTACACTATTCTATTATCCACTGACCTGACGGCCCGGGCGACGGGCCTGCAGTTGCCGATGAAGTTCATCATGGAGACGCGTTTTTGAATACCTTCTACAAGAATATGAGCATGTGGCTGGTCATCGGCCTGACCATGATCCTGCTCTTCCAGCTGTTCAACAAACCCCAGCGGCAGAGTGATTCCATCTCCTACAGCGAATTCTGGACGAGCGTGGAGAGCGGGGCCATCAACAAGGTCAGCATCCAGGGAGAGGAGATCACCGGTATCGGCCAGGACGGTCGGCCGTTCAAGACCCAGGCCCCGGATGACGCCGAACTGCTGCCCATGCTGCGCAAGTCGGATGTCAACATCTCGGTGAAGAAACCCGAGGAGACGCCCTGGTACCTGACCATCTTCGTCTCCTGGTTTCCGATGCTGCTGCTGATCGGGGTATGGATCTTCTTCATGCGCCAGATGCAGATGGGCGGCAAGGGCGGGGCGCTCTCCTTCGGCAAGACCAGGGCCAAGCTGCAGGGCGAGGGCGAGGTCAAGGTCACCTTCAAGGATGTGGCCGGCATCGACGAGGCCAAGGCCGAACTCGAGGAGATCATCGATTTTCTCCGCGACCCGCAGAAGTTCACCAAGCTGGGCGGCCGTATCCCCAAAGGCGTGCTTCTGGCCGGCCCTCCGGGTACGGGCAAGACCCTCTTGGCCCGGGCCATTGCCGGCGAGGCGGGGGTGCCGTTCTTCACCATTTCCGGCTCTGATTTTGTCGAGATGTTCGTTGGCGTCGGCGCCTCGCGGGTGCGCGACCTGTTCACCCAGGGCAAGAAGAACGCGCCCTGCATCATCTTCATCGACGAGATCGACGCGGTCGGCCGCCATCGCGGCGCCGGCCTGGGCGGCGGCCATGACGAGCGCGAGCAGACCCTGAACCAGCTGCTGGTCGAGATGGATGGCTTCGAGGGCAACGACGGCGTCATCATCATCGCCGCCACCAACCGGCCCGACGTGCTCGATCCGGCGCTGTTGCGACCCGGGCGGTTCGACCGTCAGGTGGTGGTTCCCAACCCCGACATCCTGGGTCGCGAGCAGATCCTAAAAGTGCAC
>JBGSPP010000001.1:0-3751 GCA_041738515.1 Desulfobulbus sp.
CTGCACTTCGACCAGGATCGGCCGGGTACCCTCGACGCTGGGCAGGACCACCGAGCCGGGCACGTTCACCGGCCGCTCGGCAAGGAACAGGGCGGAAGGGTTGTCGACGCAGGCCAGACCGCTCTCCTTCATCTCGAAGACGCCAATCTCGTTGGTCGAACCGAAACGGTTCTTGACCGTGCGCAGGATGCGGAATACCTGGCCGCGGTCGCCTTCGAAATAGAGCACCGTATCCACCATGTGCTCGAGCACGCGCGGCCCGGCAATGGCCCCGTCCTTGGTGACGTGGCCGACCAGCAGGACCGGCAGGTGGGTCGATTTGGCCAGCTGCAGCAGGCGGGCCGCCGATTCCCGCACCTGGGTGACCGAGCCGGGGGCCGAGGCGACCTCCTCGCTGAACACCGTCTGGATGGAGTCCACCGCCAGCAGCGCCGGCCGCATCCGGCCGGCGAGTTCGACGATGGCCTCGACGCAGTTTTCGGTGGAGATCGAAATGCCCTGGCCGTCGATACCGAGCCGGCCGGCCCGCATCCGGATCTGCCGCACCGATTCCTCACCGGTGACGTAGAGCGTGCCGTGGCCCCGTCCGGCCAGGGACGCAAGCAGTTGCAGGATCAAAGTCGACTTGCCGATGCCCGGATCGCCCCCGATCAGCACCAGCGAGCCGGGGACGATGCCTCCGCCCAGGACCCGGTCCATCTCGCCGATCTCGGTGACCAGGCGGCTGCATTCGCCGTCGTCCGCGGCCGAGAGCGGCTGGGCGGTCGCGGATGGTCGCCCCTGACGGGATGAGGGCCGTTTCTTCTCCTCGGCCAGGCTGTCCCAGGCGCCGCAGTCGGGGCAGCGGCCGAGCCACTTGCGGCTTTCAAAACCGCACTGGCCGCAGACGAAGAGCAGGGATTCCTTTTTTACGGACTGCATGGGGGAACCTTGGCGGATAACTCCTGAGAGGGGTGCGGCGGATGACGGCCGCAGGCCCGATTTTGATTGAAATTGGACGGTTCGCTCCGGTATCATGCCTCTATACCGTGCGGCCATGATCGGTGCAAGGCCGATGACGGTCCCGGGCCGCGCTCCCGCCGCCCCGGTTCGCCGCTCTTATCAAAAACAAACGCATTCTGAACAGACGGCAAATATCATCGCTTGCACGTCCAACCGCCAATTCGGCGAGAAAGCCCGCTATCCAACAGGATCCGCCATGCACTACGTCGCCACCAAAATCTGCCGCACCAGCGAGATCGGCCTCAACGGCAACCTCTTCGGCGGCACCATGCTTTCCTGGCTCGATGAGGCCGGGGCCGCCTTTGCCGGCTACCTCTGCCGCACGCCCAACATGGTCACTTTGAAGATGGACGAGGTGCTGTTCAAGAAGCCGGTCAAGATCGGCGACCATGTGCGCCTCTACGCCCGGGTCACCCATGTGGGCGTTAGTTCGCTGGCAATCAGCGTGGAGGCCAGACGCTTTGATTTTGCCAAGGAACTGGAGGAGATCGTCTGCTCGACCCGGATCGTCTACGTCAAGATCGACGCCGATGGCCGGGCCATGCCCATCGACGAACGGCTACGGGCCACCATGGGCCACGAATCGCTCAACGACCTCACCCAGCGGGTCTAGTCCGCCGCCGGCCGCGCCATACTCGCGCAATCGCCGCCGGTGCACGACCAACCGGCCGCTCAACCAACGGAGCCCCCATGCACAACGCCCCTGCCCTGCCCCCCAACAAAACCAAGCTGGTCTGCACTATCGGGCCAGCCTCCGATTCCCCGGCCATGCTCGATCAGATGATCGAGGCCGGGATGAACATTGCCCGCCTCAATTTCTCCCACGGCGACTTCCAGGTCCACGGCGAGGTCATCCTTCGCATCCGCGAGGCGGCGCAGCGGACCGGCCGGCCGGTGGCTATCATGGCCGACCTGCCCGGCCCCAAGATCCGCATCGGCGTACTCGCCGAGGAGCCGGTCGAACTGGTCATCGGCGACCCTTTCACCCTGACCACCGAAGACCTTCAGGGCAGCCGCCATCTGGTTTCGGTCACCCTCAAGGAACTGCCCCGGGTGGTCAAGCCCGGCGACGTGCTCTTCATCAACGACGGCCTCATCCAGGTGGAGGTGGAGTCGGTCGAGGGTGAACGGGTGCATACCCGGGTGCTGGTCGGCGGCGCCCTACGCTCGCGCAAGGGCCTCAACCTGCCAGGGATCGATCTGGGCATATCGGCCTTCACCGAGCACGACCGGGCCTGTATGCAGTTTGCCCTGGAACACGGGGTAGACGCCATCAGCCAGTCGTTTGTCAACAGCGCCGCTGACATCCATGCGGTGCGCGCGGCTGCCGCGTCCATGGGCTTTCATCCCTTTATCATTGCCAAGATCGAGCGTTCCTCGATCCTCGACAAGATCGACGAGGTGCTGGAAGCCACCGACGGCGTGATGGTGGCCCGGGGCGACCTCGGCGTCGAGATCCCCATCGAGGAGATCGCCATCCTGCAAAAACGGATCACCGCCCGCGCCAACCTGTTCGGCAGGCCGGTGATCACCGCCACCCAGATGCTCGAATCCATGACCAAAAACCGTCGCCCAACCCGTGCCGAGGCCACCGACGTGGCCAACGCCATCCTCGACGGCACCGACTGCGTCATGCTCTCGGAGGAATCGGCCATGGGCAGGTACCCGCTTGAGGCGGTGCGGATGCTGGTGCAGATCGCTGTGGCCACCGAGCCCCACCGGACCCGTCGCAGCTACGGCAAGATACCGGGCCAGCCCATTGCCACTGACATCCGCGAGGTGGACTACATCGCCTCCAGCGTCAACAGCATCGTCAACGAGACTGACAGCGTCGCGGCCATCCTCGCGCCTACCGACAGCGGCCTGACCGCTCGCCGCCTGACCCGCTACCGGCTGCCCAGCTGGATCCTGGCGGTCAGTTCCAACAGGAAAACCTGCCGGGAGATGCTCTTTTCCTACGGCGTCTACCCCATATACGAGAGCAACCACCCCCACGACTGGACCGACTTTGCCCGCGACTACGTCCTGAAGTACCAGCTCAAGGGCAGCTGCATCATCCAGACCGAGGGTCCGTCGCCGGAAAGCCCGCACCGCAACCACAAGATGGAGATCATCGACCTGCGCGAGATCCGCTGAGATGCGCCCGAGCGGGCCATGGCCGGGTGGAGAACCCGGCCGTTGGGTTACGGCTCCTTGCTGATCTCGGTGACGAAAAAATCAGTGCCGGACTGCTCGGCCCGAAAACGGATCTTGTCGCCGGCCTGCACCCGGTCGAGCAGGGCCGGGTCTCTGGCCTGAAAGACCATGGTCATGGGCGGCATGCCCAAATTCTGAAGCGGACCGTGGCGGATGGTGATCTTGCTGGTCTCCTTGTTCACCTTGCGCACCTCCCCCTCGCTGAGGTCGGCGCTGTCCCGTGCCAGGGCCGTCCCGACCAGGCTCAGGGATAGGACCGCGGCCGCGGCCGCGTGGATGAAGGTTTTTAATTGCATGGCGGTCCTCCTGTCTGAATTTGCAGCGATGCACCGAGGTTGTCAGCCCGTGCGCCGATTCCACTCTCTCCCGGCGGGCACGCTTCGCATTGCCCTCCCTTCTCCTCCCTTCAGGCAACCCCATCCCCCTGCCCATCAATGGCCGTCATGACCACCGGAGCCGGCGGCGCGGCCGGGCTTGCGCACCCGCACCTCGACAGTCTTGCCGCCCTGCTCCGCCCGCGGCATGGATTGACCCTTCGCCTGCCCGGATCGCG
>JBGSPP010000012.1:0-3878 GCA_041738515.1 Desulfobulbus sp.
TTCCACGTGCTTGCCGCCGTGCTGGCCGGATTTGTTACCCTGAGCCTGCACCGGGGATTCCACTTGCAGGCTCTGGGCTTCACCACCCGGCATCTGGCCGACAGTCTGCGCGCGAACCTGCTCTTCTGCGGCATCGGCAGCCTCGGACTGCTTGCCGCCCATCAGGCCGACCTGCTCATGCCCTACCGGCAGCAGGGCCTGGCCTGTTCGTATGCCCTCTACATGTTCTTCCTCGGCCCCGTACAGGAGGTCATCTTCCGCGGCATCCTCTTTGCGGAAATGGAACGGCGGGGCCTGGCCGAACCCAGGGTGATGGTCGCGGTTTCAACCCTGAGCTTCTGCTTTCTCCACCTGATCTACAACCACCCGCCCATGCTGCTCATCACCCTGATCAGCGGCCTGGTCTGGTCCCTCCTCTACCTCCGGTGGCGCAACATCTGGGGTATTTCGCTGTCCCACTCGGTGCTGGGAGCGCTGGCGATGTATCTCGGTATGCTCTGAACCGTGTTCTTTCTTCCGCGTTTCCATACCAGACTACACTTTCAACCAAGGAGAACCCATGTCGGAATTCAAGGATGTGACGATCGTCAAGAAGGCCAATGTCTATTTTGAGGGCAAGGTGACCAGCCGGACGATTGTGTTCGCGGACGGGTCGAAAAAGACGCTCGGCATCATGCTGCCGGGCGAGTACACCTTCAACACCGATGCGGCCGAGCGGATGGAGATCCTGGCCGGCGAGATGACGGTACTGCTGCCCGGGGCCACGGAATGGCGGTCGGTGAAAGGTGGCGAGGCCTTTGATGTGCCGGCGAAATCGGCCTTCAGTCTCAGGGTGACCACACTCGCCGACTATTGCTGCTCCTTCCTCGCCTGAATCTGCCGGATCAGACCTCCCTGACGCCAGGCACAGGGTGTTTCCCCTCCCCTGCCGTCCTTTATCGGAGGCAGGGGTTGCCCATCCTGCGCAGCCCCTGCCCCTTCCCTCGTTCCCCTGCTCACATCGAACGCCGGTATTGGCCGCCCACCTCGTAGAGCGCTCCGGTGATCTGGCCGAGCGAGCAAACCCGCACCGCGTCCAGCAGCACCGCAAAGACATTGCCATTGTCGATCACCGTCCGTTTCAGCCGATCGAGCATCGCTTCGGCGGCCTCGTGGTGACGTGCCTGGAAGTCGCGCAGCCGCCTGATCTGCGACTGCTTCTCCTCTTCAGTGGAGCGGGCCAGCTCAATTACCATGGGCACGCCGCCGGTTGGATTGAGAAAGGTGTTGACGCCGATGATCGGGTACGAACCGTCGTGCTTGCGGCGCTCGTAATACATTGACTCCTCCTGGATTTTGCCGCGCTGGTAGCCGGTTTCCATGGCCCCCAGCACCCCGCCGCGCGAGGCAATGGCCTCGAACTCCTTCAGCACCGCCTCCTCGACCAGGTCCGTCAGTTCGTCGATGATGAAGGCGCCCTGCTGGGGATTCTCGTTTTTCGCCAGCCCCCATTCCCGGTTGATGATCAGCTGGATGGCCATGGCCCGCCGCACCGACTCCTCGCTGGGGGTGGTGATGGCCTCGTCATAGGCATTGGTGTGCAGGCTGTTGCAGTTGTCGTAGATGGCGATCAGCGCCTGCAGGGTGGTGCGGATGTCGTTGAACCCCATCTCCTGGGCATGCAGCGAACGGCCCGAGGTCTGGATATGGTACTTCAGCCTCTGCGAGCGCTCGCCCGCCCCATAGCGGTTCTTCATGGCCACGGCCCAGATGCGGCGGGCCACCCGGCCGATCACCGAGTACTCGGGCTCCATGCCGTTGGAGAAGAAGAAGCTCAGGTTGGGGGCAAAATCGTCGATATGCATGCCGCGGGCCAGGTAGGCCTCGACATAGGTGAAACCGTTGGCGAGGGTGAAGGCCAGCTGCGAGATCGGGTTGGCCCCGGCCTCGGCGATGTGGTAGCCGGAGATGGACACAGAGTAGAAGTTGCGCACCCCGTGCTCGACAAAATACTCCTGGATATCGCCCATCATCTTGAGGGCGAACTCGGTGGAGAAGATGCAGGTGTTCTGGCCCTGGTCCTCCTTGAGGATGTCGGCCTGGACCGTGCCGCGCACGTTGGCGAAGGTCTGTCGGCGGATGGCCTCGACCTCCTCGCTGCTGGGCTCGCGGCCGTGCTCGGCGGCAAACCGGTCGATCTGTTGGTCAAGGGCGGTGTTGAAGAAGCAGGCCAGGATGATCGGGGCCGGCCCGTTGATGGTCATGGAGACCGAGGTGGTCGGGGCGCAGAGGTCAAAGCCGTCGTAAAGCACCTTCATGTCGTCCAGAGTGGCGATGGACACGCCCGAGTTGCCGATCTTGCCGTAGATGTCGGGCCGCTCATCCGGGTCACAGCCATACAGGGTCGCCGAGTCAAAGGCCGTGGACAGCCGGTGCGCCGGCATACCCTCGCTGACCTTCCGGAACCTGCGGTTGGTGCGGAAGGCGTCGCCCTCGCCGGCAAACATCCGGGTCGGGTCCTCGTTCTCGCGCTTGAAGGGAAAAACGCCGGCAGTAAAGGGAAAGCTGCCGGCCACGTTCTCTTTGAGGAGAAACCGGAGCCGCTCGCCCTCGTCCTCAAACCGGGGCAAACACACCTTGGGGATGCGCGAACCAGACAGCGAGGTATGGCTGAGCCGGGTGCGGATCTCCCGGTCCTGCACCCGCACCACCAGTTCGTCCTGGCCGTACTGCGCCGCCAGCTCAGGCCAGCAGTCGAGCAGTCGCCGTGACTGGGCGTCGAGTTCGTCCTCCTTGGTTTCGATGATCTCATCAAACGACCCGACCTTCTTGCCCTGGATGGCAAACAGGCCGCGGGCAATCTGCAGGGCCTGACGCTCCCGCGCCGCCTTGACCTGGGCGCGCACATGGGCATGGTACCCGCGGAGGCAGCTGGCTATCTCAGCGAGATAGCGGCTGCGTTCAGCTGGGACGATGGCGCGCACGTCCAGGTTTTCCGGCATCGGCGCCTCGGGCAGACTTCCGGGCGCGAGCGCAAGTCCCAACTCCGCCAGCCGTGCCTTGACCGCATGGAACAGGGCGGTGACGCCGGGATCGTTGAAGCGCGAGGCAATGGTGGCAAAGACCGGCATCTGTTCGACCGGGGTGGCAAAGGCGTTATGGTTGCGCTGGTACTGCTTGCGCACGTCGCGCAGGGCATCGGCGGCGCCGCTGCGGTCAAACTTGTTGATGGCCACGAACTCGGCAAAATCGAGCATGTCGATCTTCTCCAGCTGCGAGGCGGCGCCGAACTCCGGGGTCATGACGTAGAGCGAACAATCCACGTGGGGCACGATGGCGGCGTTGCCCTGGCCGATGCCCGAGGTCTCGACGATCACCAGATCAAAGCCGGCCAGCTTGCAGGCCGCGATCACCTCCGGCAGGGCCACGGAGATCTCCGAGCCGGTCTCGCGGGTAGCCAGCGAACGCATGTAGATATTGGCATGCTCGATGGCGTTCATGCGGATGCGGTCGCCGAGCAGGGCTCCGCCTGTGCGCTTGCGTGAGGGGTCAATGCTGATGATTGCCAGATGGAGGGAGTCGTCCTGGTCGAGGCGGAAGCGGCGGATAAGCTCGTCGGTGAGCGAGGACTTGCCCGCTCCGCCGGTGCCGGTGACGCCGAGCACCGGCACATTCATGCCCCTGGCCTCTTCCACAATCGCCTGCCGCAGCGCCTCCGGGCAGACGCCGTTCTCCAGCGCAGTGACAATCCGGGCCAGCAGCCGCCGGTCGCCGCCGCGCAGGCCCGCCAGCACCGTGGCCGGATCCATACCCGCAGGCAGATCCAGCGCTGCGTCGGCCAGTTCGACAACCTCGTCGATCATCCCCTGCAGGCCCCTGGCCTGGCCGTCCTCGGGGGT
>JBGSPP010000019.1:0-10155 GCA_041738515.1 Desulfobulbus sp.
GGCAACGGTGGCCATCATAGCGTGGGGACCGCAGGTGTACACCTGACGGATCCGCGGCAGATGCGCCGGAAGGAGATCGCCGATCAGGCCGTGGTGGCCCAGGCTGCCGTCGTCGGTGGCGGTGTGGACCTCACAGCCGGCATCGGAAAATTCGAGGGTCAGCTGGCGCAGTTCATCCCCGGTCCGAGCCCCGAGCAGGGCCAGGGGAGGGGTGTTCTGGTCGGTCCGGTCGCGTAGGATGTCGGCCAGGAACAGCAGCGGCGCGATGCCGATGCCCCCGCCAACGAGGGCCGCAGGCCCCTCGCCGGGCAGGCGGAATCCACGTCCCAGCGGTCCGATGAGATCAAGGCATCCCCCGGAGCGTAACTCGGACAGCCACTGCGTGCCTTGGCCGACCACCTTGATCAGCAACTGCACCTCACCCCCGGCGGTCACCCGATGGATGGAGAAGGGGCGGCGGAGGAGGGGATCGAAGGTGCGGCCGCAGGCGGCCATGACAAACTGGCCCGGTTGGGCCGCGGCAGCGATGTGCGGCGCTGCCAGGACGAGGCGATAGACCCCCTCGGCCAGTTGTTCGACGGTGAGAATGCTGGATTTTTCCTGGAACTCGGGCATGGAAAACGATACAAAAGAGTATTGATGTTCACTTATTACCAACAGACAACCACAGGACAGAACGCGACATGGATTTTTATCTCATTGTTCTCGCGGCCCTCTTCGGCGCACTGGTCGGATCCTTTCTCAACGTGGTGATCCTGCGCCTGCCGAGCGAAGGCGAATCGATCGTCTTCCCGGGATCGCACTGCCCACGTTGCCAGACGCCGCTGCACTGGTACGAGAACATCCCCATACTCAGCTACCTGGCCCTGCGAGGCCGATGCCGAACCTGCAAGGTGCATATCTCCCTGCAGTACCCGACGGTCGAGGCAGCCATGGCCATACTCTCGGCCCTGTTGATGCGGCGATTCTCGCCCAGCTTCGAATTTGCCTTCTACTTTATCTTTGTCGCTGCCCTGCTGGTTATCATATTTATCGATATTCATCACCAAATAATCCCGGACACCATCAGCCTGCCGGCGATACCCATCGGTTTCGCCGGCGCCTTCCTGAACGATCAGGTTACCTGGCAGCAGTCCGGGATGGGCATACTTTTCGGCGGCGGCGCACTCTACGCCGTGGCTTTCGGCTACTACCTCCTCACCCGGCGCGAGGGTATGGGCGGCGGCGACATCAAACTACTGGCCATGATCGGCGCCTTCCTCGGCTGGCAGAGCCTGCTCTATGTCATCTTTGCCAGTTCACTGACTGGCAGCCTGGTTGGCATCGTCGCCATGGTTCGTCAGCGCAAGGGCGGTCAGACCCGCATCCCCTTTGGCCCCTTCCTCGCTCTGGGCGCCATTTCCTATCTCCTGCTACAGGAACAGATCATGACAGTCTGGCGTTGGTATCTCGGCCGCGCCGGTCTTTGACCAATAGCATCCACAAAAAAAAAGCCCCCGGAAACCCGGGGGCTTTTTTGTTTTTGACTGAAGAGTTCAGGCTTCGATTTCGTGTTCGACGCCGATGGCGATCTTGTAAAGGATGGTCAGGATGAAGAACCCTGCCGCCCAGACGCCGATGGTGATGAGCAGTTCGTTGGCGGTCGGGTAATACTCGACGATTTCATCGACTGGAGTGGGCACGAAGCCACCGAGGACAAAGCCGATGCCCTTGTCAAGCCAGAAAGCGAAGAAAATCGAGGCGGCGCCGAGGCCGAGCCAGAGATCGTTCCCCTTGCGGGTCGCAGGATAGGCAAGCAGGGTTAGGCCGACACAGAACAGGGCGACGAAGCCCCACATGAAGGGAACGAGGTTGTTATACACGTGCCCGTGGTGCTCCAGACCGAAGAACAGGTACTGCAGGGTGTGCTTGTGGCCGGGGATGTCCGAGTAGAAGCCGACGAAGAACTCCAGACCGACAAAGAACATGTTGGCGATGGCTGCGTAGATGATGATGGTCACCATCTTGTTGATTGCTTCCCGGCCGGCGTCAAAGTTGGCGACCCGCTTGAGGATCAGGGCCATGACCACGATCAGCGCAGGGCCAGCGGCAAAGGCCGAGGCGAGGAAGCGTGGGGCGACGATGGCCGACAGCCAGAAGTGACGACCAGGTAGACCACAGTACAACATGGCGGTGACGGTGTGGATCGAGAAGGCAAAGGGGATCGACAGATAGACAAAGAAATAGATCCACTTCGGCGGATGCTGCTGCTTGCGCTCGGCGGTGAGGATGACCCAGCCGCACAGCGCATTGAGGATCAGGTAGCCCCAGAGGACGCACATATCCCAGAAGAGCATGGAATTGGGCGTCGGGTAGAAGAGCACGTTCAGGCCGCGCAACGGCTGGCCAAGGTCGGCCATGATGAACATCATGCACATCAGCAGCGAGGCGATGGCGAGGAATTCGCCAAGGATGGTGATCCGCCCGAACGCCTTGAAATTATGGATGTAGTACGGCAGCACCAGCATCACTCCTCCGGCGGCCACGCCGACGAGGAAGGTGAACTGGGAGATGTAGATGCCCCAGGAGACGTCCCGGCTCATGCCGGTCAGGGTCAGACCGGTGAAGTACTGCCGCAGGTAGCAGACCGCGGCAACGGCGACAAAAAAGCCGAGAAAGGCAAGCCACATCCAGTAGTAGTTGTTTCCTTTTAACGCTTTCTCAAACATGGCGGCCTCATACTATATAAAAGACGGAAGGAAGGGTGCCGAGAGACGGATTGCGCTGCAGGGTGTGATTTTCCTTGAGCAGCTTGCGGATCTCGGAATGCGGATCGTTGAGATTGCCAAACACCATCGCCTTGGAATCGCCACAGGCTTCGACGCAGGCCGGCTGCAAGCCGATGCCGATGCGCTCGGCGCAAAAGTTGCACTTCTCCACCACACCGCGGGTTCTGCGTGGGAAATCCTTGTTGAGGTTCTTGACGAATTCCTCTGGATTGCGCCAGTTGAAGCTGCGGCTGCCGTACGGACAGGCGGCCATGCAGAAACGGCACCCTATACAGCGGTGGTAGTCCATGATGATGACGCCGTCCTTGTTCTTGAAGGTCGCCTTGGTGGGACAGGCGCGAACACAGGGCGGGTTGTCGCAATGGTTGCAGAAGATGGGCAGCGTATTGTTGCTGGCAGCTTCGTCCAAGTAGAGGTTCGGTTTTTCTGGAAAGGCGTTATTAAATTCCGTCATCCAGATCCACTTAATCTCATCTTTCTTGTCTGGAAACTCGGGCACGTTGTGGACGCGGTGGCAAGCCGCGACCGCTTTTTCGCCTAGACTTGGATCCTGGCGGAATTTGCGCACATCGACCACCATGCCGTAGCGGTTGCCGCTGGCTGTGGGCGGGCCGCCGTGGGCTGTAGCGTCGGTGGCGTGGCCACCTGCCTGACCGGCGGAACTACTGGCGTGGGCGACGTTGGCCGCATTGACGATTCGGTCGATGACCGCGGTTCCTCCGAGGCCGGCGAGGGTGGAAATCCCTGCAACCTTGAGGAAATCTCTTCTCTTATTGTCCATCTGAATATCTCCTCGTTCGCCGTTCACTCTGCAGGAGCTATGTGGCAATCCCAGCAATATGGTTTAACCGATGCATAGGTGTGGCAGGTGTCACAGAACTGCTTCTTGCTCGTGTGGCACTTCATACAGGTCAGCATCAGGCTTTTCTGGTACGGTTTACCCTCAATGGTGAAAGTGGCGCGGTCGCCGGTGCGCAGCACCTCATCACGCCAGACATTGAGCAACTTCATGTGATTGGCGCGGATCTCCGCGGCCGGCAGGACACAGGTCTTGGCGTCCTTGGGCAGGACAGGCTTAGGCGGTGCCGAGGCGGTGCCGCCGTTCAACCAGACCGGAATCGTGACAAACAGGACAAAAACGATCAGTCCCGGAATTATCTTACCACTGTCATACATCGCTCTTCCTCCATTCCTGCCGGTCTGTTAAACGAGGGTCCTGAGCCCTTCGGTCAGGTCCTGTCGCTGCTCACCTTCGATCACCAGCGCGTTGCCGACCAGTTCACTCAGCCCGGCCACCTGGACTTCCGGTACCCAATAGTTCATCAGCGTCGTCAGCGTTGCGCGGTCAATGGCACAGACGCAGCCGAGCGTGTTGACGCCGTGTTTCTCATGGACATACCTGACCGCGTTGGCGCGCGGCAGGCCAGAACGCATGCGTAGTTCCATGATCTCGTCGGTGTTGAGCGCCGTTCCCGACCCGCAGCAGAAGGTCCGCTCGCGGATGGTATTTTCGGGCATCTCCACCCAGTTCTCCACCACGTGGTCGAGGATGTAGCGCGGCTCATCCAGGAGTCCCATGGCCCGCGCCGGGTTGCAAGAATCATGGAAGGTCGCGGTGACGTGGGCGTTGCGGCTCTTGTCGAACTTGATCTTGTTGTTCTTGATCAGGTCGGCGGTGAACTCGGAGATGTGCACCATCTTGGTCGAGCGGGCGTTGTCGAACACCGTGCCGGTGATCGGTGACCGGGGCACCTCGAGAAAATCGGCCGGGCCGTTCATGGTGTCCATGTACTGATGCAACACGCGCCACATGTGGCCGCACTCACCGCCAAGGATCCAGCGAACGCCCAGGCGCTTGGATTCGGCGTACATCTTGGCGTTCAGCTTCTTCATCATCTCGTTGGAGGTGAAGAGGCCGAAGTTGCCACCCTCCGAGGCATAGGTGGACCAGGTGTAATCCAGGCCAATGGCCTCGAACAGCAGCAGATAGCCCATGCAGGTGAAGATGCCGGGCTCGGCGAAGACGTCGGCCGAGGGGGTGACGAACAGCACTTCGGCGCCCTTGCGGTTGAAGGTCGGGTTGACTCGGACGCCGGTAAGGTTCTCTATATCATCACAGAGGAATTCGACGTTGCCCTTGAAGGCCTGGGGGGTGAGCCCCATGTGATTGCCGGTGCGGTTGGAGTTGGCCACCGGTTCCATACACCAATTGATACCGATACCCACCAGATGGAGCAACTCGCGCAGCATCATGGTGATCTCGGCGGTGTCGATACCGTAGGGGCAGAACACGGAGCAGCGACGGCATTCGGTGCACTGGTAGGCGTACATGAACCATTCCTTGAGCACGCCCACGGTCATCTCCCGACCGCCGGCGAGCTTGCCCAGAATCTTGCCAGCCAGGGTGAAGTCCTGGCGGTACACCGACCGCAGCAACTCCGCCCGCAGTACCGGCATGTTCTTGGGATCACCGGTGCCAAGGAAGAAGTGACACTTGTCGGCGCAGGCGCCGCAACGGACGCAGCAATCCATGAAGATTTTCAGCGACCGGAAACGCTCCAGCCGGTCGGCTAGCCCCTGAAGGATGATCTCCTTCCAGTTCTCAGGAAGTTTCCAGTCGTCGTCCTCAGGGTTCCATTCACGTGCATTGGGAAAACTGACGCCTTTCTGACTATCCAGATACCGTTGTACTTCAGGCTTTGTCGTATAGGCATAATTCCCGGGCTTGAAAACGACAGGAACATCCATCCAATCCTTGGTTGGAATGGAGCCGGTCATCAGCGAAGGACCTTCGACCACGCTCCGTGCCAACTTATCCATCTTAACCACTGCTGCCATTGCTCTATCCTTTTACCCTTGTATTATCCAGCGTTAGTCATTGGCCTTCGGCGGCAACTCTTTTTCGACCGGGATGCCCTGTTCCACCATATCCTCGCGGAATTCGTCCTCATAGGAGGCATAGGAGTGCGGTTTGATCTCCGGATTCCAGGGATTGACATGGCGATTCATACGCGAATCGTTGGCAAGGTTCCGGGTGGGGCTGAGGAAGACCCCTCCCATATGCATGAGCTTGCTGAAGGGGAAATAGGCAAGCAGCGTGCAGACCAGGAAGAGATGGGCATAAAACAGGGCGCTGATCTCGGTGACAATGGTCGGGTGAAAGGTCACCAGGCCAAGGGCCAGCTGTTTGATAGCATTGATATCGACATTGGCGCGCAGGAAAAAGCGCATCAGGATGCCGGTGGTGGCGATGCCGAGGATTAAAAACAGCGGGAAATAATCGTTGGCCAGCGAGATGTAGCGAACCTGAGGATTGATCAGGCGGCGTCCAAAAAGGAAAAGCAGGCCAAGCACGATGGTGACGTCGGTCATGTACATGGCCGGCGCCCCGATCTGGAGCAGGCTGTCGCCCATCTCAAGGAAGGAGACCACCCAGGGCACCGGATCCAGGAACAGCCGCATGTGGCGGATAACCACTACCAAGAAGCTGTAATGGAAGAGAATGCCAAACAACCACAGCCACTTACTTGACTCGTAGGTTAGTTTGGGGCCATCATTGACTGTGGCCTTGGTGTTGCGCCAGAGGGAGCGGAAGAGGACGATCTCAAGGAACATGCGGGCCACAACCTGCGCGGTGGTAACCGGCGCCTCCAACTTGTCCTGCTTGATCCAGGGCAAGGAGTAGCCCTGGCCGCAGGTGGTCGGAATCTTGAACGGGACCGGCGATTTGGCCCAGTGGACCACCCGGTAGCAAAAACCGCCTAAGAACAGCGCCATGGCCAGATACGGAATGACAACACCAAAGAGGTATTGCATTCCCGGTATCTGCACCAGGATCAGCGCGATCAACACCAGGGCAATGACTGCCGCCAAAGGGAAGGCGTACTTCATCGATCACTCCTTCGCATGCAAATGAGACTGTAACCTGTCAGGTTACGGTAAAAGCCGGAACTGAAGGCTTCATTGGACCGCCATGAAGCCGGCCGGCCGGTTACACAATGGGTGTTCAATCGTTCCCGCCGGATTCGGCGGCCTGTTGCCGCATCAGAGCGGATGGGCAGGCTGCGTCCGTGAGGATGGCTCTGCCGCTTTTCAGTTCCTGGATCCGGTTGCGGTACAGTTGCTCCCTGCAATCCGTATAAATATCGAATGCCGCCAAGGCCATCCGGTCGATGTCGCAATCAAAGGTGTCGAGCGCGGTCAGCAGGGGTCTGGTTTCCTGATTGCCGGAGAAGACCTGCTTTACCACCCATTTCAACTCGAGAAAGGGGGCCACGGCCTGGGAGGGAGTGAATTCCTGGACGGCGCGGATTCGCACCACCTGGTCAAGCGGCTTGAGATAGTCCAGTTGGTCGGCCTTGCCAAGCAGCAGGTCAAACAGCGCGGTGAGGCCGTTGGCGATGTTGACGCCAACCGGATTGGCAAAGGGGTCGGTGGCACTCTTGAAAAAGCCGGGCGCGGCATAACTGTCGAGCGTTCTTTCTATCCACAGGGAAAGAATCTCTTTTTTTCGATTTGACAGCGCTTCGCTCAGTTCCATCGTTGGTGAATGCCCGTGTATGATTCGAAGCCGGGTCGGGTTCGTTCAGCTAGCTGCAATTCAACAGTATTTCAGCAAGCTCCCGACCGGCCAAAAATGAATGAGGATTCATGCACAGGATGCTCTAGCATGATTGGTCATTTGTTTCAAGCGAAAAATTTACCGCGACAGACCCACCGAGGCGCCCCCGGCTTGTGCGTCTTTCATCAGGTAGACGGAAACCTGGACCATGGGATCGGCGGCCACTACCTCGTCGAGTTTCTTCTCCTCCGCGGCAGGCTTCATATCTTCCTCAGCTTCGCCTTCCTGCAGCAGTCCCAGAGCTTTCGCCTCCTTGCGGGTGGCCGCCATCTCTTCCCGGTCCTTCCACATTGCCGCAAGCGAGACGGGCGTCATGGTCTGCTCGCTCCGCACCCTGGCCTTTTCCGCTTCTTCCCGGATCTTCTTGAAGAGCGGGTTCTTTTCCACCCATTTCTTTCCTTCCCGTCCGGCCTTGGCGACATCGAAGCGGTAGCCACGCCAGCGGGCAAAGTCGACATGCTCCACCTGGTCCCAGGGCAGGGAATAGTCCATGTGCTGCTCGCCGGTTTTGAGGTGGTCGAACATGGACGGCACCACCAGGTCGGGTTCCACGCCCTTGAACTGGGTGGAGCCGCCATCGATGCGGTAAAATTTCTGAATGGTCAGTTTGAGCGCGCCGAGGTCGTCGTACTTGCGGAACTGCAGCAGTGGCCGGTTTTTGTTCATGTCCATCATGGCTTGGACTGTGCCTTTGCCGTGGGTGTGCGTCCCGCCGATGATCAGGGCCCGGCCGTAATCCTGCAGAGCCGCGGCCAGGATCTCCGAGGCCGAGGCACTGAATTGGTTCACCAGCACGATCATCGGGCCGTCGTAGGCCACGCCCATGTCCTCGTCCTCCAGGACCTTGACCGCGCCCTGGGAGTCCTTGACCTGCACCACCGGTCCGCCCGGCAGGAACAGGCCGGAGATCCGCACCGCATCGGTGAGGGCCCCGCCGCCGTTGTTGCGCAGGTCGAGGATGAGGCCGGCGATGCGCTGTTTCTTCAGTTTTTTCAGTTCTTCCAGGGTGTCGTCAGTGACGTTTCGGGTCTCCTTGCCGTCAGCCTGGGCGGAAAAGTCCCGGTAAAAGCTGGGGATGCGCAGATAGCCGATGGGATGTTTGCCCTCACCCTTGATCAGGGTGGATTTGACGTAGGTCTCTTCAATCTGCACCACGTCGCGGATGATCGGGATGACCCGCTTCGAGCCGTCAGGCTTCTGCACGGTCAGTCGCACCTCGGTGCCCTTGGGGCCGCGGATATGGCTGACCGCCTCGCGGATGCGCATCTCCGAGATGTCCACGGGCTCTCCATTTTTTTCCGCCACCGACAGGATGGCGTCCTCGGCCTGCAGCTGTCCCTGGCGTTCCGCCGCGCTGCCGGGGATGATCCGGATCACCTTGATCAGTCCCTCGTCTTCGCGCAGGAGGGCGCCGATACCCTCCAGGGACCCGCTCATCTGGATGTCGAAATCCTCCTTGGAGGTGGGGGCCATGTAATCGGAATGGGGATCAAAGGCCCGGGCCACGGCGTCGAAGTAGCGGTCGAAATGATCCTGCCGGCTCTGCTGCACCAACCGATCAAGGGCGCGGCGGGTGCTTTTCCGCACCTTTTTGACCGCATCCTGCAGTTCCTGCGGGTGCTGGGTGGTGGAAACCTCCTTGACCGCCTCGGGATTGGCCTTGCGCTTTTGGTCAAGCGCGTCGAAATAGCTGTCCAGCACCTGCATTTTCAGGGTGAGCCGCCACCGTTCCCGCAGCGCAGCCGCATCGGCCGGGTAATCCAGTTTTTTGGGCTCCGACTCGAGTTGTTCCTCCTTGTCCAGGTCAAAGCCCTGGTCCAGGAGCGGGTCGATCATGGCCTCGACCTGGCGGATTCGCTCGTTGAGCAACTCCATGCCGGCGCTGGGCAGGACCACGTTGCCGCGCTTGAGTTCGTCATCGATGTGGGTGGCAAAGGCATTGAGCTGCTCGACATCCGGCTTGAGGAGAAATCGCTTTCTTGGGTCGAGCTGGCGAAGATAGAGGTCGAACACCTTGCGGGAGAGATCGTCGTCGAGCGGTTCATGGCTGAAATGCTGCACCGGCAGTTGCTGGCTGAGCATGAAGGCGATCAGCTTGTTGCGGTCTTCGTTGAATTCCGCGGGCGGGGTGGCTTTGGCAAGGCAGAGGCCGGCCGAGTTCAGGACGAGCAGCAGGCCGGCGGCAAGGGAGAGGAGGGAACGCATGGAAACCTCAGGAACGCAAGGAAATGGAGAAATGCGCCCCGCTTCGGGCCGGCGGCGTGTGCTGGCTCGATCGGGGCAAGAAGGAAAAAATCGGCGCATGGTGGATCACGCTTCCGGCAATCAAAACGGGCTGACCAACTTGTCTGCGTCAGCCATGGTGGTCATGATTTCCAGCATGTTGGAGATCTGGCCGACGGCAATGGCTGATTTCAGGTCGAAAAAGTCCAGACAGGTCCCGCAGGCCAGGATCTCCACGCCCAGAGCCTGGAGATCGCGGAGGGCGTCCAGAGCCCCGGAGGCGGTGGTCACCAGCTTGACGCCGCTGTTGTAAAGGACGATCTTCTCCGGCAGCGGATCCACCTCCTTGATGGTCTGGACATAGGTCTGGAGCAGGGCCCAGCCCAACTGGTCACTGCCCCGGCCCATGGAGTCGGAGCCGATGACGTAGACCAGCCGCGGCCTGGCCGGCGGGACGCAGGCATACGCATTGGGATCGACCGGGGTCACGGCCGGGGCTGTGCCGGCGGTGATCATCACCCGGAAGCGGCCGTCGCCGATGGT